>JAAUPE010000108.1 GCA_012034595.1 Calothrix sp. CSU_2_0 | reverse complement strand
ATGTTTAATTATTTTGGATTTAGATTTTGGATTTTGGATTTTAGATTTTGGATTTTAGATTTTGGATTTTAGTAGAGACGTTCCGATGGAACGTCTTCCCAGTATCGTTGGATTTGATTATCCCAAAGACACACCTTTTATTGGGATGGGCATTCCTACCCGTCCAAATATACAAAAAATGTGGAACAACCTACCTTATTGGGGATACCAAAACATACCCTTAATACCTTCAGGATCGGACATAAAACCCAAACCACGGTAGAAATCGACTACATGAGGATCGGCAAAAAGAGTAACATTGCTGATTTCCTCACTCCTGAGTTTTTTGAGTACGTACTTCATTAAAGCTTTACCCAAACCTTTACCCTGAAAATCGGGGTGAACAACCACATCCCAGATTGTGGCATTAAATGCGTGGTCTGAAGTCGCACGGGCAAAGCCAATTAAGCGACGTTGATTTCCTCGTACTTGCCACATTGACGCAACGAGAAAACTATGTTCGATCGCTTTTTTGACTTTTCGTAAAGGACGACGAGACCAACCAACAGCATCACAAAGTTCTTCGAGTTCGTACAAATCGATGTCACGTTCGGTGCTAAAAACAATACGAGCTTCTTTGATAGAGGATTCGCGATCGCTATTCCCATTAGAGCTGTTAGAAGTTTCCACATACTCTTCAAAGGGAGTGGTGCGGGTTATCGCAGTATCTGAAGTACTAAACCAAGTTTTCCAAAAACCCATGCCAGACGGTTCGGGAGTATAACAGAATTGGTTTCCACTGAAAGACTGTAAATACAGGCTCGGCTTTCTGACACATCTATGACATCTCGCACTTAAACTTGTGTAAGTAGTGATCGATTTTGTAATTGACGTTATTCAGTAAGGGAGTGTTTTACACCAATCAATTTCAACTTTAGCACTTTGTTGCAAAGGCTAGGAGAATCATAAACCGAACTAAGAGGATTTGTCCTTGATTTTGAATCAATTATTATTTTTTCAGTGATTTTGTCCTCACTCGCTTGTCGTGAGTTACTTTAAAAACCGCTTAAAGACTAAATATTAATGACGGACACTTTCTTCAACGGAGAAAATGACCCACAGGAGTGCCTTCCCCAATTCCCAATCAACCAATAACAATAAGCATGATGGCTTCTGGTTTAAAAATTTCCACCCTAGAACTTCTCAAACGCTTTAACCGAGCGTTCCCCCAGTTTTACGAGCAATTTGTAAGCAGCGAAATTCAACTACAAAACTTGCGTCTTGCTTACCGTCTTTACAAAACTAGACGGGCTGTAATCGAACTTAAACCCGAAGGTAGCAAAAGTGCCCTGCATTTTGCCTACCGCAATCAATCATTTCTCCTCAGCGATATATTTGGTGTATTAGCAGCTTACGGGCTAACAATCCACTCCCTCAGTCTGTACGGGCAAATAAAACCACCCATGCTGGTTTTTATCAAGCTAATCGTATCCCGTGGCAGCAAGTCCCTCACCGACAAAACCGCCGAAAACGTTTGTCGAGCGATTCGTGAAGCCTTGGGAGGCAGGTTTGAAGTTGAAGAAATGCTAGCCGTCGAATTTAATCTGGATGCTGGCTTAGAACAGGTTCAAACAGAATTTTACGTCGATCCAGTCTTTCACTTACCAGCATTGGTAATTGAAGCCGATAACCAACCGGGATTATTTTACAAAGTTATGTACGCAATCTGGCAAGAAGACCTTTTGGTTGTTAACGCTAATTTGTTAGTTTGGCGGGGACGTACTCGACTTATTCTTTACTTACTAGGACCAAACGAAAGTTTGATACCCGAATATCTTGGGCATAAAATTGCAGAAGGAGTACGACAGAGATTATTAGGCAGGTTATAGGCAGATACGAACAGAAAATCTGTTATTTTTACTTTTACGTTCTATTTTGTTTGATTATCTTTTCTAGTTAGATTCAGTCGCGCCCGTTCTTAAGGGTACGATAGAAATATGGTAACTATCGAAATCTTGGGCGTTCCCCACGCATACGAGCTAACAAACCCGACATCAAACCCCAATACTTTAGTATTTATCCACGGTTGGCTAAATAGTCGTGGATACTGGCAACCTGTGATTTCTCTTCTCAAAGACGATTTCCAGTGCTTGTCTTATGACCTGAGAGGTTTTGGCGAATCGCAAGCCAAAGCAAATGCTAAATCAGATAAAGAGCGCGAATCGATCAATTTGCAAACGTCTTCAGATTACAACATAGACACTAGCCCCTTTGATTCGCTTTATGCTCCAACTACCTACGCTCAAGATTTAGCGGTACTTTTGGAACAACTTAATATTAAAAGCGCTTGGTTAGTCGGTCACTCATTGGGAGGCACGATCGCACTCTGGGCAGCAGCCCAATTTCCGAGTGTGGTCAAGGGGGTTTTCTGTATCAATGCGGGTGGAGGTATTTACTTAAAGGAAGCCTTTGAGCAATTTCGGGCAGCAGGACAAAAGTTTTTACAAGTACGACCGCGATGGCTTACCCAAGTCCCACTGATTGACTTATTATTTACACGAGCTAGTGTCGTCCGTCCCTTAGAGCGTCATTGGGCAAGACAAAGAGTAATTGATTTTATTGTCGCAGACCCTGAAGCCGCGCTGGGTTCACTGCTGGAATCGACAACCGAAGAAGAAGTTAATCGTTTACCCCAGTTAGTTGCCCAACTCCAGCAGCCAGTTTATTTTTTAGCTGGTGCTGAAGATAAGGTAATGGAACCAAAATACGTCCGTCATTTAGCTAGTTTTCACCCTTCGTTTCAATATTGCGGTGAAAATGTCATCGAAATACCTAATTGCGGGCATTTAGCGATGTTAGAACAACCTCATGCCGTTGCTAATGAAATCCGCAGGTTAGTAGCGCAGAATTTTTAATTTTTAATTGGGCATAGGTCATGGGGGATTGGGCATGGGGAATGGGGGATTTTTAGGTTCAAAGAATTCAAATTTAGCTTTAAGTTAGAGCTTAGGCATTGTGCAAATTTATTATCTTGGAAAATCAACGCAAATAGTTTGTTTGAGGCTTTTATCATCAACATTCATTATTTAATCTTTGAATAAATAGCGATCGCTATTTAAAGTGTCGAACAATCAAGGTTAAAACAACTGAAATTTATAAGCTCATATTTATTTTCCATAGCCCCATGCCCTATGCCCTATGCCCTATGCCCTATGCCCTAATTTTGATACAAACTCATTACTTGAGTCAGGGCAAGTCGGGAATGAACCCCTAATGTCAAGGGTGAAGTGTGACCAAGGGCAAGGTGTTCCGAGGCTGCACAGCCAATCATGGCGGCGTTGTCGGTACAGTATTTTAAGGGTGGAAACAGTACCCGTAAGTTATTTTCAGCACAAGCTACGCTTAAATGCGATCGCAATCCACTATTAGCAGCCACACCACCACCAATCGCAATAGTATTAAGTCCGTAATCGAGGGCACAAGCAATAGTCCGCTTGGTGAGGGCACGGGCTACAGTGTGCTGAAAACTGGCAGCAACATCCCTCACAGGCACTTCCCGACCTTCTGCTTCAATATTCTGCACAAGACGCAATACAGCCGTTTTTAAGCCGCTAAAACTGGCATCGTAGCGGTGGAACCCAGCGTTGTTTGGCAGGGAAACTCGACCTTCAGGTAAAGCAAACGCCAAGGGATTCCCTTCTTTAGCTATCTGGTCAATAATTGGTCCACCGGGATAGCCTAACTTTAACAGTCGAGCGACTTTATCGAATGCTTCACCTGCGGCATCATCGCGGGTTCCCCCTAATGTTTCGTAGTTACCGCATTCCCGAACATGAATAAAGCTCGTGTGTCCGCCCGAAACTAATAAACTCAAAAAAGGGGGATTTAATGAAGGTTCGCTCAGGTAAGTCGCATAAATGTGACCTTCAAGGTGATGAACCCCCAAAAAGGGTTTTTCGTGCAACATCGCCAAGGTTTTAGCTGCTGTTAACCCAACTAGAAGTGCCCCCACTAGCCCCGGTGCGCTAGTTGCGGCAACTCCATCGATTTGTTCCCACGAGAGTCCAGACTCCTCGAATGCTTGGGAAATCGTGTAATTTATGGTTTCGAGGTGCGATCGCGAGGCAACCTCTGGCACAACTCCCCCATATTGTCGATGTACGGGAATTTGTGAAGAAATAATACTACTTTTGATTTCACGATTGTTAACAATTGCAACGGCGGTTTCGTCGCAGCTAGTTTCGATTGCTAATACAGTTGGCATGGCGGCAGAGTGGGGAATCTGGGGATAAAGGGAAATAGAAAATGCTGAATAGGGGGTTTGCCTTTCACAAATGAGCAATGCCCGATATTTTAATTCTCTCTAATTCCCTAAATTTTCGTTGAGAAGCTTTAACTTTTATTGACTTAAACTTTACTCGGTTCACGAGCAAGGATTATGATGACATGCTAGTTATGCAAATAAAGATTGTACAAGCCGCCTCGTTTTGTACAAGAAATTTTTTGTTTCGTAATAAAAGGAAACAATCCCATGCAACGCTTGTTTGCTCTGATATTGGCTTTTTGTCTTTGGTTTAGCTTCACTCCGCCTTCGATGGCACTAGGAGCTGACTTAGTACCTTGTAAAGACTCTCCAGCGTTCCAGCAACGTGCTGAAAACGCCCGTAACACGACTTCCGATCCACAATCTGGTGCAAAGCGCTTTGAACGTTATTCACAAGCGCTATGCGGTCCTGAGGGTCTACCTCACCTAATTGTTGACGGTCGTCTTGATCGCGCTGGAGATTTCTTAATTCCTAGCGTACTGTTCCTTTACATTGCAGGTTGGATTGGTTGGGTAGGTCGTGCTTACCTCATTGCTGTTCGTAAGACCGATAGCCCAGAAATGAAGGAAATCGTTATTGATGTACCTTTGGCATTCCAAACCATGCTGACTGGCTTTGCTTGGCCCGCAGCAGCGCTTAAGGAATTTAGCACAGGTGAGTTAACAGCCAAAGATACAGAAATCACCATATCCCCACGTTAGTTTTTATCCTCCGATTTCACTAATTTTGAAGTGGGGAAGATATCAACGGGTAAATCTCAACGACAAAATCGTGAATATGTCTGAGAAAGTTGAGATGGGCACGAACCAACATCTGTTGGCTAATGCCAGTTCTCTACAGGGCTGAAATCACCATCTATGATTTCCGTAAAACTATTTTTTGGGAGTTAGAACCGTGCAACAAAATGACTTTCTGAGATACCTATCAATCGCACCAGTATTGCTATTTGCTTTACTGATTTTTACAGCCGGACTTTTGATAGAATTTAACCGTTTTTTCCCTGACCTACTTTTTCACCCACTGCCCTAATTCTGGCATTTGAGAAATAGGTATAATTTTTGAGTCAAAACCTGTGACGACTGAGGGTTAAAATACTCATGTTTTAACTCATGGTCGTCATCTTGGATTGTTAAGTAAAAATTTGTTTAGAAATGATTTTTTTGAATTGCTTTAATTTCGCTTTTTAAACAAAAGCAAATTGTTCGCGATAAGCTTACCTTCTGGGGTACAGCATATCGCATGTTACATGAAATACGTAATTTTTTGTTTTCATCAATAAATTCAAAATGTTAAGTACGAAAATATTAAATGTAATAAAGCATTAAATTAAGTTTTTTAAACAGAGCTAACGGAAGCGTACTCAACTTCAATTATCATGAAGACAAAATCTTGCCAAATGTTAGACATTATTTAGAGGCAAACATAAAATATGCAAGCAGTTGACGCATCAAAAAATCTTGCTAGCGACCCCAGAAACCGCGAAGTTGTTTTTCCCGCAGGTCGCGATCCACAGCAAGGAAACTTGGAAACCCCAGTCAATTCTTCTCCATCGATCAAATGGTTCATCAATAATTTACCAGCTTATCGTCCCGATCTAACTCCCTTCCGTCGTGGGTTAGAAGTTGGGATGGCACATGGTTATCTTATCTTTGGACCATTTGCCAAACTAGGTCCACTGCGGAATGCTGAAAATGCTAATTTGGCTGGTTTGCTCTCAAGCATCGGTCTAGTTGTCATTTTGACCGCTTGTCTGTCACTGTATGCTAACAGCAATCCTCCGCAACCACTCGCGAGTGTCACAGTACCTAAACCACCTAATGCTTTTACCTCAAAAGAAGGCTGGAATAACTTTGCTAGTGCATTTTTAATTGGTGGTATTGGTGGTGCAATTACTGCCTACTTCTTGACTAGCAATTTGGCTGTTTTCCAAGGTCTAATCGGTTAGTTTTAACTTATTAGTTTTAACTTAATTTAATCATAAAGGGATTGGAGAAAAGAAACTCTAGTCCCTTTATTTATGGGTTTGGGTTATTGTATTGTTGACATCAAAACTAAAGTATGGTGTTTGGGTCAATACCTTGGGATTGTAAATAGGCAATTAATTTCTCTTTTTGCTGTTTTTCCTGTTCGGCACGCTGATGTTCTTGCTCAACTCGTTCGACTGCCCAAGGTAAAATATTACCTGTTTTATCCCACCATCTCAACCAATACCCAGTTCTTCCTTCCTTTACCCCTTGCCAGGTTCCCAAAAATAAATCCATCGAAGCAACCCAGTGACGACCATCAGGATTAGGTAACTTTAATTCATATCGTCCATTTTCAATCTCGTAAAACTCCAGCAAACCAGCGCTAGATTCAAAGATAACGTAAATAGGTATTTGTAATATTTGTTCGTAAAAGAACCATTTACCAGGGGGATATGTCCGCTTGACCGAATACTCACCACCTTCCGTATCGGATAAAAATTCCATTGCGATCGCCGGAATATCCCCTTCTAAATTCGGTGTATAGCTTTTGCGTTCTGGTAAAATTTGACTCACATTCGCAACGTAAACCCAATCAGGTGCTTTGGCAATAAATTGACCATTGACGGTAGCACATAAAGCAAAATTAGACGCAACCAACATTTGTGGTTGGATAAATCCAGCTATTTCTAGGCTTTCGCGCAAAGCACCAGCTAATAAGGGTTGTCCGGTATTTTCCACTGGATCGTCCTCTAAGCGAAAGTCACCGGGCAAAGCTTCCCAAGAAATCACTAGTCCAGTTGAAGGTTTAGGCTCACCAATTTGGGCGATCATAAGCAATGCCTGCTCAAGAATTTGGGAGTAAGTGTGGGGTAGGCTAATAATGCTAATTAGAAATCCGGTTTATTCGTAGAAACTATAATATCAAATCTCATGACAAGCTGATGTGCAGCTAAATTGTATAAAACAAAAAATAAAATCATTGTGGTGCGGGCATCCTGCCCGCTTTGTCTATATAAATTGGATGCTTAACAGCTTAATTGTTAGTGGATTTCTCACAAAGTCAACAGCCTAACTTGCGCCCTTGAAATCCCAGCCAGGAAGACATTATATCAAAGAAAAAAGCAAACCATTAAAATATTATTATTCTCTTTTTAATGTATAAATTAAGTTTAAAGTATAGTTGAAATACGTTAAATTACTGTAAAAAATACGGTATTTACTGAATTAAATCCGGGTTTGTTCCCATACTTCAGCAGTTGTTAGTAACACAGTGATTTCACTTAAGTGATTTTGTGTGTACTGTGCCTTCCCTAACATATCTAAGAAGGATAATTTCAATGAAATTTAATACAAAACTCGCTGTTACTTTGTTTGCTACTGCTTCTAGTTTATTTGGTTTAGCCTCGACAGCTTTGGCTGGACCATTAGGAGTGTCATCAGTCGAAAATGGAAATCCTGAAGCTTACAATTCACGCAATGCTGCTGCTGCTGCTACCTTCACAGAAATCTATGGTGTGGGTGTTACTGGTGCTGCTTCTGCGGCAATCGGTAAAACTAGTGCAGCTGCGACAGCTACAACTGCGACAAATCTTAGCTTAGACCCCTCGACTTTTACCATCCAAGGGGGATCTGTTAATTCTGCTACTGCGATCGGCAGCGATTCTGAGATCACTGTAACTGTTGGTGGTACTGGAGCTGGTAGTGGTACTGGAACTGGTGAAATTAAATTGAGCAGCTACTAAATAGGGTATGCGATCGCAATATGAAGCGCTAAAATTGCGATCGTAAGAACTCTTGTAAAGACTTCCACTGGATGGAACGTCTTTATTGATATGTACTAATATTTGTAATCGAAATAATATAAGAATATACTGAGTTTATAAGATTTTTAATAAACTCAGTTTTTAATTATATCTATCTACATTTTCTCTAAAAATTACCTTTCAAAAAAAGTGTAAATATATTATTTCCAACACCTAAATTATTGTTTCCGCTATCAGTACCAAGTTTATATTCGTTGTTATTCCAAGAGAAGGAAAGAATAGGACTATTTTTCTTTTCACCGAGTTTAAATTTCGCTTCCATTCCATAGCGAGAGCGACTCAAACTTTCATTGATAGGGGTGTAATAACCTGAGAGTATAAAGTTGTTATTGAATTTAATTGTTAAATCAGTTCGCAAAGTATTCTTGATTGAATCGGGTAAAATACCACCAAAATAGTTAAGTAAACCAAAAGAAACATTGCCAAGATTAGCTCTTGCTCCTAAAGTGACAGAATTTATCGGTGAGTTAAATATAATTCCACCAATATTTGTGTCGCGATCGAAGGCATAATTTAATCCAGTTGATAATAGCAAATGAGAATTTTTGCTCAAATTAACTTTTTTAGATATACTAGCTCTAACATTACTATAATAGTCATAATCTGGATTTGTATAGGCGATTCCGGCAACTGAATAAGTTAAGCCACTTAAGGTATTTTTAGTATAGCCTAAGCCAAAATATGCATTAATATTATCTCCAGCTATTATCCCACCATAATATCTAAAAATATCCTCAGTACCTGTAATATTGCCACCAATAGTTAAATGGGGAACATAATTTGTTTTTTCTGTAAATTGGCTAGAACTAATAAAATTTGCATCTTGATTAAACATTGTTAGATAAATCTGAGAATAGAAATTATTTAAAGTTTGTGTTGAAAAGTTTTGTCCATTAAAAGTAGATAAAAAATCAATATTTGAATTTGAATCTCCTTCTGCACCTTCTGAATTTATCACTCTACTAGGGCTAGTTAGTTCGTAACGAGAGGTGCTAGTAAAGGTACGTTTAGTAACTGGTGAAAAGCCAAACCACATACTTTCAAAATTTGCAGCAGCAGCTTGTCTTATATCTGTAAGTTTCTTTTTAGGAGTTTCAGCGCGTCCAATTCCAGCATGATAAATAGTAAAACTATTTGCTGGAATCCATGCATTATTAGCAGCAAAAAATAAATTACGATTAATATTTTTGTTAGGTGGATTTGCCCCTCCAGTAATTTCCGGTTCGACATCTGGCAAAATCAAATGACTTAATTGTAAAGCTGTGTTTAGCAATATATTTTTATCATCTAATACTAGTCCAAAACCGCGAACTGTACGACCAATAACTGCTTCTCGGTCATTCACTTTGACAACTTGTCTGACAGTAGAATAAAAACCTGCGGGTGTATTTTCAAGTCTTTCATTTCTAGCAACAGCAGTTTTATTTGATTGAGTATTTCCAAAGGAACTACCAACATTAGGAAATAATAAATCTAGACCTATTTGTTGACCATTTTTTCCCAATTGAAAACCGGGCTGTTTAATAGTATCTAATGATTCTGGTGTTACGACTTCTCCAAATTTAGCAGGTTGCAAGAACTTAGTTGGGAATAAAGTTTGAGGATTGAGAGAATTTTGTTCCGTTATCAAACTTGGTGTGTACGAACATAAGCTTTCGGGGTTAGTCCCTGGTAAAGCACAAGAAGCAATCAAACTTAATTGAATTTGTGTACCAATTAAGGTTTTTGGCTCTTTTATATTAATTATGCTTTGGTTTGTTTTTCTGACAGTTTCTAGTTGTAGATAATCCCCTGTTTGTTCGACGGTAAAAATATTATTTTTTGTCAAACTTTCTGTAATCTGACTATTTAATGGGAAAATAGCATTAACATCAAAAGTCGTATTTTGAGTATCGCCAAAACTTAAGCCGCTAGTAATTTCTGATTTCGTTAAATGATTAATGCTTCTATTGTTAAGTGGGATAGTAGTTGTGAATGTGTTTACTGAATTCTTAGGAACATAACGAGGTGGAATAGTATAATTTTTATTTGTTTGAGAGGTTTCTTTTTTCTCTTGTTTTAACCAAGGGACTTCTAACACTATGATGTTATTTTTGTTATCAAATTTTGCATTAATATTAAATAGCTTTTGCAAGTCAGTAATAGAAAAGACCAAACCTAATTGAGAGTCTTTGCGAATTTGTTTCTGGTCTACATATGTGACAAACCCAGGTGCAATTAACTTAAATTTTCCATCTGTTAAATTGGTAACATTCAGCTTCAAAATTTTGATTACCTCATTATAAGGTAGTAGCCATTCTCCCAAATTAATATCTTGGGAATTATCTTGTTTAACATTGACTAAAATACTTACGATCGCATTACTTCCACTCAACTTAATTCCCACTTTCAGCAATTTAAAATCGCTGGTCATTTTAGCTTTAATCTCAATAGCTTTATTTGAGAAAGAAGGTTTATTTTCCGTTTCTGGTACAGCAGTATTTATAGTAGCTTCCAGTTTGCGATCGCTCTCTACAAAAGAGGAATTTTTAATAGCTTTTACTGCTACTATTGGCTTTTTATCGCGGAATTCTAACTTTTCTTGTGGTGATGTCACTTGAGAAAAACTTGCATCATCAGAAATAATCTCTGGTGCTGCGAGATATCCTATATCTTTTGAGTAATTATTATTGATATTTTGAGAAGAATATTCTGGTGAAAAATTTTCTAGCGAATTAAATTCTGGAGATGAAAATTCAGAAGATATAACATTTTCGGTAATATCTGTAAATTTAGGATGAGTCGCAACAATAATTGTCGATTCTGAATTAGTTTTAGTTTCTAAATCAGGATTATATATTAGATGATTCATTAATCTTTAGCAGCTTCTAAAGCAATAATAAGTAATAGATAAATAAAAGCTTTTGAAGATGCACAATAAAATTATTAACTCTTAAAATAGAAATATTTAGTACTCTCAAAGCCCGAATCTAGCCACAACAGTATCGATACTAAAACCTTTTGAGGCTAAGTAAATTAACGTGACTACCTGATGAAAAATAAGCTACGACAAAGACAATATGACCTCTCCCCATAGATGGGAAACATATCGCTTGCGACTCAGCGTTCTCGTTCCCTCGTTGTTCTGTACATATAAGTCGCTAAAACTAAACTCCTATACTGTCTGGGATTTACAATCCTAGCTTCATAGCGAAAGTCCATTAAAATGAACAGGAAGAACGATTTTTGAATAGCAAAAATCCGGGAGAGGTGTTGTCGAAGCTACGTTAAATTAACCGACTGCCAACCGTGATAATACTAATGTTTCTGTTTGTATTTGCGTAAAATAAATAACATTACCGGATGATTCTGGAGACGACTACTTAATTTCACGGTAATTTTACGAATTTATCAAGTTTTTGCGGAGGGAAAAATAGGAGAAAAGCTGGGGAAACCCTATAAATACAGGCTTTTTGATTGAAAACTCCGACGTATTTTATTTCTGCGTACTTTATTTTGCCTTGATGATGGGCTGTATTAACATAAAATAGTACAAAAGCTTGAAAATCCAAAGGAATTAGGAGACAGGAAAACTATTATAAAACAACATCCTGATATCCCCTAATTGCTTGGAAATTTATAATAACTATCTATTTTAGCTACTTCTAGCTACCTTCTTTACAAGGCTGGAAATTATCCAAAGCCTCTTCGATTGAATGTAAAGCTGCTTCAAAATCGTCATTGATAATTTGAATGTCAAACTCCTCAGCAGCATTGATTTCGTCTTGGGCACGACGCAGACGACGAGCGATCGCGTCTTCCGTATCTTGTCCACGACCACGTATTCGCTTCTCCAATTCGTTTATTGAAGGTGGCAAAATGAAAATGCTGAAAGCTTCCGCAAAGGAACTACGGATTTGTCTAGCTCCTTCAAGTTCGATTTCTAGCACCACCGATTTGCCCGAATTTATTTGGTTGAGAACGGCAAGTCTTAGAGTACCGTAGTAGTTGCCAGCAAACTCAGCCCACTCCAGGAATTCACCGCTAGCAACTAATTTTTCAAATTTGCTGCGGTTAATAAAGTGGTAGTGTTTGCCGTCAATTTCTCCCGGACGAGGGGGACGAGTCGTCGCCGAAACCGAGTAATATAGTTCCGGATGACGCTGGAGTAGCGATCGCATTAACGTGCCTTTCCCGACTCCACTTGGACCAGTTAAGACAATCAATCTGCCTTGTGACAGGCATTTTTTCGTAGTAGCACCATTCTGGATGGATAAAAGTTGCATCATCCGCTCAACCTATGAATCAATCAATAGACATTATTCATTAGCCATGCATCGCTGTTAAGTTGACAGGATGACTATTGACTAACTTTTATTGGTAGCATCAGTGACAGATAAACTATTCTAATCCACATAGTACTACCGATACAAAATAAACAGGGTGGGGATTTAAACCCACCAGTTATCTAATTATCTACAGTTTGATGTTCCCGTGAAATCACAAAGCGATTTGCTACCGTTTCCGGCTGAATCGCGGAGAGGATTACGTGGCTGGAATCGGTAATAATTACAGCCCTAGTTCGACGACCATAAGTTGCATCGACCAGTTGACCGCGATCGCGTGCATCGGTAATGATGCGCTTAATCGGGGCAGATTCTGGGCTGACAATGGCAACTACTCGGTTTGCTGACACAATATTGCCAAAGCCGATGTTGATAAGCTGAATGTCCATAAAATAAACTGACGTTCAACGTGATGTGAGGAGAGACACAGTATTGGCTACAATCCTTGCAGCGCTTTGTGTTTAAACACTTGGCGGAACCACACGGAATGCCGAATTGCATTTTTTAAACAATGCGTATACGGGTAATACCAATTTAATTGTGCCTCTACGAAGTACTATTTTTCATGTTATCCCCAAAAAATAGCAGTTTCAACGCCAAAATTAGCGTTCTTCAATTGTGTTTAAATAATGATTGCTTTTTTTTAATCTTTATCAATCAAGTTTACTTAAAATCTTCCCAAAGATATAGGTAAATTATGATGAATGGACTATATACATATTATGAATTTTTATCACAAGTAAGTAAAATTGCTACACAAAAAATACCTTGTTTCACTGAATAACTACTTGTAGTGTGGATTGATTGATTATTTTTTGTGGCTCTAATTAGGTTATTTAGCCGTAGTCAGAGATAACTTACTAGTACCAACTCTGAAATTCAAGAAAATAGGTATAGTATCTTTTTTGACGTTCGAGTTCGATTCATGTTTATAAATTCTTTTCATAGAGAAATAATTTTAGACTAATAATACAAATAGTAAAGTTACTAAAATTCATCAAACTCTCAAAATTCATCAATAACCAATCATCGTCTGTGATTATTTTATATTTTATATAAATAGCTAATACTTAAAATAAAATGGTGCTGAAAAATACGGTTATCATTTCAACACCATCTAGTATAAATACGAATCAAAACAGCTAAAACATTACTTCGCAACTTTTGGCAGTTTTTCATCTCATCTAATCGCGATCGCAATCGATTTAAATTGGGTGGATAACCTCCATAACGCCAATTTACATAAGCTTGACAGATTTCGTCGATAACCTCAGCAGTGAATGGCGAATGTTGCTGATGGGATACTTTGGCAAACTCCAATGGTGTTTGTGATGGATGTTTTCCCAAACCTTTCTTGTCAGTCCATTGCAGCATTTGTCGATAGAGACTTTCCATTGGTGGTAACTTATTCAAAGCAATGCGATCGCTCCATTCACGAAATCCCTGCCATCCCAACCAACCCACAAAACCCAACCCCGTTGCCACTATCAACCCCTGGACAATACCAAACCAACCTTGGGTGAATAAACCAAAGAACCAAACAAAAGTTCTCGTCAACCAAGAAAATATTGCCCCAAACAAATTATTCAGAAAACCAGTTACAGGGGAAGGCAACCAACCCGCAACCCATCTCCAAAAATGCTGGAGAACGGTAAAAGTCTGAGTTTCTTCAATCGACGGGGGAATCAAAGGATGCTGAGGAATTGGATCGAACGCAAACCATCCAAACTTGGGAAAATAGACTTCCGTCATCGCATAAGCATCGGTGTTGCGAACCACATACATCCCCGTAAACGGATTAAACTGCCCAGGGGCAAAACCAGCAACTAACCTGGCAGGAATCCCAATCGAACGTAGCATTACCGTCAAAGTTGTGGAAAAATGGTCGGGATAACCACCCTTATATTTGAATAAAAAAGCTTCGACTAAATCTTCCTTTGCTTCTAAAAAAGGAAACTCGTCTAAAGTTTCCGGAATTTTATAGTTTTGTTTGAGATATTGTGCTAGATAAAGGGCTTTTTCGTAAGCAGAATCAAGACTTTTGTCCGATTGACCCACACGATTTTTGTTATAGTCTGCCAGAATTTGCTCGGTACGATCGCGAACTTTGCCAGCAATCTCCGTAGGAATACTTAAATAATATTTTTTAATACTTTCCGGGTATTCAGTACCAGCTTGACCCAACAAAGTGCGATCGCGAATTGGCACCTCCGAAACCACAGTATAGGTAAAACCATCCGCCAAACTCACCGGAGCGCGTAAACCATTCTCACTATCAACTGCAATCATTGGTGCTGGAAAATATACTTCCTTGGGATGTGCCATAGCCGGAACTAAGTTTGGCATGTCGGAAATCACAGAATATGTCTGTACTATTTCCTTCGTAGTTCCCAGACTACCAGGACGGGGAATAAAAATTTGGTAACTCCAGGGAGAGCGTTTATAAGTTTGTACCTTTTGATTCCGGGAAATTTCCCAACCCTTACCCGTGTATTTATCGAAAGCCAAAACTCGCCAAAAACCCTCAATTTGCGATCGCACTCGCATTACAACCTGGGGTTTCATCCCACCTCGGAGGTTTTGGTTCATCTGGCTATTGAACCCGTAGTAAAAGCTCGAATCCACCTTGCCGGGTTCACCACTTCCCCCAATACCCGTTCCTGCCCGATTACCACCATTCCCATTACCCTGACGCACATAACCAGGATTGATAATACTGCGTCCAGTAAAATTGCCTTTGACTTCAATATTGGAACTAACGGGGAACATCCGCATCTGGTAGCCAGGGAATCGCGGTAAAATTGCGAAAATACCCAAACCAATTACCAAGATGAGAGCAAACAATAAAAAATAAGAAGGTAGAACCGAAGAAATCTTTTCAGACTTCTCCCTCTCCTTCTTACTTTTGAAATTTGTAATTCCTAATCGCGATCGATAGTCAAAAATTAAAGTCGGTAAAGCAACACCTAAAAATACCAAAAGTACGGGTGCAAAAGCTAAAGTTTGACTCAGAGTTGCCGCAACCCCAAGTAAAATCACCCCAATAACAATCGAATAGCCTAAATCTTTCCGTCGAGGCATATCGAAACTGTGCAGTACCTGGAGTTGGATTAGCAAATCCGCCAAAACTAGCCGCGTATCGTTCAATTCCCCCAATAATCGCCCAAAGAAAGCACCCAGTGCTACTAACATTCCGATGGCGATTCCAAATTTTACCGATACATTTCGACTATGACGACGGTTGTAACTCCAACTCGCACCCACAATACTTAAAGGTACTGCCCAAATGATGATTGACTCTCAGATGCAATATCCTTGGCAATAATCCCTACAGTGACCAACAAAAGCACTAGCACTCTCAAGGGAACAGAGTTTTCTACCTCCAATGAAGATGACAGGAACCCACTTTGCTGCCATTTCATCCATCGAGGTAAACTATCATCTTGACTCATCCTAGTAAATTTCAACATTTTGATTAGAAAGCAGCAAATGGTTTGAAATGCAGCCACTTAGACGTAACGGACTCTAACTTTCTCAGCATAATTAGGGATATTTGGAACTGGAACCAGAATCTAAAACCCTGCTGCTTTCCGTAGACGTTAGAGGCACCGCATTATCGATATTCTCGACGTTGCAAGTGCCTAAAATTATGACTGCTTTTAAACCAAGGATACGCTTTAAAACTAGGATTCGTCATCTCCAGACCGATAGCGTTTTCGGAAATTAATCGGAAAATAAAACTTTTGTGCCAGTGCTTTTTCTTACAGTGTAGGTAAAATCAAAAATGTCAAAGGTTTCTCGTCAATTTCAGTTAAATTGATTTCGAGAGTAAAGGGTTGCCGTGTTGGTAAAGCTGTCGTACTGTAGGTGACTTCTACACTCAAGCTGCCGGGAGCGGAAGATTGCGCCATAGCTTGGGTTCCACTTCCCACCACCTTTAAAGTTCCTTTAGCGGGTAAATCGCCACGAACGCACAGCTTGGAGGCTGAACCTTGGGCTTGGTACTCAACTTTGAGCGCGATCGCACCAGCACTAGTCAACCACTGTCTTTCAACTATCGGGTTAGTAGCTGAAATCGGTAGTGTCAAGTTCTCCAGCAGTTGTTTAGCTGCCAGTAACGACACAGCCATTTGCTGACGGGGCTGAAGTTCTGCGTAATCGCTATCCAAATTGGGCATAGCCTCCAAAGTATCGGCAGATCGATAAGGAGTTCTCAAAACCAATCCAGCTAAATCATTAATAGTATGTTGGTCATTTGGAAATAAACTCTCCACTGCCTGCACTAGTTTTGCCCCCAGTGGCAATGAAGAAGTTACCAAAGCCTGACATTTCTCTAGCAATTGCCGAAAAACTCGTTCGGGTAAATCGATTGGCAGATTCAACGAGGTTCGGGCTTGCGTCCACCCCCAAGCTGGAATCATGGCAACTGACGGACTATCGGCGTAATCCGGATATTCTTTTAGTTGGGTTTCCCAGGGAAACAAAGGAGGATGGTTTTGTATTTGAATTTGTAACCGACGTTTGAGGACGGCTTGGAAACGTTCTTGCACAGTAGGAATTTCTCCTAGTTGAAAGGTTTGGGGTGTCCATTCTAACTGCTGTTCGCCACTATTTGAATCAGTAGTTTTGGCTGTTAAATTTTCTACCCCGTTATTTTCCTTACATTCGACCGAAGTATCATTTTGTGTCAGGGCTGGTTCAGCCAATAACCACTCAATTAACTGGTTTTGTAAGGATTCTGAGTCACTATTCATGAGTAGATGCACCCGATCCGGACACTAGAGAGTTACGAATTTCCCAAGCTTGTTCAAGAATTTTAAACCATCGTTTTTGAAGTTGTGCCATTGACAACCCTAAAGTTTTGGCAATTTTTTCATCAGGTTGTCCTTGTTGCTTCAGTTCCAATAAAGACCGTTGTTTCTCATCCATCTGAGCGATGTATGTATCCCATTGCTGCGGAGTTAAACCCAAATTGGTGGTTAAATCAGCTTCGAGCCATTCGTGAACTAACTCCCAACGATGCAATAAGGCAAATCGAATCAATGGTATTTGAAACGCTGTTGTAAATAATCGCGCTGCCTGGAGGTTAAACCTAGAACCGACTCGATTTCCTGGGCTGACATATCCTGTAACCGTAGCGTAAAGTAGTCAGCACAGTCGGTTTGTTGGCGTTCTTCTAGGTAACTCATCAATTCAGTCACAACCACAGAACGCAAGGTATCTTCTTGCGGCTCCGGTTCTGGCTGGGTTGCCATTGCGCTGCGTAATTGCTGCACGGCTGGGTCTTCCCAAGAGCCATCTCCATCGCTGCTGCTACCTTCGGCTGCTTGTTCGATATCGACGCAGGTTTCTGGAGGCTGCTGTTGGGAAAAAGTTTGTGCCCGGAGAATAATCAACTGCTGTTGTCGTCCCGGTAAAGGAATACGACGCTTCCCGTAGCGTTCACCAAACGCCATATATTCCGATAATTCAAGTAGGGTTTGCGGCTGGTAGGTGGAACCGAGTTGGCTTTCTCGCCGAAAAGCGTTAAGTGCCTCTAAATAGAAGCTTTGGAGAAAATCCTCGATAATTGTCAGCCGCCCTTGGTAGCTTAGTTGCCTTTGTGGAGGATTAATGTAACGATAGACGATCGCACTCAAAGTACTGTGAAGTTCGATGCGACCCCGATTGGAACCCAACTGGTAGTAACGTAGGCACTGGGAGAGTCGATGTCGGGCAAGGGTCATGGCGGAGCTTTCTATAGCACCGGAAGCCTGGATGCGCTTGCTTTCACTGCAAATGCGGTAGACTTCGGCGGTGATTCGCATTGCCACATCGTGGCAATTTTGTTCTGAAGCTTTGGTTGCTACACGAAGCTCCTGGAACAGGAGTTCAAATATCGCCTCCACGCCGATAGAATTTTCTCCCTGAATAGTTGTGGTTGCGGCTAAATTCATAGTCTAGTTCTTAAAAAGACCCTAACATACCTATTTACAACCTGTACGACGACGGGTGTTGGGTGTATGGTTTTGCGTATAAGCTAAACGCAAACAAACGAAAAGTTCAAACGCGAAGTTCAAACGCAAATTAGATGCAAAAGTTAAGGATTTGGTTTAATCTATTATTCCCAACTCTTGTTCGATTATTTGCACACGACTTAAATTTACCGCCAACACCTACCCATCGGTTTACAAGCAATTTATGGACTTAGAAGCACAAATTCAATTACTGATCGACAATGCACCCCAAGATGGTATTACACCACAACTGATTACAGCAATCGCGCCTGTCCTGAAGGCGATCGCTTCATCATTACGTCATTCCCAATACTATATCCTGCAAGACATAAATCAACGATGGGTAATGACAACATTAAGTAACCGTGCAAATCCAGAACTCGAAAAATGTGTAATATACGCTTACCCTACATTACAGGATGGAAGAGCCAGCATAGATGCTGTGTCTAACCCTCAAGTAATCGCTGCACCCATTCCCGTTACACATGTGTTGTTCCAATTGGTAGCATTAGAACCCGTAGATAGTATAGTTTTTTTTGAGACGACTGGCACGATCGATAACACCATCGAGGTCGAACGCTCCCATCTACAAGAGCTAATTGGGCGATCGCTACAGCAAAATTACAAGCGCAGCCCAATTCCTCCTGATATCGCCTAAAAACTATCAGATATCAGCTTAACTTGCCACAAGGGTCATTGTGGGAATTAGTTAGTAACTTACTAAAATAAAGTTTTAGTAAAGTTTTTAATAAAGTTTTTAGTACAGACGACTTAACACAAAATCAGCCATGTTTGTTAAAGCTTGACGCGGTTCTGAAACTGGAAGCTCCAAAATATGCTCAACTGCCGACTTCGCATGATATGCTGCGAGTTCTCTTGCCCTCTGAATACCCTGACTATCTTGAATCAGCACCATAGCCTGTGCCAAATCACCATCTTGGGCAAATTGGCGATCGATCAGTATTTCTAATGTCGGTTTCTCTTCGAGCGCAAACAAAACTGGTGCTGTCAAGTTACCACTTTTCAGGTCGGAACCTGCTGGCTTCCCTAAAGTATCCGTCGAACCTGTAAAGTCTAAAATATCGTCAACAATCTGAAATGCTAAACCCAAATGATTCCCATATTCATAAAGGTGTTCGGCTGTCTCCGCAGAAACTTCGCTAATTACCCCCGCAGCTTTAGAGCTATTCGCAATCAAAGATGCTGTTTTGTAATAGCTTTTTTGCAAGTAGGTTTCTAAGGAAATACTAGTATCAAAACGATTTAGTCCTTGTTGTATTTCTCCAACCGCAAAATCCATCAAAACTTGTGAGAGCAACTTTACAACTTCCAAATTATCGAGATTTGCTAAGTGCCACGAGGACTGAGCAAAGAAAAAATCTCCCGCTAATACAGCTATTCGATTGCCAAACAAACTATGAATTGTGGGAACACCGCGTCTGACTTCAGACTCATCTACTACGTCATCATGCACTAAGCTTGCTGTATGAATCATCTCCGTAATTTCAGCTAGGCGACGGTGACGTTGAGTGATATCCTGTTGCAACATTGTTGCCCGCGATACTAGCAAAACAATTGCTGGTCTGATACGCTTTCCCCCAGCTCCAAATAGGTGTTTCGCCGCCGCATAGAGGATAGGGTGGTCATTTCCAACTAGCTGTATCAGGTTCTCTGCTAATATTTGCAGGTCTGCTTCCACAGGGGTAAAAAAGGAGGTAGCTGGGGTCATGGATGGGCGGACTCTGGCTTAAGTTACGAAAGTTTACATATTCTCTACTCATTTTAAGATAACGCAGTGCTGCTGCAAAGCGTTGATAAAGAAAAACCGTACTTTATTATTTACCCTTGTTTCGAGGGGGAATTAAGGGGGGTAATTCCGAGATATCACAGTAAATTTTTAATGCCATACCCAATTCCCAAATATTACTTAACAATTTTTTACAATCTCAGCAGCTAAATTTTCGGATTTAGTATTTTTGGCTGTGTATCTAAAGATAGAACGCAAAAGGCAAATTTTGGGCTAGTGTTTAGTCTGTGTCAAAAAGTCTCCGAAGCTTACAAGTTTCTTAATGATTGGCTCGAAGATTGTTTTTATGCTTTCTTGGTTTGTGTATACATCTGAGGCTGGTATAACAAGCTATACATGTAGTGCTGATTTTTATAGTAGAATTCAGACGTAGGTTTGATTTCGTTTTATACATTAAATTGAAGAGTACGGATAGCTTTGAGTCTTTAATTTGATTTATATGTTAGATTTTTATCGGGCTATGGAAACAAAAATTGCTTTAGGTAACTGAATTAGGCTGTAAAAACCGAAGCTAAAATTAGTTTCTTAGCTGCGATTAGCGAAGCTTGATGTCAAGGACATATCGCCATAGTCACTCTCGTAGTGAATATTGTGCTATCAAAATAATCGATTCATTTGGATCGATACTGAGCATTGAGGAGAAGTTTTCAAAATTAACAGCTAACTTGTCGAAAAGGCGAGACTGTTATGTTACGCTAAAATCAAGGAACTTGAAATTTTTTTTTATTGACTTCAGGCAGGTTTACCGCTCTCAAAGCGTTTATGCCTATCTTGATTTGTAAATAAATAGAAATCGAATAGAAATTGATGTGCTTAAACCGATAAGGCTAATAGTTGGTTTAGTGAATACTTGTACGCAGGTTTATTCTCTAGAGCAATTATCCAAGCAGGTTTCAAGCAAAGCCTTTGAATTAAATTAAAGGCTATATATCCTACTTTAGGGTAGGTAAAAATACTAAAAATATGCAGACTTGTGAGAACTGCCTTTTCAGCCGCAAATAGCTGTTTGGTGGTTTGAGTGCTATGTGGCAGTGAGTCTGTAGAGAAATAATAACGACTTAAAGTTAACACTAAGTTAGCTTTACAGTTCTTCCGTTCTAGTGCTTCGTAGTAATGGGCATTGTTTGCTGCCAGTAATTAATATTGGAGGCTGGAATTGTATGAACGCTGATAACTTAAATTGCGTAGAAAAAGCAGCGGGTGAAGAAATGTTTTACGTAAAGATGCCTATTATGATTTTTATATTAGCTTCGGGGTATTTATTCTCAATCTACCTATTATTAGCATTAGCTAAACGCAGTAGTCAAAAAACTGAGAGAAAATCAGAAATTTCAGTAACCGGGAAGATTACAGAGGTGGCAAATGGTCAGTGATTTGGGCATTGGGCATTGGGAATTGGGCATTGGGCATTGGGCATTGGCTAAGGAACAATAAAATCAAGAGTATTAACCATTAACTCTTAACCATTAACTCTTAACCAATAACCAATAACCATTAACCATTAACTAATTAACTAATTACATCTTTGTGAAAGCTGGATACAACAGTATCAGTAAAATGAACTACTTCAACGGTTGGAGTACAGCCTAACCAATTGATAGATGATTGGGTAAATTGTTGCGGACAACCACTGACGACAAAACGAGTTGGCATTGGTGGATGATTATTTCTCAAGCCAAGTAATTCAAGTTCTTGGATGCAAGCAGTGGCAACATGTACTGCTGGATCTACCAAATTTACTGTACTTGGAAGGAGCGATCGCAATATTGGAGATAGGTAAGGATAGTGGGTACAACCGTACACTAACGTGTCAATTTCCTGCTCGATTAGAGGTTCCAGGTAGGAACGGGCAACTTCTGTTGTATAAGGGTCGTGGATGCGGTTTTGTTCGATTAAAGGGACAAATTCTGGGCAACTAACTTGCCAAACTTGAACTTCGGGTTCAATTTCTAGGATAGCGTTTTTATAAGCGCTACTTTTAGCCGTTGCGGGAGTGGCAATAACGCCGATACGCTTACCTTGTTGTACGGCAGCCTTCGCTCCTGAAAGAATAACACCGATAATGGGGAAATTAAACTCTTCGCGAATTATTTCCAGCGCTAGGGCTGAACTAGTGTTACATGCCATAACCGCCATTTTCACACCTTGATTTTGCATCCAGGTGAGAATTTCGCGATTGAACTGGATAATTTCAGCTTGCGAGCGAATGCCATAGGGTAATCGAGCCGTATCTCCAAAGTAGATAATTGACTCATTGGGAAGTTGGCGATAGAGTTGGCGCAGTACCGTTAAACCCCCCACACCACTGTCAAATACCCCAATCGGGGCACGCTGGGGTTCTTGGTCGAATTGGAAAAGATTGCCTTCAAATAAGAAAGATGGAAACACTGGCGATTATTGTTTTGTGTTTTTGATTAAAGATACAGGATTTATAGCAATTCAACAATTATTATCCAAGGATTTTTATTACAAAATGGGAATTGGGCATGGGGCATGGGGCATGGGGCATTAATTACTAACCACTACCCACTAACCACTAACCATTAACTACTACCCATTACCCACTAACCATTAACCACTACCCACTAACCACTATCTTTTCAGATATTTGAGAACGCCACGTGCGATCGCATCTGCCATCCGATTTTGATACTCACGATTGCCAAGACGAGGATTATCTTCCCGTCCTGTCATATAGCCAGTTTCGACTAATATCGAAGGCATGGAGCTCTTCCGCAGTACGTAGAATCTAGCTTTGCGTGTACCTCTGTTTTTGATGGTGGAGATGTTTTGAAGAATTGTTTGCCTGACTACTTCGGCGAGTTGATAACCACTATCGTAGTAGTAAACCTCCAAACCATTAACATCGGGACGACCACTAATCGAATTTGCATGGATACTGATAAATAAAGTCGCGTTTATGCGTTCTGCCAAATCAACCCGTGGTTTCAAGTCAACAAAATAGTCAGCATCTCGTGTCATCACTGCTTGGATGCCATTTTGTTCCAAAATTGCCGCAACCCGTTTACCAATCGGTAAAATTACGTCTTTTTCTAATAATCCACCAATTCCCGGCGCACCTGAATCTTTACCTCCATGTCCGGGGTCAATAATTACAATTATCTTTCCTTTGGGAAAAGGTCGGGGTGAAGGATTTGGTGATGGGTTGTCAACGACTCCTCCCCCTGGTGGTAATGGTTGGGGGTTAGGACGTGGTAATGGAAGGACAACGGGAGGATTAATTGGGGGATTAATTGGGGGGTTAAGAGGTGGTCTACTAGCAATACCCCGTTGTAAGTCGAGTGAAAGCAATTGACCGCTTAGTTGGTTAATTTGTCCAATTTGTACCCCTGCGGCGGGTTGAACTAAGATAACTACGTTATTCGCTTCTTGTTGTAGTTTAACTCTCAGTACGGGGCTATTGGCAGCAAGTGAGGGACCTCGTAGGTCTCTTGTGAGTTTGGCATTAGGAATTGTAATCCGGAAAAGTCCGCTAGACCGATCCCAACCTCCACTTCCTGTCAAACGTTGGTCACCACGAACGATGAGTTGGGTTCCGGTTACATTGAGTTCGATTGCCTGAATTGTTGCGATCGCATTGCTGACAGGTGGATTTGGCTGGTTGTTGTCGCGATCGCGAGGGGAATTATTTTCCCGATCTGGCAAGCGGACTACGGGTGTGCCGGGGATAATAATTAGGGCATTATTTCCGCTTTTTGATGCTTTCCAGTCGGGGCTATCTTTTTCTACTTGCAGCTGCATCCTTACTGTCGGTGTTCGGGAATTTAGCTGAGATAAAAGAACGCGATTGACACCGAGTTTGTTGACTGATAAATCTCGTTGTGATAACTGAGTTGAGATTGTCGCACCACTAATATCAATATCTATCGAACGTTTATCAAGGCTACGGATGACGCGAAGCTGGGGATTTCCACCACCACTTGTACGGACATAAAAACCGTCACCTGTAATTTGGACGTTTTCTATTTGGGTTCCAACTTCGGTTGCCGCGACTACTGTTGTTTTAGTCGGTGCATTATTGGAGTTATTAGAATTAGGGGAATTATTAGAATTGGAATTGCTGCTGGTAGTGGTAACTACGTTATAAACGTTATTTGTGGTTGCTGAGTTGCCCCCTTGTTCGCGTTCGGGTTTGGGTAGCTGTACCGTCCAGCGATTTGGGCTAACCCCAACAAATTTAACTTCTTGGGGATTAAGTGTGTAGCCTGGTGCAAGTTCAATAACTATACGGGATGTATCTTTATCAAATTGACCAACTCGAAGCGAACGAATCGCACCACCGACTGTTTCGGTAAGTTGGGGACGACCAAATTGGGTTCCTGGCAAATCAACCACCAATCGAGTCGGATTAAAAACTAGTTGTGCTTTTGGTTGAACAGCACCCTCTGTGGTAATCTCTAAGCGATTTTGCGTGCGATCGAACCGCCAAGAGTTAAGTTTTGCTGCATGAGCGGGTGACGAAAGTATAAAGGCTGTAACAATAGTGCTGGGTAGTAACCAGTATAGTTTCACAGTGTTTTCTCCTGAGTCCATTAATTGGGAGTTGTCATTCTGTCTGAGTGTTAGCAAATCCTCACACCGTCACCCTTACAGGTTTGCCTGTTTTTATGGAACAAGTTCACCACCCAAACTTTAGTTGAAAAATCAAGGAAGTTTTTAGAGTAATTAAGTGTTTTTACATAGAACTTCCGAAGTTATCTCTTTGTTTTTTGCTGGCGTTGCGGCAGTAATACGGTTAGGCGATAGGGTCGCTGTGATGATGACTTTGACAATTTTAAATACGATTCAGTCTATTTAAGTCACTAAAACTTACCTTTTAAAGCATCACATTATACCAGTAAATAAATAACTAGATTCAACAAAAAATGTCCAATGCTAACTATATATCTATTTACTGAAACAATTTTAGATTTTAGTTCTTGAAGATTAGATGGTATATTCCGCCACAAAGTTTCATTTTTTTTAACTACAATGTCAATCCATAATTTGTGAATTGAAATACTAAATTAATTTCCAGAACTGGACATTAGCAGAGTGAAGCGCTTTTTGCTTGGTGGTCAATTATCATTTATTTTTTGTCATTTATTTTTTGTCATTTATTTTTGTCATTTGTACTTTGATTTGTACTTTGTTAGTGCCCAATGACGCAACTTCGCTCAACGGGAGGAACCCCCGCACGCGAGTTGCTCCCCAATTCGGATTCGTCAGGGGTTCCGTAGGGGGAACTCCTAACTCACAATGACCCAATTATCCGATATCTAACAGTTTTAGTTGCATTTACAAAAAAAAATGTGTTCTGTTTAAACATGGGAATTTAAGGATTGATTTACTCGAAGGTTTTGGATGTGTTTATCGTTGACGGAGATATTGGAGG
>JAAUPE010000290.1 GCA_012034595.1 Calothrix sp. CSU_2_0 | reverse complement strand
ACTATCCCGCAGATACCCTACATATCCTCACGGAAAATCAAGATACAAAGGTATCTCAACTAGTAGATTTTGGGAAGAAATGGCGAGCAGATTCGGTGGATGTAACCGATGGTGCGGATGAAAATTACAGCTTTCGGCTCAAGCGGCAATTAAGATATAGATTTGAAGGAGCGTTGTGGGGAGAGGATAAACAACGCGATCGCGATGCTCTCGTTATTTCCTATTGGTGGGATTAAATTTTAGCGTTCCTTCACCCTAAGCATCAAAGCTACCACCTACGGCAGTGAGCAAAAAAATGTAATCATTAATTTCGATGCCCTTGGCAACCATCTTCGTACCCCTCCGAGGAAGCAAGCTACCGCTTTCTTTGGTATCGCACGGTGAAAAAATTAGGGGTTGACGATTAGTACGCTCTAAGTTGTAAAGTACGGAGCATGGATATACAACTGAAGATTCAAATAATAACAGCAAAAAATTAACCCAATTGCCAGTTTGCCAGTGGACATCAACCAACAGAAAGAACAATTCAGTAACGCATATCTCCAAGCCATTACCAGCGTTGCAGGTTATTCTCTCTACAAACCAGCAGTAGATGACAATAGCGTAGATTGGGGAATTGCAGCGACAGGGATCATGGGACGCATTCGTGCGCCTCGCTTGGAATTACAGCTAAAATCAACATCAAGGGATGTGATTGACGACTTAACTGTTCGCTATCCTCTCAAACTCAAAAACTACAATGATTTACGCATGGTTGACTTTGCCATTCCTCGAATCTTAATCGTAGTTTTACTTCCCGACAACTTAGACAATTGGGTGCAACAATCGGAAGAAGAACTTTGTATGAGGTCTTGCGGCTATTGGCAATCGCTACGAGGGATGTCAGAAACACAAAACACATCGACCGTAACTGTCAGCATACCCAGGAATAATCAATTTACAGCTACTTCTATCAAGTTAATTATGGAAGGTATCGGTCAAGGAGTACAACCATGAAAGTTACAGTGCAAGATACGGAAATTATCAACAACATAGAACCACACCAACTGAGAGAGTATTTGCAATCTCATGGTTGGCACGAAGACCGAGCGTTTCTCAATAATGCCACAATTTGGCACAAGCAAGCAGAACGCGGAGAATTAGAAATTTTACTACCAAACACCAAAAATATTGGAGATTATCAACCTCGAATCCGTGAAGCGATCGCAATATTGGCAGCAGCAGAAAATCTTTCTCAAATGGAGATATTCAGCAAATTTATTCATGATTATCCCAACTGTAAAATTCAAGGCTTTGTGACACAACTTGCTACTCCCAACGGAGATAAATTAAGTGGTAAAATCACTGTTGTTTGTAGAATACTGGATAACTTAATAAAAGTCAAAATAGAACTTATCGAACGTGATTATATTTTAGCAATCAAAGCGTACCAAGAACGCTTGCCAGTGACT
The DNA here is from genome assembly GCA_012034595.1 of Calothrix sp. CSU_2_0. Lineage (GTDB taxonomy): Bacteria > Cyanobacteriota > Cyanobacteriia > Cyanobacteriales > Nostocaceae > Brunnivagina. The sequence continues at coordinate 2,810 of JAAUPE010000290.1, read as the reverse complement.
TGTACAGGTGATTTAGCAAAAAGAAAATAATATTTTTATCTTGAAAAATCCACAAGATTTCCAAATTGAGAATATTTGAACTTTCCCCAGCGCAAATAATATTTATTTGATACTATCGCAAATCAAAAATAATATCTCTGCTTTAATAGCTTACTCATTCGATAAATTATAATACAGATGGAATTACTGCTATTTGAGCTAACCTTTCCCGCAACTGAGTATACCGTTCCTTTTGATTAACAGACCTTAGAGCTAGGGTGTTGACTTTGTGGAAAATATAGCCTAAAAAACTTCATGCAAATTCTGTGTCGTCATCCGAGACCGAAAATACAATTTTTCTTTTTGAGAGCGTGGACTGACCGAAAACTTGAAAACACCAATCTTTAAGGTCAACATAGCGAACGTTTTCTAATGCCTGCTTAATCACAGAAGTTGCCAGGTTCATAGTACATAAGGAAATATTTAGAACCATCTGACCTATTTGTTTGATAGGGGATTTCGACGAAAGGTTCTTGTATTTACCAAAAATAGATTCAATGACATCGGAAGTCGCCAAAAAAGTTTTTCCTACGGGAATTTGAGAACTTTCGTTGGTGATATATTCAAGAATACTATTTTGAAAATCTGAATTAACATTCTTTACTGTTGAACATTCCTGTAGCTCAAATTCAATGTTTGAATGCTGGTTAATTCCATTTATTTTGAGTTGCTTTTCTAAAGTTCTAGTCATTAAAACCATTTGACCCCAAATAGAAATGTCTTCTATATACTCTCCTAACCAACCAAACTTCATGATTAATATTTGATTTAGGGCTTCTTGGTCAGAATTTGAGGATAATTCAAATAAAGTATCTATTGGACAATTTAAAAGTGTTTGTGCCCAATTAATCAACTTCTCAACATTAAAGAAGCGGCACTGAGAGCGTTGAGATGGAGGGGATATAAAAGATAATTCTGTTTGTTGAAGCTGATGTCTGCACTGATTACATTTTTGTATAAAAGATTGATATTTTTCTGATGTTGCTAGCTCATGTTTAAGTATTAAAGCCATTGCATGAGTTACATCATATGTATAAATTACAGACGTAAATTTTTGTATATAAAGTTTAATTCCTTTTTCAAGGTCACTACCATGATCTGAGATTATTTGTACTGGGCAGCCAACCATATTAGTTAATTCAGAAAGTTTTTGTTCAATTAGCTCACCTCTGGTCGATTCCATAATTTCGAGTGCTAAAAGTTGAACATCGGAGTGTTTTAATCCTCGTTGTGAAGGGAAAACAGTTGATTCTAGGTACTCTTGAGAAACTCCTAAAATGACCAAACATTTTTCTTTCCCTAGTTCCACTGTTAAGTCTATAATGAAAATCCAATCAGTTCGATATTCTTTTTCTCTTTGAAGTTCGTATAACCCAATCCGTCCTAACCAATTTCTCACACTACTAAAACTTGGAGTTGAAACTTCTTCGTCAGATGCGTCTAACTTCAAATTTTTCTCGACTCCTCGTAAACTATTCCCAGAATCAATAGTTTGTTTTACTGCTTTTTGTATTGTTTGGACACTATAATGATGTCCTGTAGCTGTCACATTTTCTATTGGGTCTGAAATTTCTTCCCCTTTTTTTGTCCATCAACCGAGTCGGTACGAAGGATACGTAATTCTTTTTCTGCTTTCATCGCACGTTGTTTCCAATTTTCTCGTGAGAGCGATAAATCTCTAATTTTTATTTCCTGCGCTCTGAGTTTTTTTTGTCTTTCGAGGGCTATTTCTTTCCAGTTGTCTCGACTTTTCTTAAAAAGACGAATTAATCGACTGGATGAACTTTTTAATTTCTCCATTAGTTCCCTATTTCCATCCTTATATTTTCAGGTATCTATTCTGTATGAAGAAATACCATCTCAAAACACCCAAAGTCAACACCCTAGCTTGAAACCCATACAAACAATTCGCAGTTCGTAATTCGCAATTCGCAATTTAAGTTATCTAACATTTGTAGCTTTAAAGCAAGAAAAATTGTATAATAATTAAAGGATAAGATGTTTGAATTTCATCATGCTTGCTAACAATATTAGTATTTCAGATAGAACTAAGAACTTCGCAATTAGAATAATTAAAGCGTGTATTTTTTTGGATGAGCAGCCAGGAGTTCTCAGAACACTATCCAAACAATTACTTCGTTCGGGAACATCTGTGGGAGCTAATGTCAGGGAAGCGCAATCTGCCCAATCTGACAAAGATTTTTTAAGTAAGTTAGAAATAGCATTGAAAGAAGCGCGAGAAACAGAATATTGGCTTGAAATTTTAATAGAATCAGAACTAGTTGAAAAACAAAAATTTGAATCTCTATTAGAGGAAGCACATACTATTGGAAAAATACTTGTTGCCTCCACCAAAAAACTTAAGAATAAATAATTGCGAATTACGAATTGCGAATTGCGAATTGTTGCTGGTGGTCATCAGTTTTGAGGCATTTGGAAACTTCCTCAATTAATTCGGGTTGCGGTAAATAGCAATGCCCATCTTCCGATGCGTCATTGATTATATGGGTAATCCCAGCACGGTAACGAAATTCGGAATCGGTTGGTACACCCAAGTTACGAGCAATTTTATCGGCAGTGAGAAATCCAATTCCATAAATATCTGTGGCTAATTGATAGGGATTAGTTGTGACAACTCCGATAGATTTATCCCCATAATTTTTATAGATTTTGACTGCATAGATAGTGGAAACGCCATGAGATTGCAGAAACACCATCACTTCTTTTGATGGCTTTTTGAGTTTCCCATGCCTTCTTTATCATGTGATTCG
>JAAUPE010000107.1 GCA_012034595.1 Calothrix sp. CSU_2_0 | reverse complement strand
TCAAGATAATTATAATTTTATAGTGGAAAACGCCGATAAAATCGGTAGCGTCATGGCAGAGATGGCATCATTTCCCCCCAAGAAGAAGGGCAAGGAGAATGGTGCATTGCCACTCGCAAACATCCCAGCGTTGAAATATTCCACCATACCCGATGGAATCCGGTAGGAACGGGAAATGATATTTGGGACAGCTTTGCAGAAAATGGTTCCCTGCCGAATATTTGCGATCGCACACCAGCAAACGAAAACCAACAAACTGGTTCCGCTTTAGCAGTGCGCTTCACCTTACAACCAGGGGAAACCTTAGAAATTCCCTTTGTCCTCACCTGGAATTTCCCCATTACTGAATTTGCCGAAGGAGTTAAATATTACCGTCGCTACACTGACTTTCTCGGCAGTCATGGAGAAACAGCCTGGAATTTAGCCGCGATCGCACTCGATTCCTACCAAGACTGGCAGCAACAAATCCAAGCTTGGCAGCAACCAATTCTCAACCGTGGGGATTTGCCCGATTGGTTCAAAATGGCGTTATTTAACGAATTATACGACCTCACCGCCGGGGGGACATTGTGGAGTGCTGCAACCGAAAAAGACCCCTACGGACAATTTGCCGTATTAGAATGCCTGGATTACCGTTGGTATGAAAGCTTAGATGTGCGTTTGTATGGTTCCTTCGGCTTATTAATGCTATTCCCCGAACTCGAAAAAGCCGTCATGCGGGCATTTGCCAGAGCAATTCCCATGAGCGACGATAGAACCCGCGTCATTGGTTACTACTACACAATTGGGGCAGAAAGTCAAATGGCTGTCCGCAAAACTGCGGGAGCAACACCCCACGACTTAGGAGCGCCAAATGAGCATGTGTGGGAAAAAACAAATTATACCGCTTATCAAGATTGCAACCTCTGGAAAGACTTAGGTAGCGATTTCGTCTTGCAAGTATACCGAGATTTTATTCTCACTGGTGGCAAGGATTACCAATTTTTAGCAGAATCTTGGAATGCGATCGCCCAAACCCTCGATTACTTAAAAGAATTTGACCAAGATAACGACGGTATCCCCGAAAACTCCGGAGCTCCCGACCAAACCTTCGATGATTGGCGTTTACAGGGAGTCAGCGCTTACTGCGGTGGATTGTGGTTAGCAGCTTTACAATCTGCGATCGCGATCGGTAATATCCTCAAAACTTCTGACATAAAAATATCTAACAAAAATATCGATCCCGACACCATCGATCGCCAAATCAACAAATTCCAAACCTGGTTATCGCGATCGCTCCCCATTTACCAAGAAAAACTCTGGAACGGCAAATATTACAAACTCGACAGCGAAAGCGGTTCTGATATCGTCATGGCAGACCAATTATGCGGTCAATTTTACACCCGATTACTAGGGCTTACCGATATTGTCCCCAACGAATGCGCCCATTCTGCCCTAACAACAGTTTACGAATCATGCTTCCTCAAATTTCACAACGGTAAATTTGGTGCAGCCAATGGTTTACACCTCGACGGTTCCCCCGAAAACCCCAAAGCCACCCATCCACTAGAAGTTTGGACGGGAATCAATTTTGGCATAGCAGCATTTCTCCTGCAAATGGGGATGAAAGCAGAAGCATTCCAACTCACAGAAGCAGTCGTCAATCAAATCTATGAAAACGGCTTACAATTTCGTACCCCCGAAGCCATCACAGCCGTCGGTACTTTCCGCGCTAGTACTTACCTGCGAGCGATGGCAATTTGGGGAATTTATTTAGTTATGGGGAATGGGGAATAGGGGATTGGGGATTGGGGATTGTAAGGTAATCTTTTATTCTCTTCTCTCTTCTCCCTTCTCCCTTCTCACTACGCAACCATAAAATAGCCCCCCTTGTCACCATTCCCTGACACAATTAGAAACCCTCTCCGGATAAACAACAGATTCAATGGATAAAGTTTCAGGATATGAAAAAGCTTGAGTTATTCATTGATGGTTGTTTATTGTCTTCCGAGGTTTTGGGTAAGTGATGATTTCTCCCCAACTTCTCCCCTACCCTTTACCAAAACTTGACTAGATTAATTACAATTTCAACCCTTTATCAACAGCTTAGTTCCATCACCAATCTTCTTGATGAACCCAAAATAGAATGATACTTAGAAATTGTTATGTTGATGATTGTATATATTTATATGGTAATTTTTATTTATCTAAAGAATATTAGTGGTAGAATAACTTTTTATTACATTTGGTAGTTATGAAAGTCTATGTAATCATTGCTTTGCAAGGCTATCTGGCTGAATTGAATGTAATTTAACATACGTATCACTTATTTTTAGGGAGATGATGATACTTGAGAAGTCAGTAAAAATTTGATAAAGGATTAAAAGTTTTTTGACAAGGTAATTCAAAAAATCATAAAATAGACTACAAATTAATAAGTACATCTAATTAAAAATTTGAGTTTGGCGAACAAAATGTTTCAATTCCAACTTTCACGGTACGAAAAATTGCTTAGAAAATACCAGAATTGGATCGAGAGAATGTAAACCACTACTGAGATATTGCATTTGGCTCTTCAGATGAGGCAAAAATGTAAAAGTAAAGTTATGAGTTTTTATTTGAGCTTTTTTAGTATTTTGTGACAAATAGGTGCTGCATCCAAGTTAACAAGCTTACCCAGACATCAGAAACCGAACCATGAACATCTCTCCGTTGTTACAAGTTCAGGGAGAGCATTATAGTGATATTGCGCTTTCTCCTACTCCACTTGCGGCTATTCTTCAATTATTGAAAGCTGCCGCAGGAGATACGAACCACGCAGCGAGTTTTAGTCAGGTTTGGAAGATACGTTCCTTTGAATTGGGTGACGAGCTGGGAAGTACCAGAGATATTAGTTTGGTTTGTCAAGGTCGGGTGAGATTGTTGGGGTATGATGTTCGCTGTGGAAGGGAAGTATCAACCCAGTTACTTTTACCTGGGGAAACTTTTGGTGGGGATAAGTTATTTTTTCCTAATGCTTTTGGTTATCGTGCGATCGCGGCAGTTCCCGGTACTATTGCGTTTGTGGGAATACCAGATTTACAAGTTTGGTTGCAGCAAATCCCAACTCTCCAATCTTATTTGCAGCAAGCAGTAGAAACTCGGCAAGGGTTAATTTTCTTCAAGACGATGACTGAGTTCCACTCTTCAACCAGTCACGCATTACAGAAGATATTGCCCCATTTGATGAAAATGGAAATTAAAGCAGGTGAGTCGTTACAAGCAATTAATCCTGCGAATCGCGGCAGATTTTGGTTAATGGATGGTCGTGTCTGCACTGGAAGTACTGAAGCTCCTGCTCCTGAAGTTGGTGAAAGCTGGGGTTATCCCGATGCAACAGCAGATGCTTGGAGTGCGGAGACTGATTCGGTTGTATATCAGTTACCAGCAGAATATTGGGAAAGTATAAGGTTATTGGTTTTACCTTCTATAGAAGAAAGGGTAAACGATGATTCGCTCGAAGACGGGGCAAACAGCCGTTTGCCCCCACCCGATCCTATTTATGATGTACACAATACAGGTCTGATTTCCTCTGATACTCCGGAATTATCCCCCTTACAAGAAGAGAAATTAGAACAAATCCATCTCCCTCCCCTTGCTAAGGGTAGAACTAGAGTGGGGTTTTTCCAGAACAATGACGCAACTCGATTAACCAAACCCTATCCTTTCATTCGTCAGCAAAGTACTTCCGATTGCGGGGTTGCTTGTTTAGCAATGGTGTGCATGTATTGGGAAGAACGGTTTGCGAATGCCATCAAAGCCAGATTTCAAGGGCAACGAATCGCAAATAATTTGCAGCTAATTAGTAGCACCATTGCCCATCTCGGAACTACTGTTTTGTTGTGGTGTGCGGCAACCTTGGTTATGCAAGAGCAACTTTCCATCGGTCAGTTTGTCGCTTTTAATATGCTTGTTAGTAGCATTTCCCAGCCGATTTTGGCGTTATTTGAATTGCGATCGCCATATCAAGAGGTGCTGGTTTCGATGGAAAGGCTGAATGATGTCTTGGAAGCGGAACCGGAAACCAATCCGCAGCAAAGCTTGGAGATATTACCCAAGATTCGTGGTGAAGTTCATTTTGAAAATGTGACGTTCTCGTACCATCCCGAAGCTGGTGACGCACTGCAAAATATTTCTTTTCGCATCCAACCTGGGCAAAAATTGGGCATTATCGGTGCTAGTGGTGCGGGCAAAACCACCCTGGTGAATTTACTTGCCGGTTTATATCGTCCCAATTCCGGGAGAATTTTGATTGATGGACGGGACATTACCGAGGTGACAACCCAGTCACTCCGCAGCCAATTGGCAATAGTTCCCCAAGAAAGCTTTATATTTTCCGCAACGATTTGGGAAAATATCACCCTATTCAATCCCGAATTCAGCCAAGAAGATGCGATCGCATCGGCAAAACTCGCAGGAGTACACAACTTTATCCACAGCTTACCGCTAGGTTATAACACCCAAATTGGCGGCAAAGCCAGAATGCTTTCAGGAGGACAAAAACAGGGAATTGCCCTCGCTCGTGCTTTGATTCGCAATCCTCCGATTCTTGTGCTTGATGAAGCGACAAGCGAATATTTACCATCCCTGGACATGGCAACCGAAAACCAAGTGCAACAAAACCTGTCCCATCTCCGCAGCCAGCAAACTACCTTCATCATCACCCACAAGCTCAACTTGCTGCAAAATTGCGATCGTATTCTCGTTCTTAACCGAGGTATCGCTGTCGAGCAGGGTACTCATCAAGACCTGATGGACAATAACAGGCTCTATTCCCATTTGATTCAACAACATACCCAAAGAGAATAATTACTAAAACTGTCAAATTCACTCATACTTAAATGTAAATAGTTAATGATTGTTCCGGACGCATTATTGCTGCTATTGTTACCAAAAATATATGTTTTTTATATTTTCTTTGCAGTTTTTCATCTATAAAGTTTACATTTACTTCGTATTTTTGCTGTTTCCGGTATTTTTTTCTGATTGCGATTTCGATACTTTTTTAATCAGCGAATTCATACCACAAAACCGTATCAATAATAACTTTTTAACCAGGCAGAAAAATTGTATTTAATCTAAAAAATACAATAAATTTACTGTAATTTTGCATTGATTGTTTTAGGCTTAAAGCTATATAGAGGAAGCTTTAAAGTTCCAGTAAACATAAATTTATTTACAAGCTGTAAAAATATTTCCAATATTTACATTTCCCTAAAATAGTAAAAACACCACCAAAATTTATATCTTTATAAATGGTTCATAAAGGAATTAAGTGCTACAATTTTCTGGGGGCAGTTTACTAGAACAAAATTCTCAAAGCCAATACTGGCGAGGGGTAAGACCCCCTAATTAATAATAACAAGGAGGACAAAAATAAAAGTTGCACAGTACTTAAGTAAATCAGAAAATTAGTTGAGTAGATTTGACTAAAGCAATGCCAAATTGGCAGATAGCAATCAAAGAGAAAATAGTAAAAGTACGAATGTTACTGTTTTGAATTAGAGATAAGGATTTCTTTTTACCAATCAAGATTCTACGAGTAAATGCTTAAAATATTTATTATTTTTAGTAACTAAAGTTGCATTTATGGTTGATGGAAAGGAAAAACTGCATTTATCGAGAAAGAGGGAATGAAATTAGAGTCGTGAGTACAGCCAAGCAAAAGCGATAAGCGTACCCCTCTGAGGTAGACATGTAAAGCAAAGCCAAGCTACGCGGAGCCTAGTTTAACCTCAAGGAGTTATAGCTACGGAAAATTCTAAATTCCGGTTAAATTGCCAGCATGGTTGATGAAAACAGTTAGGTTTCCTAACAAGGGTCAGTTCATGAAAAGAATCATCAGGTCAAATGCAATTGAAACCTCAGTTACAACCGTCAATGCAAACAACTTGTCAGAATCACTGCAAACAATGCTCAATCAACCACCTTCCTCTATTGCTCATTTGTTACTGCTGAGTAGTATCTTGTTCCTAGCAATGACTTTAGCTTGGGTTTGGAGCGCAAGAATAGGAGAAGTTAGCCAAATAGAGGGAGAGCTTGTACCCATCGACTCAGAAAAGGTACAGCAAGCAAGCACTAAGCAAAAGGATTCCCAATTTGTCCTCAAATTTGATGTTCAAAACCAGCATTTGACTGAGGTTCAAACAAAGTTAAACCAAATTAATGCATTGATGGTTCATACTTATCTCGCTGACTCAACAAGTACCTACAAACCGATAAAGCAAACCAAATCTGTTTTGAGATTGACAACACCAAAAGCAGATAATCCTAACGCAATCAAATTGGATACAACGAATCTATCTTTCAACATTCCCAACATTTGTTCCAGATATAGAAAACAACACCAATTATATTTAAATTTTCAGAAAACAACTCGGCTTCAAATTGTATCACAGCAGAAACAAGCTACCAAATACAAAATAATGAACTCCAAAACAACCCAACTAGCTAAAGTCAAATTGGTACGTAACTATCGCATCGCTGATATCTTGTTTGACTCAAACAAAAATTGAATAGTTAATAATTAATGGTTAAAAGTTAAGGAGAATAGGTAATAAGTGCACCTACTGCCTCATCACGAATAACTATTAACCGAAGAACCAAAAATATTTGAAATATTCATTTACTTAACTGAAGCGTAACAGAACCATGAACCAATCAAAGCCTAGCATGAGTAGCAATTTTGATAAAGCCATAAATCCCGAACAATTGGATCGAGTAGTTGAAGCAATTTTAGCAGGTAAATATTCATGGGCTTGTGTATTAATGCTGCGTTTTGCTGGCTATAACCCCCTTCACTACATCCCCTACCGTACCTATAACCGATTACTCAAAGAAAACTCCCCCAGCGAAAAATCGCATCAACAACGTAGTGACCACCTTTCTATTGCTAAATCTAATAACGAAAAAAGGTCTGATGGGAATTTGTCTCCTAGTTGCTTGAGCAAAATTAAAGATTTGGCTTATTTAGAAGTAGTGGGAAAACAAAAAAGAGAAGTTCGTGGTGGAGGAAATATTGATGAGTGGTTATCAGCCCAAATTAGTGAAAATCAGCAGTTAAAATCAGATTTACAGCCAGAAGTAACTCAAAAGACTTGTTTGAGGTTATGTGAATTCAATTAGAAAAATCAACAAATAGCCTTGATTATCTTCTGAGTCGATTTAGTTGATTCAATTATGTACTTTTTCATATCTCTAACTTCCTATCGAAGTTAGGGATACTTTTTTTCGTACTTCTAAAACTTTTCTTGAATTAGTATTAAATACATATTTTTCCCAATCAATTTACTTTTTCTTTGCAACTTAAATGCCAAATTGGCAAACGATTGGCTCTTATTTTTTATACATTATATATAAGGAAAGCAAGTGAGTGTCCAAGTGGTTACAAATAAGGAGTCATATATTGAATCAATAAAACAAATAGTTTAATTAATGATTAAACTGCGATGGGAAGCGATAGGAATAGATAGCACAAGATAGTTCAATTTATCTTCAGCGATAAACAAGTTTTAAGCATTGCAGGTGGTTCTTTTTCTTCAACAAGTAAAAATTCAATCAGATGTGCCTGATTCTAGATATATCATCCAATTCCGATTTATTTTACTTGTCAAAAGCTCAATCAAAAGTCAGATTAATCCTCCCAATTAATCTTCCCAACTTTTGACATCGAAATTTGAATTTGTTTTAAATAGAATTCCCTGGTTAAAAGATATCTTTTTAAAAACAGGTTCAAGCTGGAGAAAGAGAAAGCAATACAAAAACTATTTAGTCTACGTTGAAAATAACTATTACTGCCTTCTATCTCACCCCAGAGTTACTTTATTCGCGTCATTTAGACGCATTTTCTTAGCTTGTAAATTACTTAAAAATTACTGGAAGCTTTAAACTCCAATAGCTTCCAGTTTTTTTTTGTAAATTTTGAGTAGAAAAAACTACTCAAAACCCGAATACATCATTTACCCTAGTAACAAGTCATCTTTGCCTTTATCCTCGACTTGGCAACGAGGAAAGTACAGAGATTTTAGGTAAATATAACAAGATTAGTATATGAACGGTGATTCTAAAATTGTTATTGAATCAGAAGAGATTGTTAGCTTCCTCAAGCGGGAAATGAAACTGAAGGAACTATATGATTCGATTTTATCCCAAAGAGCGATCGCACGTGCAGCAGAAGAACGAGAACTAATCGTCAGTAACGATGAAATTCAACGGGAAGCAGACAAACAGCGTCGTCAACTACGTTTGGAGAAAGCATCGGATACGGTAGCTTGGTTAAACGAGCAAATGGTAACTCCCGAAGAATGGGAAACGGGGATTCGTTGGAACTTATTAGCACAAAAGCTGGCAGAGGAGATGTTTGGTAAGGAAGTCGAAAAGTTCTTTATCCAAAATCGTTCTGAGTTTGAGCAAATAATCTTATATCAAATCATAGTCGCAAACGATAAGTTAGCTCAAGAGCTTTATTTTCAAATCGAAGAAAGCGAAGTTAGTTTTTATGCTGCCGCACACGAGTACGATATTGATGAAAGCCGTAGGCAAAAGTGCGGTTATGAAGGTAAGGTATATCGCTGGCAACTCGAACCAGATATTGCATCCATAATCTTTAATACATCTCCTCAGCAATTAATTGGACCATTTAGAACCGAACAGGGATATCACTTATTTCTTGTTGAGGAACTAATCCCAGCAGAATTAACCCCTAAGAGATATCAAGAAATCCTCAATCATATGTTTAAACAATGGTTAAATATCGAGCTAGAAAATCTACTTAATTATTCGCGATGAATTTGCTAATTGTCAGTCATAAGTTAATAGTATGAGGATTTTAGTACCCTTCCTCTAAAATTATTCGAGATTCCCACTACTTAATTCAGATTAACTAAACAACATGTACTTTTAGTCTAGACATCTAACTTTTGGGAGATTTTACTACGAATTTTATTTTTACGTATAAAGTAACTATCTCTTTCCTCAGATAGATGTATTTTATATGTTGAAATCAAATTAAAACTAACGCCATATTTTAAATTTTATGCTCTACCCATCAATCAATTACTATTTGATGATTTTCTTATTTGATAAGATTTTTGAATTGTAAATAGTATCTACGAGAGTAAAACCAATATTATTGGAAATCCCTGGAATTATTGACTTGACACAGTTTAGTTAACACTTACCAGCTTTTTGCGTAACTTCTAATATTTTCTCTGCAAATAAAATTTAAAGATTGTGTGAATATATTGTAAATTTAAGGTGAAGTCCCATTCTTATTTTAGCTAAATTTGACAAAAAGTAGGAAAATTATCAGAGGAAGACTGTAAATAGTTTAACGCCGTAAATATTAATTATTTCGTCGTTGAGATTATCTCCAAAAAAGTTTTCAGCTTATTTGATTGGCAACTAATAAATCGCTAGTTTAACTACTGGCATTTCGGCTAGAGTTCCCGCTCATAATTGTCAGCTTGTCATCTGACAACAGTATTGAAATAATAATTGATGGTTTAAAGTATTACCAATACGTAAGCTTGAAAGCTTGACTCGAATAAACAAACTTTACAACTACCAGTAAATTAATCTATTAGTACTTTATGTACTAACCAAAATTCCCAAAACAAAACCAAAATAAAAGTTGTGGTTTTCCCATTTAATGATTGAAGTTTTCGATCTGGTTTTGAAGGCTGTGTCTTGTGTCAAAAAGTGTAATGCAATCTGTGTAGTTTTTAAAGTTAAGTATGTGAGGAAAAAATCCCGAACTGCCGGAGGTATTAAGCTCTGCTGAGGCTATTTCCCTCATGAATAAATTTGCCAAGAACCTGATGACCATTTAGTTTAGGGTGCATATCTTATGCGTTTAACAGCATGTTCGATCGAAAATACTCGCGATTATTTAGTGAAAGAAGCTCCCAGTATTACTCTGCGGGTAAAAATACACATTTCATTAATTAGTAGGTGCTGTCTTTAAAGCTGCATAACCCCGAATTTTAGCGATGAGGAACTTCAACAAACCCAGGAAACACCCCCTAGACTTGCAATACTCAGGGGGAGACTTCCGGGATTAGTTGCACGTGTTTTCACTAATTAGCTGTCGATACAGCTAACTAATTTTGCTGCTGTTTTATCTGAACTAGTAAGCACTGATAAACAGCAGCAGTAACTGCGGAATTATTTCCGCGTAGGTATTAACGACAACTGGTAATGATTATGTCACAAATATTCAACTCCGAACAAGTATTTGAAACTTACGAAAATGCTACGAGCAAGTTTTTAACACCATTTCAACGCAAAGCTTTACTCAAGAATTTGCAAACCAATTTACCACCAGAATATCGACGCAGGTTAGAAATAATGCTGTTAGCGGATATGGGTAAATCACAAACGCAAATCTGTCAGATTTTAGGTTGTTCACAAGAGATGGCACGGTACTGGATTAGTCGAGCAGAAGCGGGTTTAGCGCACAAATGGAACGAGCGATCGCTTGGTAGACCAAAAACGATTAATGACCAATATATTCACAGATTGAAGGAATTGGTGAGTAAAAATCCGCGAGATTGTGGATATAGTTTTCAAAATTGGACTGCCCAATGGTTGAGTAAACATTTGGCAAATGAATTTGGGATTGAAATTAGCGATCGCCACATCAATCGCTTGCTTAAAAGCATGGGCTTGTCTACTAAGTCCAAAAATACAAGCGAGAAAATAACTAATCATCAAAATAATTCTAGTATCACAATTTGCGACCTCCAATCAAATACGGAGAATAAGCGACCTTTGTCGTTAAATTTAATTTAGTTATTGGGGATTGGGGATTGGGAATTGGGCATTGGGCATTGGGTTTTAGGGATTGGGCATAATTCCCTGTTCCGTTTTCTCTTTTCCCTCTTTCAACTTAGGGGTAAATCGTGATTTCACAAGAACAATTAGGTCAAGAGCTTGTAAATATTTTCGGTGAATCGCTTGGCGATCGCGAACTTAAACAGTGCTTAACGGCATTGGAAATTGTCCAACCAGCACCAGCCAAGCAGTTTTGGCAATCTACAGATGCAAATGCTGGTGTTTACATCGTGCTTTCAGGTAAAGTTCGACTGCTCGACTCCACGGGAAATTTAATGACTACCTTGGCAACGGGAGCGTCATTTGGTGAACAAACTCTTTTTCCGGAACGGGAATTGATTTTTTACTCAGTTCGTGCATCTACAAACTTAAAACTTGCTTACATTAAAGCAGAGATATTACGGGTTTTGATGCAAAATAACCCGAAAATTCGCGATCGCATGTTGCAAAATGCCAAACAATTGGCAGGGTTGGTTAGTTCCTCGGAAACCCCATCTCCAGAAGGTATTTTTGAGCAGCATTCCCTCGTTAACCCCGATCGCAGAAACATCATTCCCTTTCCTTCCCCAACTCCAGCAACAATTCCCAAAAAAAGACAAGCTTATTTCCCCAGTCCAACCTTAACCATTGGTCATTGGTGGGGAAAGTTAGTTAAGCGTTATCCATTTGTTGAACAGCAAAGCGCTTCCGATTGTGGAGCAGCTTGTTTAGTGATGATTGGTCGTTATTGGGGTAAACGTTTGAGTGTGAATAAACTGCGGGAGTTAACTAATGTCAGTCGTAGTGGAGCTTCATTGAGTGCTGTTGCTTTCTCTGCTGAAACCATTGGTTTTACCACTCGTCCAGTCAAAGCTAGTCTCGACAAACTTGCACAACAACCATTACCTGCGATCGCACATTGGGAAGGTAAGCATTACATTGTTGTTTATGAAGTTAGCAAAAAACAGGTAATTGTTGGCGATCCTGCGATCGGTCAACGCAATCTCAGTATTTCTGAGTTTAAAGCGGGTTGGAATGGGTATGCATTGTTACTCCAACCCACAAATCTGCTTCAAGATGCTCAAGAAGCAAGTACTCCATTCTGGCAGTTTTTTGAGTTAATCAAACCTCATTTTGGAGTTCTACTGGAGGTATTTGCCGCTTCGGTATTGATTCAGATATTTGGATTGGTGACACCTTTATTTACCCAGTTACTTTTGGATCGGGTAATTGTTCAGGGTAGTACTCTGACACTAAATGCGGTGGGTTTTGGTTTACTGATTTTTGGTTTATTTCGGGTTGTTATTAATGGATTGCGGCAATACTTACTCGACCATACAGCAAACCGAGTGGGAGTTGCTTTGATGGTGGGTTTTATTAAGCATACCTTCCGCTTACCTCTATCATTTTTTGAATCCCGTTATGTGGGGGATATTATTTCCCGTGTTCAAGAAAACCAAAAAATTCAGCGTTTCCTCACGGGGGAAGCTTTATCGATTGGTTTGGATTTGCTAACGGTATTTATTTATGTCGGTTTGATGTTTTGGTACAGTTGGCAAATGGCATTGTTGAGTTTAGCGATCGTGCCACCATATTTTTTACTGGCACTAGTTGCTACACCTTTTTTGCGTCGCATTTCCAAAGAAGTATTTAGTGCGGTTGCTAGTGAAAACAGTTATCTGATTCAAAGTCTGACTGGAGTGAGTTCGATTCGTTCAATGGCAATCGAGCAGACAGTTCGTTGGCATTGGGAAGAATTACTGAATAACTTAGTCAAAAAAACCTTCAAAGCTGAGGTGATTAGCAATCAACTACAAATTTTTAGCGCTACAATTCAAACCCTAGTAACTACGGGTATGCTTTGGTATGGAGCATGGTTAGTAATTCAAAACCAGCTGACAATCGGGCAATTAGTCGCTTTTAACATGCTGTTGAGTAACATTATTATGCCTTTCCAGAGGTTAATTGTGTTGTGGAATCAACTCCAGGAAGTAATTGTCTCCGCAGAACGAATTAATGACGTTTTGGAAGCGGAACCAGAGGAAGACTTACAAAATCAACCCCGCCAATTTCTCAGTACTCTCAACGGGAATATTCGCTTTGATAACGTCACATTCCGCTATCATCCCGAAAGCGATATTAACGTCTTAGAAAATCTCAGCTTTGAAATTCTGCCAGAGCAAACAGTCGCAATCGTTGGTAGAAGTGGTTCGGGAAAAACAACTTTATCCAAATTGATTCTAGGTTTATATCTACCGACAGATGGCAAGATACTAATTGACGGTCAAGATATCACTAGTATTTCCTTGCGATCGCTCCGTTCTCAAATTGGTGTTGTAGACCAAGACACGTTTTTATTCGGGGGTACGATTCGGGAAAACATCAGTATTGCCCATCCAGAAGTCAATCAAACAGAAATCGTCGAAGCAGCACATTTGGCAGGTGCAGATGAATTTATTAAACGATTACCAATGGGTTATGAAACCCAAATCGGTGAAGGTGGAGGTTTGTTGTCTGGTGGACAAAGACAAAGACTCGCGATCGCACGTGCTTTGTTAGGAAATCCCCGTTTATTGCTTTTGGATGAAGCTACCAGTCACCTCGACTCGGAATCTGAGGCAATTATTCAAAAGAACCTCAAAACAATTCTCAAAGGACGTACCAGTGTGATTATTGCTCACCGTCTTTCTACTGTGCGGAATGCCAATCTAATTTTAGTTTTAGATCGGGGTGTTCTAGTCGAAAGTGGTACCCATGACCAATTAATCACTAAAAAGGGTCATTATTTCTATCTTAATCAGCAACAATTAAGTTCTGAATTTAGTAATTAAGAAATAACCCAGTGGATTGTTTGTACAAATACGATACATTAACGTAGAGACGACCCGATGGGTCGTCTAATTAATAATTATTAATTAATAATTAATAATTATAAAGACACAATATACAACGTATTTCTAAAAATTAAGATGAGTTAAAAATTATGCCAAATCCATCTTGGAATTCTTCAACAGCATTAACCGAATCAAATGAACATGAATCAAAAAAAATTAATTACCCTCATGGGAGAGAATCTACAAACGATAGCAAAGATTGGTTTTATGGAACCGAGGAATTATTAGATGCTTTACCTAGACGTTGGACACGCTCCTTACTCTACTTATTAATGGGTTTTACATTGACTACATTACCTTGGTCAATGCTTTCTAAAGTGGATGAAACTGGCAATGCTAGAGGAAGAATAGAACCCAAAGGAGCAACGCAACAATTAGATAGCTCCGTAAGTGGAAGTGTGACAGCAGTCAAAGTCAAAGAAGGTGAAATCGTCAGAGCAGGGCAAGTTTTACTGGAACTAGAATCGGACGTTCTCAGAAGCCAATTAAAGGAAGTCCAGACTAAATTAGAAGGTGAAAAAAATCGGTCAGCACAATTGGAATTACTAAAAAATCAATTACTACTTTCGATTCGGGTACAAGAGCAACAAAACCAATCCCAGCAATTAGAAAAAACTGCTCAAGTCAATCAAGCACAGCAAATTCTCGATGCAAAACAAAGTACTTATAATTTGCAAAAACTAGAAAAACAAGCATTAGTTAATCAAGCACAGCAGCAAATTAGCACCGCTCAAAATGACGAAATATCGGCTCAAAAACGCTTGAATATAGATACAAAACAAGTCGGACGTTTTAGTCAACTAGTAAGTGATGGTGCTGTTTCTGCAACTCAAGTTGACAATCTCAAAAAAGAAGAAGAAGAAAGTAAACGACTTTATGAAAAAGCTCAATCTGACATTAAACAAGCTCAATTAGGTTTAGCTGAAGAAACCAGTCGCTATCAGACAACCATCAATCAGTTAGAGTCGGATATCAAACAAGCACAACTCCGACTCCAAGAACAGCAAAGTAGCTACCAAAGCTTACAGCAAACCGGACAATTGACTCTGCTCAAAAGCCAAGAACAGTTGCGAGACTTGCAATCTCAAATTACAGCAATGCGATCGCAAATTGCTCAAAGCGGTAGTCAGGTGACATCTCTGAAGCTCCAACTCGGACAAAGAATATTGCGATCGCCTGTTGATGGCACAATTTTTACATTACCCGTGACAAAACCTGGTTCGGTGGTACAAGCAGGTCAAATGGTGGCACAAATTGCTCCCAAAAATACAGCTTTTGTCCTCAAAGCTCAAATGCCGAACGAACAAAGTGGTTTTTTGAAGAAGGGAATGCCAGTAAAAATTAAGTTTGATGCTTATCCTTTTCAAGATTATGGAGTTTTAAAAGGACATGTAAATTGGGTTTCTCCAGACTCGAAAATTCAAGAAACGAATCAAGTCAAAACGGAAGTTTATGAATTAGAAGTTGTTTTGGATCATCCTTATATTCAATCGGGAAATAAGCGCATTGCATTAACTCCTGGTCAAACCGCAACAGCAGAGGTAATTATTCGCCAGCGTCGAATTATTGACTTTATGTTAGACCCATTTAAGAAGTTACAAAAAGGTGGTTTAGATTTGTAATCAAATTCTTCAATCATTCGATATAACTAATAATACCGACTTAGTAAGGGGTCGGATATATGAATTTGTAATTTTTCGGTTAAGTCAGATTTTATTCATGAAATTTTAATAAAATGTTTTCATTCGTCATGGTTTTATAATATTATTTAATAGAAGCAGATTTGACTTAATGTGGTGATGAGAAAAAGTCTAATTTCAATTAGAATAGTTGCATTTTACTGCTTTGTAATCAAGAAATGGAACAATCAAAAATAATCTAATTATCTGAGGTGCAAAATTATGCAAAATGTTTTAACCGTATCAGAGCAAGACATTTTATATTACATCAAACTGTCTTGCCAAATGCCTGCAATATTAGATGCGATCGCAACCCGAAAAATTCTGCTTGATGCCGCACTCAAAGCCGGAATTAAACTTGAAACAGACGAAGTTCAACAAGCAGCAGATAGTTTACGATTATCGAACCAACTCCTCAAAGCCGAAGATACTTGGGAATGGTTAGAAAAACACTATATTTCCCTTGATGAATTTGAAGAATTAGCTAAAACAAATCTCCTTTCGACAAAGTTAGCAGACTACTTATTTACCGATAAAGTCGAACCAGCTTTTTATCAAAATCAACTCCAATATGCTGGAGTTGTCACCTATGAAGTGATTTTGGATGATGAAGATTTAGCGCTAGAGTTATTTTATGCTCTCCAAGAAAATGAAATCACTTTTCCAGAAATCGCTCGTCAATACATTCAAAATCCAGAAATTCGTCGTGCTGGAGGATATCAAGGAATTCAAAAACGGGAAGATTTTCGACCGGAAATAGCTGCTGCGGTATTTGCAGCTAATCCACCACAAATTCTCAAACCAATCATGACACCAAAAGGAGTACATTTAATTTGGGTGGAAGAAATTATCAAACCCGAACTAAATGAGCAATTACGCATTCAGATTTTAGGTGATTTATTTGCAGCTTGGTTAAAGCAACAAATCGAGCAATTTCAAATCGTGATGCAGTCAGATTTGCATAGCAGTTCTCACAGGGAAATTACCCAATTCAAATCATCTCAGGTAGTAACAACAAATTAAATTTTTATAAATAAAATATTCAGGGCGAACAGCCGTTCGCCCCTACGATACATTATAATTTTCGTGGAAAGACAAAAATTGTCTAATCAATAATTTTCGGTCGAGATGTTTCTTTGTTCTCCAGATTTTGTAACCAAGACTGAAATAAAGAATCCATAATTTGCTCTCTAACAGCTTGATTTAATTCCGTAGGGAACCACTTTTCAATTCTGAGAACGTGATACCCCAACTTAGTTTGCACTGGATCGATAATTTCACCTTCTTTCCTATTATTAATCGCTTCCGCAACCTCTGATAACAGTTCGACTAAATAGCGAATACCAACAAAACCACCATTTTGCTGAGACTGCTTACCCTGAGAATATTCCAAAGCCAAAGCAGCAAAAGACGCATGTTCATTACGTAACATTTGCACAATTTTTTGAGCAGTAGGAAATTCAGAAACCAAAATTTGCGATAACGCAACTCTGCGGTAATTATTACGATCGCTAATGTAGGAACCATCCACAACTGCACCAAACAAATGTTCCTTGAGCTTTTTCTCCAATAGCTCTGCTTTGATTCCCTGCGACCATTCTTCCACATCAATGCGCTGTTGTTCCAACCAAGCTATAGTTTCAGAATTACCCCACAGCTTGCGTCCATCCGAAAAGCATCTCCAGCAGCTTGCCATTCATCATCAGATATATCTATTTCCAAGCGATCGCAACTTGCTTTGATTAATGCTTCACGTTCGGTTGCATGGGCAATTTCGGCAAATTTAACTGAATTACGCAGATATGCCAGGATTTCTGCATCGGTTGCGGGTTGGATTTGCACAGGTTTCTCCGACGAAACCATTCGTGAAAGGGTTTGTTCTGTCATAGTTTCGATAAAGTTAAGTGAAAAATGTGATTGATGTTGTGATTAATTTTTACCCAAAATCCCCAGTAGAGACGTTCCGATGGAACGTCTAAATTGATTAATTTTCGTTTTCAAATTGATTAATTTTTCAAGAATTCCCAACCAAAAACCGTTCCGGAGAGACTTCGTGAATATTCACCCGATTCCGATGCAAATCCCCGTAAAGGTTGAGGTAATCAATCTCATCCGGGTTAAATTTGCCCCTTTGCACAGCTTGAATTGCCTCATCAACCTCATGACGATGCTGCCAACCTGCCAATGCCACATCTACGGAGTTTTGACTCAAAGAATAGCGGTACAAATCTGGTACAGAAGGTTGCCAGCATCCCGATGGTAAACTTGCAGGAGGTTCCCAAAGCGCATTCGACATCCCCGCAGATTTAAATGTAACTATACCAGGACGGTTTGGGTCATTTGCATCTAAATGAGGAAAAACCTTTCTTTGGGCAGTACGATGAGCTACATTATGCCGTACCATCACCACATCTAACAAAGGACTATTCATCCATTTTTGTGCTAAATCATGGTCGTGAAAAGACGCACCAATATAGCGTACAGCACCCATTTTTTTGAGTTTTTCAGACACACCAAACATTCTTTCAATTTGTCGCTCACAAATGCTATTTGGTCCCCGAATATCATCGGAAGCACCAATACATTGCTCGAACGAACTTGCATTATGTTCGTCAATCCAACCCCAAAAGAAAACATCAATATAATCAATACCCAAATCAACAAATTGATCGAATAAATAAGTGAATACTGTATCTGGGGTTCTAATCATGTAAGTAACAGTCGCAAGCACCACCTGTTCCCGTACCGAAGAACCACGTCCGCATAATTGACGCAGTGCTGGACGCATTGAACTGTAGAGATATTGATGTAAATCGCTAGAGTAGAAAAAGTAGTTAATTCCTTGGTCAAAAGCATAGAGAGTATCTTCGCTAGAAATGTGACCACCACCACCCAAACCCAAACAACTAACAGTTAAATTGGTTCTTCCCAACTTTCGATAAAAAGGCAAATCTGACTTGCAAAATCGACTATTTGCTATGGCAAGTTCTGCTGCTGGACTAATTATTTGTGGCTGTTGAACTGGAGCAATATCGGTAATTTTCATAACTTTATAGCTCCGTAAATATCCTCTGAATTAGCATTCAAATAAGGGTGCTGTAAACCAATTTCCAAGGAAGCAAATTTTTGTAAAATAGATTCCATTCGAGCATCTGGAGAATTGTTTCCTTGCTGCCAAGCATCAAATAAAGCATCAGCAACAATTTGGCAGCGATTCATCCCAAAGCTTTCTTTTTCGGCAAATTTTTGGTCTGGTTCCTCTGCGATCGCAATTCCTGGTGCAATCATTTTGGTGAATAAAGGTACTTCTGGTTGAAAATAAGCTTTGTGTTCTGCATATACCCTTTCCAAGATTGGGTGAACAATTTCATAATTATGTTTGTCAAAATAGAGTACTGCCGAATCATAGCGATCGTAGTCTGAAGGGTTGTAAAGGGCTTTAAAATTGAATTCAATGGGAATGGTATTAAGTTCCCGTGTGACGCTCTCCATGACTGCCACAGCACCATCTGGAGTCAGGTTAAAGTAAACCCGCACAATCTGCTCACCATCATAGGAACCTGCATCCCCAACAGCCATATAAAAGCCATTTTGTACCAGATTTTTTGGTAATTTAATCGCTACCAAATCCCCAACAATTGGTATTTCCGTCTGCAATTCGAGATGAATGCTAGGTTCAATATGCAACGTCAAACCACCATTGTGTACAGCCAAAGTACCATCAGCTTCTTCCTTAACTACCTGCCAATGATTGCTAAAATAGCCTTTACCCTGGTTACTTTGGTGCAAGCGATCGTAAAAAGCCACATCTACACCTAAAAAAGTATTATTTTCTAGCTTCTGAGCAAGATTTTGATTTACTGAATTTGTGTCATCTGCATCAATTGCTAAAACTCGTTTTAATGAACCGTTATAATAAACACCGTAAAGAAAATTCGATAATTGCAACTTGAGAAACTTATTTTGCAAATCTGAGGACAATTGTTGAAATCGAGAAACAGCCTCAGATGGCAATTCCAAAGGTTTATAATTTGGATGTTTAATCGAATAAAAAGATTGAATTTCCAGATTATTCGCAATGTCTTGTAATAACACCTGCAATGGTTCAGGAGCATCAATTGGCGAAGTTTGCAGAGAATCTAATAGTTGCATAGGAATATTAGGGAGTAGGTTTATAAATTAAACATGAGGATAATAAAACCCAGTTAATAAGAACTCTACATTTACCTCCTCTTCACTCTGCGTTTAAAAATCAAATTTCCATCATCTAAACAAAAGATAAACTTGCACCAGATAATTCCGACGCTTCCATCCCAAAAATTGTGTAAATTGATGAATCTGGACGACATAATAAAGACTTAGCAACCTGAAGCATACAAATACCCGAATTACCAAAAGATTTTTGATATTGGAGTGTTGCTTGAATCGCGCTAATCAAGTTCCAACCAGTAAATTGGACAACACGTCGTAAAAAATCGGGTTGACGCTGTAATATCTCTGGAAACTCAGTAAAATATGCGATCGCAAGTGCAGCAATCGATGGTTGTATTTGTTCTAGGGGAGTGGTTGTCATCCGTAAAGACTCTTCAATACTCATTGCTTTGCTAGTAATTAAACTACCCAACCAAATCAACAGATAACTACCAACTAGGGAACCCAAATCGAAAGCTGGATCTCCCCAACTACTACGTTCCCAATCAATCAATCGCACTATGTCAGGGGAAGTACTTTGCTGCCAGTTATTTGCTAGTAGAATATTGTTTAGTTTCAAGTCGTTATGCGTTAGACAGCAAGGAGTAAAAGAATTACCGAGTTCTGCGATCGCTTTTCCTAAACTGTCGTAACGTTGATAGAGAGCAAAGAATTTTAGACCATCAGCAGGAACTAAACCAAAAATTTCTGGAGTAATTCTTTCTAACTGACTCACCATTGGGTATTAATATCACTAATATCGGTAGTAGTTGAAGATTGACTTTCTAGTGTTTGGGTACAAAATTCTTGATAATCTTGACGTTCTAAAGTCAGACTATGAATTCTCGCTAAAATCGTTCCAATTGCGATGGGAATTTCTGTTGGAAAAGTAGTTTCCTTTCCATAAAAATTCATCACATCGCGGTACTCATCCAAATAATTAAAAACAATAATAGACCTTTCCGCATCAAAATCGATTACCTCAGAAATCCAAGGACGAATCTGGCTGAGTTCGGAAAATTTTTGCAAAAGTTCTTGAATTTTCCACTCCCGTAAAAACTCCCCTGCTGTTTTACCATCGTGGATATGAGGCTCTTGTTTGACTAATAGTTTACGTCCCTTTGGTAAGGTGAGTAATAAGTTAAAATTTTTGGCATATTTACGTTCCACATTACTTTGAGCTTGCTCTTCAGAGGTACAGATACCCCGCTCAATTAGGTAGTCAAAAACATTTTGGTTGCTGAGTATAAATGTCATAACACAATACTGGTTGAATAAGATAAATAAGTTCTAGTTCGGTCAAATTTAACTGTTTTTAAATCAATACAGTTCAGCATTAAAAAAAAATTGACTGAATTGTATTATTCTTGAAATTTCAATTTTTACTAAAATTTATGGATTGAATTTTAAGCTTACAGCAGATTGTAATTATATGAGCGGCAGTCAAACAATCTAAAAGTCATATATAAACCTCGTCCACGATCAAACCCGGAGTTTTTTAACGATTCAAATGCGTCATTGCGACGTAAGGTAGACGAAGGCTTCCCGTAGGGTAGCAATCTCAAGGTCTTTGTCGGAAACTACAGTTCTCAAGGTAGACGAGGTTTAAAGATGCTTTACTCCTGACTTCTGTACTCTTGTAGCTTAGGGGTACACTAACTTTTGCTGTCTGTTTGTAAAAATTAAAGTTTTTGAAAATTAAGTTTTTGAAAATTAAGATTGGCGGAAATTGACTTGTAAAAATGAATCTAGCGAAAGCACTTATATACTAATGCAGAAATTAATGCTGAAAATTTAATTTTCTCTATCTACGCTCATAGATTCTATTTTTTACTCAATTAACTATTCGAGTCAAGCTCAAAAAAACAATTTTTTAGACATAAATACATGAATTATGTCTAAATCTAAAATTAAATCAAACATTAAAACAAATTCCAATCAATTAGTTATTTTTATGAGTGAGCGGAATCCCCAAAAAATAAGTTTTTATACTAACACCCCAGTCTAATCCAAAGGTATCTACATTTAGATATACTGGCAGAACCCTAAAGTTTTCATAGTTATCTTGATAATTCTCAGGAACCGCCAAAAATCCCCTTGTTACCGTCACTTGACTGATTACCAAACCTGCTTTTAAACTTTGCGTTTCTGTATTAGTTAACTCAGTGAGTTCATGGAGAAAGCTTTCAGAATCCAAGAATAATTCTGAACCAAGCGGAGATAAATTTGATATTTTAATACTCGACATTTGACTTAGCTCTCTGATTTATTGCTTAGATTTAACGAAGAGAATAGGGATATTTTCTAGCTTGCTGCTGACTCCTTCTCATTACTTTAAAATCAGGAGCAAAAATCTCATACTCAAGACTCATACCGAAAAAATAGCTACACCATTTCACAAAAATTATGGCAGGTATAAATTTATTGTAGAGACGGAATGTCCAAACTTACTCTACTCACTTACTTGTGCGATCGCAAAAGTGAAATGGTTCTAGCATAGGTGCGGAAAAATGACCATATTAGGAGAATTTTGCCAGTAAAGATTAGAAAGCAGTGATAACAGAATATGTTTCTAAACCAACCCCAACAGAAACACTATTTTTAGTTTGTACTAATTTGGTTTCCGTGTTTTTTACCACGGGGGTTTCAATGATATAGGTATATACTTGTCCATCTTTTACTAGGGTATCAGCAAGTCCAGCCCCTCCAATAACTTCTGTTGCAGCATCTGTAAGCTCACTCAGAAAGCTTTCAGAATCCAAAAAAAGCTCAGAACCAGCAGGATACAATTGAGAAATTTTGATGTTAGCCATGAGAAATTCCCTCAAAAAAACCTATTATTCATCTAGAGGATGAACTTTAAAATTACTTAATACCAACACTTACCCTTGAAGAGTAAAGGTAAGTAATTTATTTGGATGAAAGCAAATTATCAAAAGCATTTACTACTTGTAGTTGTGGTTGTAAAGTAGTAATACCATCATTGATTGGTTGGACAGCATCACCAATGAAACCCTGACTGTAAGTAACCTGACTGATGACTATACCCCCTTGTAGCATTCCCAGTTCGCGATACTCCAAAGGAGTCATTGCATGAACGCATAATTCCACAAGAAAGTTCTCACTATCCTCAAAAAGAGAATATCCAGGTGGATGAATATCTGAGATTTTTATGCTAGACATTTCATCTCCTTGTAAAAGAAAATTGGATCGGGTACTCAAGAAAATTTCTTAAGTACCTGATTGAATCAACTAATAATGATGGTAAAACTGATAGAGATTAATACTTGACTATGCTTTTAGCAATAGGAGGAACCTTGCTGACGCTGATGATGGCATCACTGGCTATGGAGATTGCCTGAGAATTTGCGATTGGTTTAGTGTTGATGTAGACTGCACTAGTTACTAATTCGCTGCTTCCTCCCCCCATTGCTCCTAATTCTTGTTCGTTGAGTTCGTTAAGAAAGCTTTCAGAATCTTGAAAAAGCTCAGAACCCACAGGATGTAGTTGAGAAATTTCAATGTTAGCCATTAGAAATAACCTTAGAGAAAATTAAGCACGAACTTCGTTCTTGACAACTATAGGAGCTTTACCAACACTAACGATAGAAATAGTCTCTAAAGAAATTCCCTGAGAGACTGTAATTTGACTGTTAACGTAAACTACAGAAGTTAATGGTACTTTATAACCACCACCTGCAATTGCTCCTATTTCCTGGTCATTTAACTCATTGAGAAAGCTTTCAGAATCTTGAAAAAGCTCAGAACCAGCAGGACGTAATTCGGAAATTTTGAGAGTAGACATTCCTGTTTTTCCCAATTCAAATTTATTTTACTTTGTTGAGTAATCAATCGGAGCTACTCAAACTCCGATTGATGTGGAAGACTCACATTAATGTGGAATATATAGTTTCACACAAATAAACCATCTAATTTAATTGAGCTAGCA
Organism: Calothrix sp. CSU_2_0; assembly: GCA_012034595.1. Classification (GTDB taxonomy): domain Bacteria; phylum Cyanobacteriota; class Cyanobacteriia; order Cyanobacteriales; family Nostocaceae; genus Brunnivagina. The sequence continues at coordinate 2,328 of JAAUPE010000107.1, read as the reverse complement.
AATTGAATTGACACAGCATAAATGAAATTAATTAGCTTATTTGAGCTTTAGGTTTAATTAGTTAAACCTAGTACCACTTTTTACCACCGAATATGGACGCAGGGCTTTTAACGTTAGTAACAACACTCACCGATTTGATGGATATACCTTGTGTTACTGAGTTTTGGCTGAGAACACTAATATTTACGTCGCTTCCTCCTCCACCAATTGTTGCTGAAATTTCTTGTTCGTTAAGCTCATTAAGGTAGCTTTCGGAATCTTGGAACAATTCAGAACCAGCAGGACGAAGTTCAGAAATTTTTAGAAAAGCCATGATTTTACTCCTTCGATTAAATGTATTGAAGTGTTATCAATCTGAGGAAGAATTAAACTGTGTTTGTTTAACTCCTTGATTACATTCAATACGAACAAAACGATTAATTCAAGCTTTTTAACTGCTTTTTATAGACGGAACTAAAGATTTTATGTCCGTAGCAAAATTACTATTATTTAAGGTAGTTATGTTCTAAAAAGTGATTAAAACAAAGCTTTTATCTAGTATCCTGCCTGCTGACATTTTTTCGTATCTAATTTAAAAAATCAATGATTTTCGGTGTTTTTTAGAGACATTAGTGAAGGAGTTTTGTCTTTTAATCCAATCCACAAAGAACCCCAACTTCTCTCAACAGAACCCCGACTTCTCTCAACACAGATTTCTCTCAACAGAACCCCAACTTCTCTCAACACAGACTTCTCTCAACAGAACCCCAACTTCAGAAGTCGGGGTTCTCTACTAACATTTAACTTTGAGGTGGTGCTGGAATCGTGACATCAATTGCTGTCACTTGGTTTGCTAACTGGGATAATGGTGGATCGATCGCTTTTTGATTTCCAACAACCAGGGTAATAAAACTATCGGGTTTGAGATACTTTTGTGCGACTTTTTGCACATCAGCAGCAGTGGTTGCTTCAAGTTGCTTGCGGTAAGTAAAGAGAAAATCTGCGGGATAACCGTAATATTCGTACCGCATCAACCGAGATAACACCTGGGAAGGGTCTTCAAAATTGAAAACAAACGAATTCAATGTAGAATCTTTAGCTAAAGCTAGTTCCCTCGCTGTCACGGGTTCAGCTTGCAATTTTCTAATTTCAGTTTGAATAGCTTGAATAAATTGTACCGTTGCATCGGATCGGGTTTGTCCCCCAGCAATAAACATACCCGGATAATCGTACTTGGGACTCCAATAACCATATACAGAATATGCTAAACCTTGACGCGATCGCACTTCATTAAATAACCTACCTCCAAACCCATTCAATACCCCATTCAACACATCCAACACAGCATAATCGGGACTATCATACTGTCCCCCCAATTGTCCAATCAAAATATTACTTTGGGTTAATTGTGGTTGGTTAACGAAATATACCCCATTCGCACTAGCTTCTGTCACTTTAGGTAGTTGCGGTTTAATTGGGGTTGTGCTGGGTTTCCAATTTCCAAACCTAGCTTGAATCAAAGATTTCATTTTCTGCGAATCAAAATCCCCAACAATACCCAAAATCAGATTATTTGGGTAAAAATACTGCTGGTAAAACTTCACCAAATCATCGCGAGTAATTTTTGCTAATGTTGAATATTCAGTAGTCCGTGCATAAGGACTCGTACCACCATAAAGTACCTTTTTAAACTCACGCTGGGCAATATCATCGGGGTCATCATTGCGACGAGCTATACTACCACCTTCCTGCGTTTTTGCCAACTCCAACTTATCAGCAGCAAAAGCAGGTTCCCGCAATACCTCCGCATACAAACCAAACACTTTATCCAAATCTTCACTTAGACTTTGGAAACTTGCAGTTCCCATACTTTCATTAATATTTGTTTCCACCGAAGCCGCAAGCTGTTCGAGAATTTGATTCAGTTGGTCTGGTGTACGCTTTGCAGTACCCCCAGTTCGCATCACAGTACCCACTAACTCCGCAAGTCCAACTTTATCACCAGGTTCAAAGCGATCGCCTGTACGAATTACTGCCCGACCATTTACCAAAGGCAACTCATGGTCTTCCATCAAATATACAACCATACCGTTTTTCAACGTCATGCGATCGTACTTTGGTAGTTTCACATCAGGCAAGGGCGGCATTTGTAACTCAGTATAATGTTTTGCTTCTGTCGCTGTAGTCGCCGCAGACGATAAATTAACAGTAAAAAATAAAAATGCAAAAGCCAAAACCAGCGTATAAATAAAACTATTTTTCCTTCGCTTAAACATTGATAATTACTCCTAATATTTGGGAATTGGGGAATTGGGGATTGGGAATTGGATGGATCGGATGGATGGCCTC
>JAAUPE010000289.1 GCA_012034595.1 Calothrix sp. CSU_2_0 | reverse complement strand
AATTTGTACTATCGAAAGACTAAGTATTTTTTTTAATTTTATACTCAATATTTCAATAGGTTTTGAATTCATGTATTCATGTCAAAATCAATATTTATTGTGACAGTTTAAGATGCGCTCGCCCTAGGGATGCTCTCGAATAAGCACATCATGCTGCGTTACCACGAAACCATCAAACTCTTGCAGCAGTGGGAATGTAAAATTCGCATTGGTTGGTGGGGACAATTTACCAAAGATGACCCTGATATCGATGACCTAATTCTTCAAGGCAACCGTCATCAAATTACTTACATTTCAATCGACGAATGGATGGCATTATGGTCTGATGAAATCCGCAATTATTTATTAAAAAACGACGTACAGTTTAATACTTCAGATTGGTCGGCTCCCGTGCAACATCCATATCGTTCGGAATTAGGCTATTGGAAGAAAGTGAAAGCCCTAAATGGAGATACAGAGTGGAAATGGATACCCAAAGCGGGTTTTAGCTTTATCGTCGAGCGGGAATTAATCGGAGTTAATGATGAATATGGTGGATTGGTGCTGCAAGTAAAGCGTACCTATGACCCGCCCAACGAGCAACATCGGGTAGTGGTTCCTGCTGAAATGTTGAATAAAGTCACAGATTTTATTAATTGTCTTTCCCGTGCAACAGGGAAAGTGTATTTTATTAACAAGTTAAAGATCGAAGAACTTCACAAGTATTTGCATAAAGAGCTATCCGCATACCGCGAACGTGGAGGAAAGCCATATAAATTATCAGAACGTCTTGGTCGTCAATCGGATGGAAGTTGGGTTTTTCATGACTGTCAAATTTCATCAAGTGGGAATTTTATTAGCGAAGAAGAATCTGGCTGGGTTCTCAATCAAAGGTTAATTGCTAGGGAAAAAATTCCCATTCCCAAAATCAACAAGGAACGAGAGCCAGATGTGTTACCGCGTTTGGTTAATTCGATGCGGAATTTCTTCGGAGAATCGGGATTTATGCCTGCTTTTTTCACGACAGCATTCTCTGTGGCAGGTCTTTTCTACGACCAAATCCAGCAAGAAGAGGGATTTTTTCCAGTTTTAGGGCTGTATGGAGATGCAGGAACGGGGAAAACACTCGCAGCAGTCACCGCACTTTCGTTACTGGGTTTCGACCATCGAGCCAAAATTAATAAAGCTTCTGAAAGTGCCTACCACGAAAGATTTAAACTTATGGGTGGGTTAACTCAATTCCTTGATGACCCCGATAAAACTCAAATCTCCTGGGTTTGTCAGCAAATCAAAACCCAATTTGGTTGTGGTTCGCGCTCTGTAAGAGAAAATAATCAAGACCCCCACAGTCCGTTAATTGTCGCTTCCAATTATTCAATTGGGGATGATGACCCCATTATTCTGTCGCGGTTGATTCGCTTGGAATTTTCTGGGTATCCCAATCCTCCAGCATTTCCAGAATTAAGAGCGATGTCTCGTATCTGTTCCTCTGCGTTACCCGATTTAATCAAACTTGGCTATGACCAACAAGGAGTTAAGGATTTAGAATCGTTACTAATTCCTAAGTTACCAACCGCACATGCGAGGTTAGCGTCGAGTTTAGCTTTGGTTGGTTACTATGCTTTTCGGTTGGCTGAATTATCTGGAGTGGTTTCAGCAGAGGAAGTTTGGACTTATTTGAGTTCGTTGTGTGGTGATGCAAATGATGACGAGTCAAAGAAGTCTTCGCTGGATGACTTTTTGGATAAGCTTTTGGTACTGCGATCGCAAACCGAAATCGGCGAGTGGAACTGCCGTTTAATCACCGAAGACGGCAACCCAGAGAATCAAAACTATAAATCATTGGCTGTTTATCTACATGGTAGTTGGTCGTTGGTTTCCCGTTACTTCAAGAATGAACTACCCTACAGTCAAAAAATGATTCGACAGCAAATTGAGAAAGTGGGAGGAAAAACATACAGCAAGCAGAAGTTTCATTGCGACAGGGATTCTTCCATCGCTTACCAGCGTCTAAAAGTTAACGTCAGGGCTGATGTTAATAGGGAGACTATACTACCGAAAACACCAGAGATGCTTACTCGCAGTTGTGTGGAAATTCCCGTTGAGTTTTTAGGGGAGCGATTAAGTTATTTTGAATCAAGTTTTGAGCCAGATTTAGGAAATGGAAATGATGTTCAAAATTTAGTTACTGTTACTGTTTCTGATTCGGCAGTTAGTTCAAGCTGAAATTAGTAACTGCTAGGATATAAGCTGTACAGGCATTTCCCACTATCTCAGCCATCAGTTACTCTTAACCCAAGCAAAAAATAATATTTTCTAACGAATCAAACACAAAGCCAAGCTGAGAATACTTACAATTGTTCGGACGAAGATTTTTCATGCTAATTTTGGAGATGTAGAGATTTTCATCCCTAATTAACTTTAAATTCGGAGTGAGCAATGCTTCAAAGCTACGAAGCCATCATTGAGAATGGTCAAGTTAAGTGGCTAACAGATGTACCGAAAATATCTAAGGCTCGTGTGATTGTGACGATTCTTTCGGATACTACGCCACAACCACCACGTAGGGTTCCTGCTATTGCGATCGCTGGTAAAGGTAAAACTTTGGGCGATTTGGTTAATCCCATGATTGAGGAACAAGATTGGGAATGTCTCAAATAATCGTCCTCGATACGCATATTTGGATATGGTTTATCAATCAAGAATTCGAGCGATTTCCAGCCCACTGGCGAGAAATTATTGAAACTGCCGAGATTGTTGGAATTTCCCCTGTATCCTGCTATGAGGTAGCCTTAGCACAACAACGGGGACGGTTGGAACTACCCTGCGCGGTTAATGACTGGCTTAAGGATGCTTTGGAACCATCTGGTATTACGTTGTTGCCGATAACTATTGAAATTTCTTGCAAAGCTGTCAATTTATCTCCTGTTCATAAAGACCCTTTCGATCGCTTGATTATCGCTACAGCACTAGTTTATCAGGCGAAGCTAGCCAGCATAGATGGCTTGTTTTCTCAATATTCGGAACTTGATTCATATTTAATGAAATAGGCTTGATTTTTCCAGCACCTACCAACGGCTGAAAGTTAACGTTGCTCGATTACTCAGATAAAAAGTCTAATAACACGAGAAATCCGGGGTACGTGAACGCATGATTATTTCTAATGTGATGCGGACTGCTAAATTTTTAGACATGATTATTTATATTTTGTCGCTAAAAAATAATCAGGTATTTTTGTATTTATTAACTGTTTAAATAGTAATTACAGTAACTGAGTCAAATAAAATCCTAAAACTCCTAATAAATAAAGACTTCATCGGTTACTATTTTATAGATTTTTCAAGATTTAAGTTACTGTATTGTAATTTCAATAATTCAGGTATAGCAACAGCCAAGATAGTTAGACAAAAAATAGGCTGTCATTCCTGCGTATGAGGGAATCCATGTCCGAAGCCTTATGGCGACTGCTATAAATAGAATATCTTTCTATGTAGACTACAGAGATTAAGCTGTAATCTATCGTCCAAATATTTGCGTGGAAACAAGCTTTAGTCAGACTAGAAATATACAATATTTTTATTTATTAAGTATCTATACATAAATATAATGCTAGTTTTTTGACATCAAAAATGAATACTTTCATCAGATAAAAATAAGAGTTAGATATCTAACAATTGGTTGATGAAAGCTCAATAGCTTAGGAGCTAATTTGGGAGGCAATAAAACATTGTTTTGATTCCTTCCTATGCACTCGAAACCGTCTTTATATTCCCGCTCGCGTCAAGGAAATTTCCCCAGTTCATCTCAATTAATGTTGATAGCAACTACCACAACAATCCTAGATGTAGTTATTAACCCCAGTTTGATTGGAATCACAACATTGACTATTTCAACATTGGGAGCGAGCGCAATATTTTTTCGACGCGAGTTGGACGGTTTCTTCAACACCATTGGTAACTTTTCACAAAGGTACAAAATAACTTCATCGGCATTCACTGTTTTCGGTACATTCCTGCTACTAGATGCTCTTTCCATCCCAGTACAAGCACAATTTTTTCAAAATGCAGAAACTTGGATGACATCACAATTTACAGGTGCAGATACAGCAATTACTTTGTCGTTTAATGTACTGCGAGGATTATTCATATTGTACTTGGGAATTTCTTTAGTGCGGGTTGTCCAAGCAGCAAGGCAGGACGAAGATTGGGTGCGATTCGTTTAGCTGAAATCAGTAGAAATACTGAGGGTTAGCTAGCAGAGTTCAACATTGAACTCTGACAACTAAATGACCATGTAGGTGAAAGTCCTAACCC
>JAAUPE010000288.1 GCA_012034595.1 Calothrix sp. CSU_2_0 | reverse complement strand
CCAAATCCAAATCCAAATCAAATCCAAATCCAAATCCAAATCCAAAATCCAAATCCAAAATCCAAAATCCAAAATCCAAAATCCAAAATCGGATGACCAATCCTCTCTCACAATCTGAAACTCCCCTTCTCACTGCACTGTGGAAATGTGCCCAGGAAAATCATACTCCTTTCTATACTCCCGGACATAAGCGGGGTGTGGGAATTTCGCAAAAATTAGTGGATGCTTTTGGTAAAAAGGTATTTGCTGCTGATTTAGCTGAGTTGACAGAGTTAGATAATTTATTTGCACCTGAAAATGTCATTGCCAAAGCGCAACAATTAGCAGCAGAAGCTTTTGGTGCTGCACGCACTTGGTTTTTGGTAAATGGTTCGACTTGCGGCATCGAAGCGGCTATTTTGGCGACTTGTGGCACGGGTGATAAGATTATTCTGCCGCGCAATGTGCATTCTTCGGCTATTGCTGGTTTAATTTTGTCTGGTGCGATACCAATTTTTGTAAATCCTGAATATGACTCTATTTTAGATATTGCCCACAGTATTACCCCAGAAAGCGTTGCTGCTGCAATGCAAAAACACCCGGATGCAAAAGCTATCTTAATGGTTTATCCCACCTATTACGGTGTCTGTGGTGATGTGGAAGCTATAGCCAATATTGCCCATAGTTATAATATTCCCTTACTGGTTGATGAAGCACATGGAGCGCATTTTGCGTTTCATCCAGAATTACCAATTTCAGCATTAAAAGCAGGTGCGGATATTTGTGTACAATCGATTCATAAAACCCTGGGTGCGATGACACAAGCTTCAATGCTCCACCTTCAAGGTAGCAGGGTTAACTGCGATCGCATTACTAAAGCTTTGCAGTTGGTACAGTCCACTAGTCCTAGTTATATTTTAATGGCAAGTTTGGATGCAGCGCGATCGCAAATTGCATTAGAGGGTAACAAATTACTTTCCCACACTTTACACCTCGCTTCAACAGCCCACCAGCGTATTTCGGAAATACCGGGTTTATCTGTTTTAGACTTAAATAATTTTAACTCTTTAAATACTACACAAGACCGAACCCGTTTAACAGTTCGGGTACGGAAACTTGGTTTAACAGGATTTGCAGCAGATGAAATTTTGGAAACAGAATTTGGGATTAGAAGTGAATTTGCATCCTCGCAACACGTCACTTTTATTATCAGCTTGGGAAATACTTCTGCGGATATTGAGAAGTTAGTCCAAGGATTTATTAAATTAGCCCAAAGATATGAAAATAATTACCTCTTTCCCAAGCATAAAGTAGAAAAATCTATAAATATTTTTAATATTGAAAATGAATCATTAATGTCACCGCGTCAGGCTTTTTTTGCAGCCACAGACACTTTAGAGGTAAATAGAATTTGCGATAATAATAGCTCAATACCGGAAGCATATCGCATTTTAGAAAACCGCATTTGTGCCGAAATTATCTGTCCTTATCCCCCTGGTATCCCCGTACTAATGCCAGGAGAAATTATTACTCAAGATGCAATAAATTATTTACAACAAATTCTCACATCTGGTGGTTTTATCACAGGATGTTCCGATACAAATTTTCAAACAGTAAAAGTAGTTTCCATCTAAGGAATGTGGATTAAATAAAGTGCAATTTTTCTTGTGGAGCAGGGGCATCCTGCCTGCACTTAGAATATTACAACGGGCTTTCCGGCGCGTACCACAAATACATGTAAGTTATTAAATTCTCATTCCTAACCACATAAAATACAAATTTATTTATCAATATCGTCGGGGCAAACGGCTGTTCGACGACCAGCAAACCCATTCATTAGACTAGAAAGCGTCAATTAACTTAACATTAAAGACTTCAGCGAAACAGTCTACTATCTTTAATCGCACTTCATCGCAGCTAATATCAGGTATCCATTCTGCTAAACTAGCAACGGGTTTATCTGCAATACCACATGGAATGATTCGGGAAAATCCCTCCATATCTGGACAAACATTCAAAGAAAAGCCGTGCATAGTAATCCATCGTTTGACTTTAATCCCGATCGCACCAACTTTTTTCCCTTCTACCCAAACTCCTGTCAACCCAGGAATACGTGTTCCTTCGACTCCGTAAGCTTTCAGCACTCTAATTAACACCTCTTCCAATTGGCGTAGATACCAGTGTAAATCCTGGCGATAGCGATGCAGATTTAAAATAGGATATCCGACAATTTGCCCCGGACAATGATAAGTAACTTCACCACCTCGTTCGATACGATGTACTTCAATTTCATCATTTGCGGTGGTATTTTCCATCCCAAATTTTAAAAATTCAGTGCTTGCACCCTTTCCTAGTGTATATACGGGTGGATGCTCCAGCAATATTAATATATCTTCTAAATCCGGATTTTGAATCCGCTCTTGCAAAAGCTGCCGTTGCCAGTTTAGAGCTTCTAAATACGGCATTGTTTTTGGTTATATAACGAACAAGAATAAGTCTGAATTGGGTTTTTCGGAAGCATACCAAATTTCCACTATTTTAAATAAAAACAAAGTGTTTCCAAATACCATCTTTTGTTCCACAAATGTCAAGCTGTGCAAATGATTGTAAAGGAAAGTCAAGAGTTGGGGTTTTGTAAAATACAAAGTGCTAGTTTGAATATATGACCTCAATGATAACGAGGAAGAGGAGGAGTTCTCTGCCACATACATCACGCCAATAGGAAAGAACGAATGCACTGGCTGGTGATGCCGAATCAACTGTTTGCAAGCTTTTATTGAATAAAACTTCTAATTACATTTGTTCAGTTTTCCGTTTCCTTAATTTTTGCCAGATATTATCAAAAAAATCGTTTTCTTCAAAGGAGGGGTAGAGAAGCTTTAGTTATTTAGGTTTTTCTCTAGATTTTTCTCTAGGGTTTCTTAATTGAGTCTAAGGCTTAACCTATATATCTTTGGGTATGTCATAGGCGATTTCGGCTAGAACATTAGGTAGCGACAAAATTAGAAGTTTGATTCATGTGGAAAAAGTGAGAGTACTTAAATTTAATAAATTGTTAATTAAGTAGTTTAATTAGTAATTTTTAGTTAGTACTTTTAACTTATACCATTTTGGATTTTAGATTTTGCGGAAAATGAGCGGTGTCGGTTTCCATCCCGCTCAATTTTCCAAGACGGATTTGGGATTGTGAAAAATTCACTGCGTAAGCTTTTCACGACTCCTTTTGTCATCATCATTTCTCAAATTGGTATTAATTGTCTCCATTGAAGTGTTGCAATGATATATGGCGGAAAACAGTACCGACAATCGATTTCACCTATTTTGGCGGCAGTGCCCCACCGCATTTTTGTATTGTTCAAATCAAGTAGAAACTTAGCGGGAGAGTTTACATGAAGCTTGTCATCCACGGCAAAAATATTGAAATTACCGATGCAATTAGAGAATACGTGCAAAATAAGATTGAGAAGGCGGTAAGTCACTTTCAGAACATAACAAATGAAGTGGATGTCCATTTAAGCGTAGCTCGCAATCCCCGAATTAATACTAGACAAGCTGCGGAAGTAACTATTTATGCGAATAAAACCGTCATCCGCGCTGAGGAGAGTAGCGAGAACTTGTACGCAAGTATAGATTTGGTTGCAGATAAAATTTCGCGTCAATTGAGGAAGTACAAAGAACGACTGCAAAATAAGAAAAGTACTGTTCCAGTCGTTGAGGAAGTTGCAGTCGAAACTGTTGCCGAAGTAGTACCCGATTTAATTGGCGATCGCACTCCGGAATTACCGGAAGAAGTGGTTCGTACTAAATATTTTGCCATGCCTCCGATGACTATGAGCGAAGCTTTAGAGCAGTTGCAAATGGTGGGGCATGATTTTTATATGTTCCATAATGTTGAAACTGGAGAGATTAACGTAATTTACGAGCGTAATCATGGTGGATATGGCATAATTCAGCCTCGTAAAAATAATAATGGTAACGGGAATTCTAGCAGTAATGGGAAAAATGCTAAGGCTAGTCACAATAATATTGTGATGCCTGAGAAGGTTCATAAGTAGAATCAAAAAGTGAAGACGTTAGCAGAATCCTCCAAAGAATCTTAGCTAGCGTCTTGACACTAATATTCAACTGGCAATATCTGCTGTGCATTGCGATCGCAATATAACTGTTTTGTTTATAAGTAACTAAGGTGAAAACCCTGTGTCTTTAGACCAGGGATGAAAACGAATTGCAGGATTTATCCTGCGTTGATGGTAAAATGGTATTAACAGGAACGGTAATCAACCTGTATAAAAACCTAACTGCCTAACGGCAATCTGTACCTTGACAATTGAAAATA
>JAAUPE010000106.1 GCA_012034595.1 Calothrix sp. CSU_2_0 | reverse complement strand
ATTGGGAATGGGATTGGATGGGATTGGATGGGATTGGGATTGGGATTGGGAATTGATTTCTCCTTACTGTTTTGTTTACCCTTCTAAAATACTGACCACTGACCACTGACCACTGACCACTGACTACTGACCACTAACCACTGACTTCTCATTTTTCTAAGCTGCCGATAGTGGTTCCTTTGCCTTTGCACCAAGCTCAATTGGGTCTATTACTTTAAGTTCACCGTGCTGAATACTCCAGCAATGGTCTGCTATGGCTAATAAATCTCCAGCATCGTGTGTTACAACCAAAAGCGTCCAATGCTGTTTTAAGTTCGCTAATAAATTGACTAATTGCTGGCGCATTGACCAGTCCAAGCCAGCTGTCGGCTCATCTAACAATAATATATGTGGCTGGCGAATTAATTGTACTGCCAAGGCTAAACGCCGTTGCTGACCTCCACTCAATGCATGTGGTGGTGCAGATAAAGATAAATGTTCTAATCCCACTTCCCTTAGTGCTTCCTTTATCCTGTCGCTACCGATTTCGGGGTGTCCCAAACGTAATTCTTCCAAAATCGTTCCACCGCAAAAATGTCTTTCCGGAAATTGAAACACTAATCCAGCTAATTGCTGCACCTGTTCGGCAATTAGCTCTTGTTCGCGCCAAAATATAGAGCCAGATGTTGGTTCAGCTAGTCCTGATAGTATTTCTAGCAAGGTGCTTTTACCAGAACCACTCGGACCAATGATTAAACCGAGTTGTTGGGATTCTAAATCGAGATTAATGGAATTGAGAATCGGCTTAGGGCAGGCAGTAGGATGATAAGTAAGATTTCTGAGATAGAGCATTTGTTTAAGATTACCAAAAAAAGTCAGCAACTTATTAATTAACTACACGATGAGCGATACTCCTACAGAGTCGCTCCGTTAACGTATTGTTACGAAAAATTTCACAAAAAATATGTTTAGGAATTGGGGATTGGGCATTGGGAATTGGGAATTGGGAATTGGGTAGTTAGCCATTAACGGTTGTGGCAAACTTTACTTGGATATATAGTTACAAAAATTATGGGAACTTGAAAAAATTACCAGAGTCATCCAGAGTGGGAAAGGGGCTAAATCTATGTTGGATGCTGGGTTTAGGACTTTGGGTGATTTTGGTGAAAATGCATCTACCAAAAGTAGTAGATGTATTTAATCATTTCAGTATAAAATCATAGTCCAAAATTATATTCCAAAATCTAATTACCATTGTTGAAATTATAAGTAACCTCTAAAACACCTACAACAGTAATAATTCTGAGGAAAGTCATGTCCGAAAGGTTCCGCTATTCAAAATTATTTTTAAGAGCCAACTTTAAAACTCTAACAAGCACAGCCTTAGCAACAGTAATTTTATTTGGCACTGCACTCAATTCTGCATTTGCGGCTGACCCCTTCCGCACTAAAGACCAGCGTAATATCGGTAATAATACAGAAGCAGCATTTAATGCAGTTTTCCTCAAAGGTGATTATCAAGCAGCGAATCGTTTTGTCGAAACAGGATTAACCACAGAAGCGAACGAACCTCTATTGTATGCAATGAGAGCTTCATTAGCTTACACAAATAAAGATATTGCAGGTCTTGAAAGCTACAGCAAAAAAACCCTAGAAGCGGCTGAAAAATTAATTACTACAGATAAACTGCGCGGTAATTTATACTTAGCTGTTGGAGAATTCCTAAGTGGGGCGGTGATTCTCAGTCGTCAAGGTACAGTTAATGGTGCCCCAGAAGCGTTAAGCAGACTACGAAAAGTTTACGGATATCTTGACAAAGCCGAAGCAATATCAGCAACCGATCCCGAACTCAATTTAATTAAGGGTTACATGGACTTGATGCTAGCAGTAAATTTACCATTTGCAGACCCCGCACAAGCGATTCAGCGCTTAGAGAAAAATGCAGCACCTTCGTATTTAGTCGATAGGGGGATTGCGATCGCATATCGCGACCTGAAACAATATTCTCAAGCATTACAATATGCCGAAAAAGCTTTACAAGGTGCATCTGAAAATCCAGAGGTTTATTATCTCAAGGCACAAATTTTACGAGAAAAAGCCAAAAAAGACAAAAATATCCAATTAATGCGCGAAGCTGTAACGAATTTTGACAAAGCTTTAACAAAGAAAACTCAACTTCCATCCGGTTTGGTTAAACAAATTGAACGCGAACGCAAGAATGCTGATACAAGTGTAAATAATTTGGGAAAATAGGATATGGGAAATTGGGCATTGGGTATTATTTCTTTTCTTTCTTTTTCCCCTGACATATTCTCTTTTCTACTCTCGCCTAATTTCCCACTGTCTTCTAAAATTATTGCTGATACCAACGAAAAAAATTTTTGGATTAATCCCTTCCTCTATGCTGATCAAGTTTCGCGAAATTAACCCTTTTGACGTTTGGATTTGGCTAAAATTCAGTACAATTCCATCGCAACGTGAAAAAGACTACATTGAAGAATTATTTAACTCTTGGTTTTATCTGGGTAAATTAGGTGCATTTAATGCTGAGAATCTGCAAGTTCAAGATACAGGACTTGATATAAGTTACATGAGTTACAACCAAGATGGCTATGAAAATAGTTTGAAAGCACTCATGCATAATATGGGAGAAGTGGAATATGAGGGAGAATGGGCACGATGCTGGTTTGACTTAGGTACAAGTGATGCGATCGCAATTGATATTCTGGTTAATGCGATTACACAAATCAACGAAGAATATTTAGTTATTGAAGAACTCTATATCGGTGGTGAAAACCCAGATTGGACAGTTGAAGACAGCGAAAGCCGACCATCATTTATCTACGATAATTAAAATATCCAATTCCCAATTTTTTATTCCCATCAACCATTCACAAAACATGCATAAAGAAGGTGAAATTCGTGTTATTGCCTTAGGACTAATTCGTAATGGCGATAAAATATTTGTTTCCGAAGGATACGATCCAGTAAAGCAAGAAAAATTTTACCGAGCAATGGGTGGAGGAGTTGACTTTGGTGAAACTAGTTTGGAAGCTGTAAAACGTGAATTTCAAGAGGAAATTCAAGCCGAATTAAAAAATATTCGCTACATTGGTTGTTTAGAAAATATTTTCACTTTCAACGGTAAACCAGGACACGAAATCATTCAATTGTATGAATGTGATTTTGTTGAACCTAAATATTATCAAATTGAAAGACAAGAATTTACTGAGGGAGAAAGAAAAAAGATAGCAGTTTGGGTTGATATTAATAGTTGCAAATCAGGTGAATTCAGGTTAGTTCCCGAACAGTTTTTAGATTATTTAATATCATGATTATTTGTTGATTGACCGGAGGTAGGGTTCCTCTGGGAACGAGGCTAGATAAAATTCTTTTTCTACCTTGTCAAATTTTGAATTTAGAATTGCTGCTCTTTTACAGCCATCTTTTTCAAAACTAGTACATGACGGCGGAAATAGCGCAAAGTTGCAAAGCTCGCCACGGGGATACTCCCCGGTGGCAGACTTTGCGGCGGTGTCGGTTTCCGTCCCCGCAGTCCCCACCCCTGCGGGGAAGCAAGCTACAACGGAGGGAACCCCCGCACGGGGCTGCTCTTCGCCAAACTTTGTAAGAGAAAGCTTACCATTTTAAATAGCTGAAAAGCTTATAGAATATTATTTATTCCTTCTGTCTTCTGCCTACTTAATTCTATATTCTCGTACTAGTAGTTTCTAAGAATGCTTAGGCTTATTGAGAATAAAATCAGTAACTCTTAAACCTGTCAATTTTTGATGAGTATCTACAGAATTTGAGCATGTATCGCTTGATGAAAAGACTTTTGTTACATTTGTGGCAATATTAGAACAAATTAAAGCTAAATTTAGAACATTTTAGATTGTGAGTGATTTTCAACTCATATTGAGGTGTTTAGTATTAATAGTGATTAATTTGGATAACATTTTGTACTTATTTTGGTAGCTTTTTGGGGCGACATCATATTAAATAGACTATATCATCAGTATATTTACAGAATATGCTACATTTATAAGCAACATGGTGTATCTAACTAGCTCGTGTGAGCAAGTAACTAAAATAAATATTTTGTAAGTCAGCAGAACCACATCCTGGATACTGCGTCAATTATGTTTTAGATAAGCTTAGACGCATCTAAATGACATCTTTTGAAAGGTGAAAGCCTTGCTGTGAGGTTTTCGGGATTACAAATTAAGTGCGTTTTAGCTTATCAATCAACATCCCTGCATTCTCTGATTCCAAAGCTGGACTTTGAATGTTGAGTATGTCCTTGGATACAAATATTAATTATTGAACTAGTCTATATTTATGCAATCAGTAAAGCAAAGAAATCAGTTTCTTGATTACACTAAAGGCATATTGATGCTTTTAGTAGTGTATGGTCATGCAATTCAGTACATAGCATACAATGGTAACGGAGAGGGATTTTTTCAAGACCCTATTTTCAAAGCTATATACATCTTCCACATGCCATTATTCATGGCAATTAGCGGATTTGTGTCTTTTTCTTCTATTCAAAAAAGTACATTTTTGACTGTTGTAAACAAACGTTTTGCTAATTTAATTGTTCCTATTATTTGTTGGTCAATTCTCTACACATCTACATTTTTTTTAATCAGAAAAGACTCATCAATATATAGTTTTTTTCATTATTTATTTAGTAATGTTATCCACAGTTTCTGGTTTCTGTGGGCATTGTTTGCCGCTATTACAATAATAGCTTTGGTTAAACGTTTTGGGCATGATAAACCCTATGGAATTATATTAAGTTTCTGCGCTGTTCTAATGATTCCAGATAAAGTAAATATACCTCTGTTTAAATATACTTTTCCATTCTTTTGTATTGGATATTTACTTGCACAGAGAAGGGAATCTCCGAAATTAGAGACTGTAAAAAAGAGTAAGTTATTGTTTGCTGCTGCTTGCTTTTTTACAATTTTGAGTTATATTTTTTGGCATCCGGAAACTTATGTATATGTTTCCCAAATGACTAATATACGTTCAGTTATACTCCGCTATTTTGGTGGATTTGTCGCTTCTATTGTGATGCTGCAAGTTAGTTGGAAACTTTACAGTTTTAGTTCCCTATCTTTTCGTTGGCTCTTGTGCGAAATCGGCAAAGGAAGTCTTTACATATATATCCTCCAATCATACTTTTTTGACTTTGCCTCTAAGTTCCAATATCCACTTCCCAATAATTTTTTATTTTTACTTTCTATATACCCTATGTCAGCATTTTTATTGAGCTTTTGTTTGCTGCAAGTTGGTAATCTTTCCGAGCGCAATGCTTTGATATCCAAATTTTTATTTGGTCGGGTTTCGGTAAAGAAAAGTATATAAATAAATATATATATAAATAAATCGCAGGATTTTCTTATTGGAGTAGTAAATATGCATGTTAGAAGAACCCATCAACGTTTATAAACCTTTGTTGAGTAGCGGATTTCTTTTTAAAGAGGACTAAATTCAAGTCCTAAATGATGTCTACTATTTACGTAAAACAAGCAAGGAGTTTTATACCTAACAGATAGGGAAGTGTTGAGATAAATTAGGAAGCCTACAACAACACCCCTATCTACGTCAGGTACAAGAAAATTACAAACCTAACGCTGCCAAAACATCACTTGCATGAGTGGTTGTATTGACAGTGCCATCAACGTGAATAATTTTACCGTTACCATCGATGACATAGGTGACACGCTTGGCATAACCCCCACCATCAACATCGTAAGCTTTAATCAAGCTTTGATTGGTATCTGCCAAAAGTGGAAAATTTAAATTGTACTTTTGGGTAAACGCTTGGTGAGAAACTTCATCATCAGCACTGACTCCCAACACAACCACATCTTTGTTTTGATAATTAGGTTGAGCATCTCGGAAGCTACAAGCTTGCTTGGTGCAACCTGGGGTGTCATCTTTGGGTAAAAATATAGCACTACAGTTTTACCCTGGAAATCAGATAATGAAACGGTGTTACCGTTTGTATCTTTGACAGTAAATGCAGGTGCATCAGAACCAATTGTTAAAGCCATAATTAACTCTCCCTGTGTGGCGAATGTTAATGCATCGTAATTTTACAATAATTTACAATGGTTTAAGACAAGAGTAGAGAAAAAGGGGAAAACGGAAATAATTCATTAATATCCCCATCCCAATACCCCATAGCCAATGCCCAAAATAATTATGTCTGCTGCAAATCTTTCTAATCCCACACCTTTTATATATTCAACTCAAACCCTGACACGTGCCGATCGCTCGCTAATTTGTTCGCCGTTTAAATATGCTTTATTTGAGACGATGGGTAAAAACAGAGTTGCGATCGCAGAAATTGCTGGTAATATTGGCGTTGCCAAGGGTTATACTAAACGTCCTTTGTCCGAATTAGTCACCGATAACGAGCTTGTGTGGTTAATTCAGGTGGGGATATTACGTCGCGAAGTCGATGGACAGGGGATTACAGATAGTTTCCGCCTCACACCCCTTGGTCGTAAAATAGTCGAAGCATATCAAACAAAAATTTGGCGAAATCCTTCGTGGAGCGATCGCATTTACGAAACTATAACTCGCTGGTTGAGACTACCCTTCTAGAATTAGATGGTAATGAGTTATCAATAAAGGATAAAAGGGAACAATAAGTACGGAAACGTCAATCCTATTTATGAAAACTTTAATGTAGTGTTGGTTAATGATTGGGTGTTTATGGCTATTGCTTGCGTTTTCCGCAACTACTAGCCATGAGTCAGTCAACTACAACGACTAAACATTAATCATTGACATAAAATTTGCTACATATCCTTTTTCCCTAAGACTCGGACTCAATCTAAAAATAGAAAAATTATGAAAGCAATTATGGTGGTGGGAACTACATCCCACGCGGGGAAATCACTGATAACAGCAGCTATTTGTCGAATTTTATCGCGTAGAGGCTGGCGGGTGGCTCCTTTTAAAGGTCAAAATATGGCTAATAATGCTTATGTGACTTCGAGTGGTGGCGAAATGGGCTATGCTCAAGCGGTTCAAGCTTGGGCTGCTGGAGTCGTTCCGTGGGTGGAAATGAACCCGATTTTGCTCAAGCCTCAAGGTGACATGACTTCGCAGGTTATTATTAAAGGTAAGCCAGTTGGTAAAGTTACGGCATCTGATTATTACGAACAATATTTTGATATCGGTTGGAGAGCTATCGAAGAATCGCTACAGCATTTACAAACCGAATTTGATTTGTTGATTTGTGAAGGTGCGGGAAGTCCAGCAGAAATAAATCTCAAACACCGTGACTTGACGAATATGCGCGTTGCAAAACATCTGAACGCATCGACAATATTAGTCGTTGATATCGATCGTGGTGGTGCTTTTGCCCATGTGATCGGGACATTGGAATTACTTGAACCCGACGAACGCGCTTTAATTAAGGGTATTGTGATTAATAAGTTTCGGGGACAGCGATCGCTTCTCGATTCGGGGATTAAATGGCTCGAAGAACGTACTGGGATTCCGGTAATAGGTGTAATCCCTTACCTAGAACAAGTATTTCCGGCAGAAGATTCACTCGATTTATTAGAACGCAAATCTCACAAGCATGACACTGAATTAAATATTGCAGTAATTAGATTACCTCGTATTTCCAACTTTACTGATTTTGACCCGCTTGAATCTGAACCCAGCGTTAACATCAAATTTCTTAGCCCCAAGCAAGATTTAGGACATCCTGATGCCGTAATTCTACCTGGAACGAAGACGACAATTCCTGATTTGTTAATGATGCAAAAAACTGGGATGGCGGAGGCAATTCAACATTATGCAGCTTCTGGTGGTACAGTTTTAGGGATTTGTGGTGGGTATCAAATCTTGGGACAAATGATTGCCGATCCAGAAGGAATTGAAGGGCAAGCGGGTAGATTCCAAGGGTTAGGATTATTACCAATAAAAACTGTAATTACTGGACAAAAAATTGCTCGTCAGCGTCAAGTCAGTTCCAACTTCCCCCAAGTTGGTTTACCCGTAACTGGATTTGAGATTCACCAAGGGCGATCGCGAATTGAAATTCCACCTAATGATACCCAAGGTTTCCAAACATTATTTGACGATCCCAATTTAGGTTTAGTCGATGGTTGTCAATCGGTTTGGGGTACTTACTTACATGGTATCTTTGATAATGGACCATGGAGACGAGCTTGGTTAAACCGTTTGCGTCAACAACGCGGTTTAAAATCATTACCTACAGGTGTGGCTAATTATCGCGAACAACGAGAAAACCTCTTAGATTCCCTAGCAACCGAAGTCGAGCGTCACCTAGATTTATCAACATTTTTGTAGCATTTCCCCGTAGAGACGACCCGATGGGTCGTCTACATAACAGTTAAAATTGTATATTAATAAATCCCCGTTCCAAAATCCAAAATCCGTCTTGAAAAGTTTGCTCAACGGGGGGAACCCCCGCACGCAACTTTTCGCAAAATCCAAAATCCAAAATCCAAAATCAAATGAGCGTTCGCATCCGCTTTTTACCTGACGATATTACCGTTGATGCCACAATTGGCGAACCCCTACTTGATGTAGCCGATCGCGCTGGGGTATCTATTCCTACAGGTTGTTTAATGGGTTCTTGCCATGCTTGCACCATAGAATACGAACATGGTGATGTTGTCCGTGCTTGTATTTCCGCAGTTCCACCTGGACGCAACGAGTTAATTATTCATTTGTTTACCGATCCAACCTGGTAGAGTGGTAATTTTGTGGCAAATTAACGCAAAAATTACATGATTATTTTGGCACGAATAATATTATTGGAACCTCTCTATGGTTCCAATAATATGTTTAGCAAAATTCACAACAACAAGGCTAATTGAATTTTACTTAAAAATCTTGATTCAGCAATAATTCAAACTCAGATTGCAGAGCTTTTATATCTGCTAACCTAGCAACAATTAAATTATCTTTACCTGCATCCTGCAAACGAGATTTCCAGTAACGAATACTATCAGAATTATTCATCCAAAAACTAATTACAGTTTCCACCACTTCATCGGTATTCCAGGACAGCTTTGGTGTGACAGATTCTGCTGTCTCAAGGAAAGCATCAAGCGTACATGCCTGGGTTCCCAGATATTCCACACCTTGAGTTGGTAGACATTTGCGACTTTGCACCTGCTGATTAAAAAAGTGCAAAACTGGAGACACCCCTATAATATCGAATGCGTATTTCATTCCAGTCCTCCAATTATTTAATCGGTTGGTTTGGGGATTAGCTAAAAAATAATTCTTGTGTCTCTTCAGTCCTATAAATAGGCAATCAGATTAACAGCATTAAACTGTAATAAGAAGAATAAATGCCCATTACTAGCTTAACAAATTAGCAGTTTATAACCGTGAGTGCTAAAAATAGTCAATCGTGAATTAGCAGTTAATCGGTACGAGTGCTAATAGTTATTGATGCCTTTATCTTAGATTAATAAAGATTTTGACCGATTGCAAATAGGTGTATATTATTTTTAATATATTTTCTTTATTAGACTTTTATTTGTGCCATTAGAGACAAAATTTGCAGGTGAAATTGCGGCATTAGTTGCTGCGGTTTTATGGTGTGTATCATCGGTAGTTTATGGACGTATCGGAGCTACGATTCCACCATTGCACCTAAATTTGATCAAAGGAATAGTTGCGATCGCATTTTTGATAGTGACGATCGCAGTTACAGGAGACTTTTTCCCCGTGCTACCTCCAATTTCCCTATGTTTGCTGCTGTTAAGCGGTATCGTTGGTATTGGGTTAGGAGATACAGCATTTTTGGCTGCCATCAATAATATGGGTGCTAGACGAGTGTTATTGATGGAAACCCTCGCACCACCAATAACTGCTGTACTGGCTTTGATATTTCTCAAAGAAAGGTTAAATCTCAGCGCTTGGTGTGGTGTTCTATTAACTATTTTGGGTGTTGCTTGGGTAATTAGCGAACGCACTGCGGAAGTGGATGGGGGGAAAGACGGGGAATTAGCTCCGAAATGGCGTGGAATTGGTTTTGCGCTACTCGCTGCTGCCGCAAATGCTTCGGGGGCTGTGCTGTCACGAGCAGCGCTTGCTGGGACTAATATCAACCCATTGTGGGCAGCTTTATTGAGGTTAGGTGCTGCCGTATTTCTACTGCTACCTTGGATTATTTGGCAACAGCAATCGAGAACAAGTCCTGTTTTTGCCTATTGGAAATCGAGAAAAGTCATTATGGCAACTTGTTTTGCTGGCTTCTGCGGAACCTATTTAGGTGTTTGGTTGCAACAAGTGGCAATTAAATTTACTGCGGTGGGGATTGCTTCGACTTTGTTGCAAACGAGTCCAGTGTTTATACTACCCTTGTCGATGTGGATGGGGGAGAAGGTTAGTTTGAGAGCGATCGCAGGGGTTTTGGTTGCGATCGCAGGGATTGCATTACTGTTCTATCTTAAGTAACCCCTAAGTGTCATCTGCTAAATCGAAGAATTTAATTTAACTAAGTAAAAATGATTATCCCCAACTTCTTTATGAGGTTGGGGATATTTATAGTGGATATTTTCATAAATTATTAACCTTTTATGCACACCCGAAAAACATTTAATCGCTCACAAATCAAAAAAATCCAAATTTAACAATATAAAATCAAAAAATCTTTGACACAGAACTCAACTCTAAATACCTATAGGCATAAAATTCAACAAGCTTAAAATTCAAAATTTATGAATAAAATCCATTTTCTTGCCATAACAAACTTTGACGTTGAGACTCAGAAACTTTACTCGAAAGCAAATGTAAGTTTTCTGGACTCATCGAGTATTGATTCAAAAACGATAACTTCGGCAAGCGTGATGTGTAATCAAAAAACAATGCAAATCTATCCGAGGATACAGGTATTTTTCCTCGGTGGAAAACACTACCAGTTGCCGCAAGTACGACTGTACCAGCTTTACCCGTACAAGATTGATAATGCGAATTTGATAAAGCCTGTTCCATTCTTTGATTTTTGATATACCCATGTCTGTATTTGAGTTTTTTCGCAATCTCTTTGCTTAAAGACAAGGGAATATACTCAAATGGACCATTTTCCTCATTCACATCTTGCAGATAAATAATTACTTTCAAAACTCTTAAATCTTCGATATCGATATGCCATAACCTAGACATTTCTTCAATATTATTGGCAATATCCCGACGAAAATAAGCTCCATGAAATGCAACAGGTAAACCAAAGTAAGTTTCCGCAATGTTGAGTATACGTTGTTCAAGTCCCCAAAGGAAAATTTCCGAGTTTTCCATCATTTGCTGAGGACTAGCATGAACTACATATTCATTTTTTGTACCTGGAATACTCCTTGGGATTTGCGGCATCAAATTTTGTGACACCTCAAACATCTTCTTGGATGAAGGAATTGATAATGCATCCAATGAA
The DNA here is from genome assembly GCA_012034595.1 of Calothrix sp. CSU_2_0. GTDB lineage: Bacteria > Cyanobacteriota > Cyanobacteriia > Cyanobacteriales > Nostocaceae > Brunnivagina. Next base: position 14,763 of record JAAUPE010000106.1, on the reverse strand, counting down.
GTTACTACCACTCCTTCACGTCTGACTGTCTCTACTAAATTAAAATCTTCTGGAGAAAGCTTTGGCAAATGCTCTGCATATTGCTTCACCGCTTCTTGATAACCCAATTCAGCTTGCCGTTGCAAAGAAGGTATTCTGTAAAGACGCTTTAATATTTTGTTACTAGTTTGCTTGATGAGATTACCCATATTTAATTTTCTAGGAATTTTCTATTGATACTATAAGTTATTTTCCATTGTAAGTAACTCTACTGCCAAAAGTTCAATTCTTAATCCTTATTTTACGTAAAAATTATCACAATCTTTACAAAGAGAAGCTTGTTCTTATTCAATTTTTTATAATTTAAATAATTGTTTTCTAAATTTTCCTGATAGTTGTTTTTATTACAGTAAATATAATGCCTAATTTCGATAATATGGGACAAGTAGCAAATATCAGGCTAGTGACAAAATATAAAGTTTAAAATGCAGAATCTAAAATGCTGATTGGGAATATTTTGTACCTGCAACCCTCTCAACCAACATAAATAGTTAACTTTGATATACGCTAAGAGATGTTAGAAAGCGCAGCAATCAAAAGAATTTAGTCATATTTATCACAAGTTACTTTTTAACTGCTCTTAAACTTTTTTTAAATTTAAATTAAAGACATATTCAAGTGGGAGCATCCCAGTTTTTATTTCGCGACTAGATATTATTTTATAAATAGGCTCTAAGTTGAACCTAACAAAGCCAAACCTAATTAATCCGACATTTTCCTTGTAACTTTTAAATCCTCTAGAGATAAACAGCGATCGCAACAGTTCGCTCATAAACAAGCGTCGAGCTTGATGGTATTGTCACCTATCTTGCCTCGTTGAATGACGACAAAGAATTATCTTACCGGAAGCTCATGTGACCGAATTTGATTATGTGGTTAAAGTTGATGGTCAGAATATTAAATTAACTCAGCAACCAGAAGATTTAGTATTTGTAGAAAAATGAGTTTTTAGATATATTTAAGTTTTTAGATATATTTAGATGTCCCCGATTTTTAAAAACCGGGGATATCAATAACTGAATCCGAAATATTAGCCAATAAATGACATACGAGGAGCAACCTCTTGGGAACGGTCTATACCTTTAAGATAAGCTAGTACAGTGTCCGCGTCAGATACTTCAAATGGATCGATCGCACAGTTATCTTCATGTCCTTCTTCTAAGAATATTCTTTCAATATTGCAATTATCAACAACCATTGCATAACGCCAAGAACGCATCCCAAAACCGAGGTTGGATTTGTCTACCAACATTCCCATTTTACGAGTAAATTCTCCATTGCCATCTGGTAATAAAAAGACATTTTTTGCTCCAATTTGCTTACCCCACTGGAACATGACAAATGCATCATTTACAGACAAACAAATAATTTGATCCACTCCTTGGGCTTTAAATTCATCGTACAATTCTTCATAACGTGGTAAGTGTGTTGAAGAGCAAGTCGGAGTAAATGCACCAGGAAGCGCAAATAAAACTACTTTTTTACCAGCAAAAATCTCTTTAGTTGTACGATCTTGCCAACGGAAAGGATTTGGACCAGGAATGGATTCATCACGAACGCGAGTTTTGAAGACGACATCAGGAACGCGGGAAATAACTGGCATAGATACCTCGTATTGCTTGAAGGGTTGATTTAAATAGCGATATGCTTTTCGTATTTAGTTTTGCTTATCGCACCTAAATCAGAATAGTTCTGATTTAGGAATGTGTCAATACTGGTACTTATTATGATAAATTATGTATTATTAGTTAGTGTAAGCTCTTAAACAAGATGTGTTATGATTTTCTTCCCAGTAGAGATTTTTCGCTAGAACGTCTGTACGAATAATTCTTCAAGCCAAACACATACATTGGTATGCAGCAACAAGTGAATGAGATTATCCAAGTTCTGAAGAGTAAGCAACTGCGAGTCACACCGCAAAGATTTGCAGTGTATGCAAATTTACTTGCAAGAACCGACCATCCTACCGTCGAGCAAATTTTGACAGATTTGAATAGAGATGTACCAACTTCTTCCCAGGCAACGGTATATGCTGCGCTTCAGGCATTACGGGAGGTGGATTTGGTGAGAGAAGTGCTGTTAGATGAAGGTATTTGTCGTTACGATGCCAATGTATCACAGCATCATCATTTTCGTTGTATGTGTTGTGGAGCGATAGAGGATATTGCTTGGAATGCTTTTCAACCGATTGATTTAAGTTGTATGCGTGCGGGTTTGAAGGCTGAAAGTTACGAGGTGACGGTAAAAGGAATTTGCGATCGCTGTTAATTAAATTAATGGGTATTGGTTTAATTGGTTTAAATACTTAATTTGCAACCATTAATAATCCGAAATTTAGGAATCAGAAATCAAGAGTCAGAATTCAGAATCCGAAATTTAGGAATCAGAAATCAAGAGTCAGAATTCAGAATCCGAAATTTAGGAATCAGCGTCCAAAATCCAAAATCCAAAATCCAAAATCCAAAATCCAAAATCCAAAATCCAAAATCCAAAATCCAAAATATCAATGTTGCATTTTAAACTTCCTGTTTCTTGGCATTCGGTACTTGCAGAGGAATTTGATAAACCTTATTTTCGTCAACTTGAAGATTTTATTGCCGAAGAACGTCAAACCCAAACTATTTATCCACCAGAAAGCGATGTATTTTCGGCTTTTGAATTAACACCTTACCACGAGGTGAGAATTTTGTTACTTGGGCAAGACCCATACCACGATCGCAATCAAGCACATGGTTTGTGTTTCTCTGTAAAACCAGGGGTAAAGCCACCGCGATCGCTAATAAATATATACAAGGAACTCAAGGATGATATTGGCTTAGAGATTCCAAAAAGTGGTTATTTAGTTAACTGGGCAAAGCAAGGAATATTAATGCTTAACGCCGTTTTAACAGTGCGATCACATGAAGCAAATTCCCATAAAAATAGAGGTTGGGAAACATTTACTGACGCAGTAATTAGTAAAGTTAATGACAAAGCTCACCCAGTTATATTTGTATTGTGGGGTGGGTATGCACAAAAAAAGCTTAAATTAATTGATACGACAAAGCATACAGTAATTCAATCCGCACATCCATCGCCGCTTTCAGCAAGAAATGGTTTTTTTGGCAGCAAACCGTTCTCAGCGATTAATTCGGTACTGCTTAAACATAATCAACCAGGAATTGATTGGGAAATTAGGGAATAGGGGATTGGGGATTGGGCATTGGGGATTGGGCATTGGGGGATTGGGCATTGGGGATTGGGCATTGGGGATTGGGCATAGGGTGATAAGTTATTTATTAATTCCTAATTCCTAATTCCTAATTCCTAATTCCTAATTCCTAATTCCTAATTCCTAATTCCTAATTCCTAATTCCTAATTCCTAATTCCTAATTCCTAATTATTATCTACAGAACTACGTTCCTGAACTTCCTGAGTGGGAACGACAACATCAGAACCCGATCGCTTGGAAGAATTAGATGAAGGTTCAGTGGGTACAACGACGGAATTAGAAGGACGTGATGTTTCCGATGATTTTTTCTTTTCTACGGGTGCTGTACGCGAGTCACGCACATTTCGCAGCCTTTCTACCAAAGAGGGGGAAGTTTGTGTTTTCGGACTATTTGAGGAACCGTTCCCATCATCTGAGTTATTACGACGTGTCCTTGAATTAGGATTTGTTGGTGTTTCTTCGTTGCCGCTACTATTATTACTATCGTTGCTATTAGAATTTCTCAATTTTGTTGTAGAAGCGTCAGAATTGCTTTCGTTAGTTCTATTTTTTCCTGAACTGTTGTTAGTTAAATTATCATCATTGCTAACTCGACGACGACGTTTGCGTCGTGGTGAGGTTGAGGTTGAGGTTGTGGATGACTCAACACGGGAAGTTGTGGAAGTATTATTAGTTGAATTATTCGCTTCTGGGGTTGTGGTTTCTGTTGTTAATGGAGAGGTTTCGGGTACGGTTGTAGCACCACTAAAAGGAGCAGGAGTAATATTGCTTGGTTGTTCGACTACTGGTGATGGTGTTTTCGTGACGGAGTTTGAACCACCTCGCACGATACTAAAACCAGCAGCAGCAGCAAGCATTGATATTCCCGTAGCGATAAAAACCTTGGGTGTGAAAATTTTACTCGCTATGGCTTTAACGTTTGTTTCTTTTTGAAGTGCTGATGGAGATTTGCTTTTGGGTTTGCTTTTGACTTGGCTACCGACATGACTACCGGTGTGGGTTACGGCAACTGCTGCTTCAACTTTTGGGGGTTCTTGCGTTGATAAATTTATAGTTTGGACTGCGTTGGTGGGAATGGGTTGTGGTACTGCCACCGTTAGCGGGCTAGGTAGCAGTTTTAACCATTCTGCGACTGTTGCCGGACGAAATCTGGCATCAACAGCCATACCACGCATGATAGCTTGATTAACTGCGGCACTGAGGTGGGGTTGCAGTTCGCGGGGAGATGGCATTTTTTCGCGATCGCGCAACAATGCTGGCATGGGCAGTTGTGCTGTTATGAGGGTGTAAAGCGTTGCTGCTAAACCATAAACGTCGGTTGCTGGACTACGGGGTGCTTGTGAGAGATATTGTTCGATGGGTGAATAACCCTCGGAAACCATTCCTGTATGGGTTTGCCGAACTCCACTATTAAATTCGCGGGCAATACCAAAATCAATTAGTACTACTTCTTGAGTGCCGCGACGGAGGATAATATTATCGGGTTTGATATCGCGATGCAGCAACCCGTTTTTGTGGACTACCTCTAAAGCGGCTCCAATTTGGCGAATGTAGTGAATGGCTGTAGCTTCTGTTAGGGGTATCCCTGCCATCACATAAGCTTCTCCCAATGTTTCCCCAGGGATATACTCCATTACCATGTATGGCAAGCCATCTTCGACAAAAAAGTCGCTAACTCTGACAATATTTAGGTGTACGCAAGTAGCCAAACGTCGCGCTTCATCCTGAAATTGACGCTCAAATTTGGCAAAATCAGGGTGTTGTCGCAGCTTTTCATTCAGGGTTTTAATCACCACTACCTGATGCAAAAAGTGATGATTCGCTTTGAATGTAATGCCAAAGCCTCCCCGACCAATTTCGCGGTCTAGAGTATATTTGCCACCCTGTAATGTTGTACCAGCAGCTACCATAATAATTTTTGGTTAGAGGTTTGCTTTTTGAGTTTGTTTCGGTTTGGGCAGTTTAATTATTTTGATTTTAGATGAGTCAAGACGATTCACCTAATTATTCAGCAGTGAAAATCAAAATTTCTACGAAGAAACTGGGTTTCTGGCTTCACGTGCGTAAGTCCTACAGCAGTGAAAATCAAAATTTCAGTTTGTATTTATAACTTTTGGTAGAAGCGAATACATGTTTAAAGTGCGTATTGTATTATTTGGTTCGTAATGATAAGCCAAAATCAGATTATTCTCTCTCTAAACTATCCTCTAAAATCAACATTTTTGCTTTGAAGACGATAAAAACATCTTTTTAGTTGCAAGAGCGTTTAATTCCTGAAACCGCGATGTTTCTCTGGAGAATCGCAAAGCGACTCCAGAGAAGACGCTACACGATCGCATTAATTCTTTTATTTATCGCTGATTAATTGGTCATTGAATAAAATTTACTGGCTAAAAATAGGGTATAAGCATTTTATACCAAGTTTACCGAAAGTCCGCATTTTATTTCTAATTGTTCATAAATCATTTTGACGCGGCAGAGTTAAGGGATGCAATTAAAATTTAATCAAAATTAAATATAAAGCTTAACCCAATCGTTGCCTCAACCATAACGCTAACAAGGGCAATGCTAGTTGATATCGCTGTTCGGCACTGTAAATTAAACCTTTGTGTTGCAGTCCCATTAACGCTCCCTGTAAACTGCCACCACGGGACAGCCCATGTTTTTGAATATACTCGCGGCTTTGTGGCTTTTCCGTAGGGTTGCAGGCTAATGATTCTAGCAAGTGTACTTGATTGGGTGGTAAAAGCATTAGAAGCGACTCAAAAGTCATCGATAAATCTTTGAGCAATCCGTCGATCGCTTCTTGAACTGCCTGCTCGGTGATTAAGCTATTGGGACGATGTATTCCTTGTAAGCGACGAATTAATGCCATTGCATCGCCAATATTTCCTTGTATTGCTTCTAAAAATAACTGTAACGCTTTAGAACGGGGGTCAAATGTTAATCCTTGAGTATGTAAAATTCCCCTTGCCCAAACTGCGATGATATCTTTTTCTAAAGGAGCTAACTCCAAAACCTCCAGGGGATAATCGCTTTCTTCGGCATGGTTATTCGTCTCGGCAATAGTTGCAATTAAAACATAGCTAATACGAGTTTGTACTTTTATTTCTCGCCTAAATGTCGCTTCCCACAATCCACTACGATCCCACGAACGGATATGTGGAAATGCATACAAAATCAATACTCCCCGCTTGTCGTCATCTTCGGCAAGTTGTTGTGGTAATTTCAGCAAAAATTCAAACGCTTGCCATAGTTGTTTTTGATTTAAACCCCGTAGCAACTTCAACTTGCTGCCAGCTTCATTTTCAAAGACAAAATATTCACTAGTGTCTGTTTTCACCCAGGTTTGAATTTGTCGATTATTAAAGTTTTGACCAATCGTCTCTGCAAGTAACTGTACGAACCGCTCACCATCGGTAGCACGAATACAGTCTATTTCCATTACCACAGCATTTACTTCTTTGGCTGCCGCACATACTAGGGTACGTCTACCGCTACCAGGTACCCCCGCAATTAGCAAGTCACCATCAATAGCCAAAACTTCAACTATGCGCTGAAATTCTCGCGATCGCCCAATTAATTCTAATGGAGTTGACAAGTCTAAATACACGAGCTTTTTGCCTTTAAATTTCACCCAAGTTGTAACGCAAAGCATACTAACTTCACCAGTTTATCTGCAATAACCATCGAACTAATTTATGCAAATTATCAAAACTAACAAGTGTCAACAGGCATTTAGCACTATTAGTTCGTGCTATTAATTATTTAACACAGGTTTTAAATATTTGTTTGCAGGGAAGCGATTATGGTGCAGGTTGTATCAACGGTAGAGCGGCAAGGACAAACTCAAGTTTGGCATTCCATGGAAATTGGCGAAGCGATCGCATTACTCAAAACAAGTTCTGACGAGGGTTTGAATGGCTTTGAGGTGAAGGAGCGAGTTAACAAGTATGGTGCAAACGAACTCACGGGGAAGAAAGGACAACCTTGGTGGTTGAAGTTTCTGTTGCAATTTAACCAACCGTTGCTAATTATTTTGTTATGTGCGGGTTTGGTGAAAGCGTTATCGGGTAGCCTTGTGAATGCGGGGGTAATTTGGGGTGTGACAACTACCAATGCCATCATTGGATTTATCCAAGAGTCGAAAGCAGAAGGTGCGATCGCAGCACTCGCACAGGCAATCACTACTGAGACTACAGTCATTCGTGATGGTCAAAAAGTTCGCATTCCCTCCCGTGAGTTAGTGCCAGGAGATTTGGTATTTCTTATTTCCGGTGATAAAGTTCCAGCAGATTTACGGTTGATACAAGTTAAAAATTTTCAAGTCGATGAATCGGGATTGACGGGTGAATCGGTAGCAGTGGAAAAGAATTTAAATACCCTGCATCCAGATACTCCAATTGGCGATCGCAAAAATATGGCATATGCAGGTGGTTTTGTCACCTTTGGACAAGGTACGGGAATTGTCGTTGCGACGGGAAATGAAACCGAAACCGGGAAGATTTCTCAGTTAATGCAACAGCATTCCCATCTCACCACACCACTAACTCGGAAATTCGATAAATTCAGTAAGAATTGGTTGCGAATAGTTCTCGCGTTAGCCACTCTCACCTTTGTTGTGGGATTGAGTACTAGAGACTTGAAAGATGCTCTCGAAGCTGCTGTCACTTTAACAGTGAGTGCGATTCCTGAAGGTTTACCAGCAGTTGTCACAGTAACTCTGGCAATTGGTGTTTCCCGAATGGCAAAGCGGAATGCGATTATTCGTAAATTACCTGCCGTGGAAACATTAGGAAGTGCCACGGTTATTTGTTCTGACAAGACAGGAACTTTGACTGAAAACCAGATGACTGTCCAAGCAATTTATGCCAGTGGACACCAATATACATTGACGGGAATTGGATATATACCCGAAGGTGAAATTCTTCGTGACGAACGACCAATAAATTTAAACAGCGATAAAGGTTTGCAAGAATGTTTGTTAGCTGGTGTGTTGTGTAATGATTCCCAATTGGAATGCAAAGATGGTCGGTGGAATGTATTGGGTGATCCTACCGAAGGAGCTTTAATCGCTTCAGCAGAGAAAGTAGGTTTCAACCAAGAGAGTATCTCCAGACAAATGCCCCGACTCGATACAATTCCCTTTGAGTCAGACTATCAATACATGGCAACCCTAAACCAAACATCAAAAGGCAAGATTATTTATGTCAAAGGTTCTGCTGAAGCCATTCTCAAGCGTTGTAATTTACTACTCAATAGCGAAGGAAACTCACGTCCAATAGATTGTGTCGAAACCCTGCACCAAACTAACATCGAGCGTGAGGTGAATATCATGGCACGACAAGGTTTGCGGGTATTAGCATTAGCAAAGAAAGCCGTACCTGACAACCAAACCACCGTAGACCATGTAGATATTGAGAAAGGCTTGGTTTTCCTGGGTTTACAGGGAATGATCGATCCACCCCGCGAAAGTGCCATCAAAGCCGTCAAAGCCTGTCAAGATGCCGGAATTCAAGTAAAAATGATTACAGGCGACCATGCTGTAACCGCGCAAGCATCGCACGACGCATGGGTATTAATAAGAATGGTTCGGTACTGGCATTTACAGGTACGGAATTAGCCAAAATGGATCGAACTGAACTTGCCCATGTGGCTGAGGAAGGGGTGGTATTTGCCCGTGTTGCCCCGGAACAAAAGCTGCGTTTGGTGGAAGCGCTACAGTCAAAGGGTGAGGTTGTAGCCATGACGGGGGATGGTGTCAATGATGCCCCCGCACTTAAACAAGCTGACATCGGTATTGCAATGGGTGGTGCTGGTACGGAAGTAGCAAAAGAGGCATCAGACATGTTGCTTACTGATGATAATTTCGCCTCAATTGAAGCTGCTGTGGAGGAAGGAAGAGCAGTTTATAAAAACCTTTTGAAAGCAATTTGTTTTATTCTCCCCGTCAATGGTGGGGAGTCAATGACGATTTTATTAAGCACTTTGTTAGGAAATGATTTGCCAATATTATCTCTACAAGTGCTGTGGTTAAATATGTTAAATTCCATCACAATGACTGTTCCTTTGGCATTTGAGCCAAAAGCATTAAATGTGATGCAACAAGCACCTCGTAATCCAAATGAACCGTTAATTTCTGGCAGTAGAATGAAGCGAATATTAGCAATTTCCCTGTTTAATTGGATTGTGATATTTGGAGTATTTGAATATATTCACATCTCTACAGGGAATATTGCACTGGCAAGAACAATGTCGATAAATGCTTTGATTGCTGGACGTATTTTCTACATGTTGAGTATTAGTCAATTGATTCCAAATTTGATTGCTAAGTTAGATGGAACTATTGAAGAAAATGTTGATGTTCCCGCTATTGGATTTGGGATAATTGGGGCAATATTATTACAAATTGTCTTTGCTCATGTACCTTTGATTAATACGGTATTTGAGACTGCTCCTTTAAGTTTTCAACAGTGGTTGTTCTGCTTAGGTGTTGGTTCACCAATGATTATTTGGGCTGCACTTGTGAATAAGATTGACCCTCCAAATTGATTGGAATTAATTACACAAAATTAGGTATTGTAGGGTGCTTTCTTAACGGAGTTCGTAACGCACAAAACCTTTATAATGGTGCGTTACGCTCCGCTAACACACCCTAAATTTGCATTTTATTTAATCCAAATTCCTAAGAATATTGGCTTTCTTTCTTTTGCCTTTTTATTTGTGTCCTTGACGTGCTAGTTCATCAAAATCCAAAATCGTATCAGTTTGCTGTTGCTTTGGGTGATGGTTGTCGCCATAACATATGTAGTTTTGTCGCTGGCATTGTTAAATATAGTACATCGCCCGGACACAAGTGTGTACTCAATAATTCCCACCCATGTAAGCTTTTATTACTTGTTTCTAGATACAATGGCACAAAATCTGCTAACATTGCAGCCTCTTCGACCTTGAGACAGCAAAAAGGATGGGTGACAGTAATTAATGTGGCGATCGCAACCCAAAGGCTATCTGCGGTAATGCCATTGCCAAGAACACGACCACCTAATGCGGCAGCTGCAAATGCTGGTGCAGCGAGTTCTGCTGGACTTAGCACTGCGTCGAAGTCAAATACCTGCTGGGCAATACGAGCAAAGTCGGGATCGGCATAACGTACGATAATTGGTACTCTTGGGGTGATTCCTTTGGCATTAAGGGCTATTTCCAGGTTGGTAGCATCGTTTCCACAAACGGCAATTAGTGCTGCTGCTGTTTGGATGTTTGCTGCTTGGAGCATGGCTGGAAAGCTAGCGTCACCGTTAATGACGGGTATTCCCAAACCCCGTGCGGTATTAATAAAACGGTTGTTGGTGTCGGGTTCGAGAACAACCACTTCATGTCCGCTTGTGTGGAGATGTTGGACAATTTTTATACCAGTACCACTTAAACCGCAAACGATGTAGTGATGTTTGACTGGAACGCGGGCTACATCTAAAAATTGCCGAAAACGGCTACCGAGAACGAAGTCATTCAGAAGCGCATAAAGCAAGCCAATTACAGATGCACCGATGAGCATCATTACTACTGTAAATAATTTGATACTTGCTGGGGCATTTTCGATTACTTTATCATTTCCACCTGCTCCAGTAATCATCCCCACAGCAAAATATAAAGCATCGACAATTGAGACATTGATGTTCGCAGAAGTGTAGATGAGGGTTGCGATCGCAATTACAAAAAATAGCGTAATTGCCATTCCCACCAGTGAACGAGCATGTTCTCGGAACTGACGTAGATTTGTGAGGATTTTGAAGAATTTGATTGCTAAGGATTTACGAACGGAACGAACGCGAGGTTTGCTACCAACTATAATGCGATCGCCTTCGCGTAATCTGTGTCTTTTGTGAATTGCTGAGATTAAATCTAGATCGCCTTCAACTGGCAGATAATAAATTAACATTCGCGATCGGTTGTCCCACAAATCGTCTATTTGCCGACCATGCCAAGGGTGCTTGTTATCGATATACTCTTCATGGATAGGCCATGTTTCGTTAAATAATTTAATATGTCCGATTGCTTTATTACCGAGTGCTGCAAAAGCAAATACAGGTGCAGCTAAACCAGCAACACTCATGCTCAGGTGATCCGGTAAAGTTTGGTCGAGGCGATCGCCCAAGTTAGTATTAAAAAATCGGTTAATAATCCGAATTCTAGGGTTGAGTGCGCGAGCTTGCATTGTCACTGACAAGTTAGCTGCATCATCGGAACTAGCAATGACTAAAGTGTTTGCCCATTCAATTCCAGCAGCTTTGAGAGTCGCAGTTCCATGTAAATTCCCGATAATTACGTCTCCTGCGGTTTCACCTGGGAGCGAGCGATTATGGATACCGACTACTAATGCTCCTTGTTGACGCAGTAGACGAAATATTTTATATCCAGTACGTCCTAAACCACAAACAATAATTCGAGGTTTCATATATTGACAGCATTACAAATATAAAAGCTGCATTATTAAATAATTATTATTCTTGCTCTTATATATTGTTTGGAACTGTAGCTAAACCAACGAATGGGGAAAAAAGGGATTAGAGACGTTGCATTGCAACGTCTCTAAATAAAATTTTACGTTAATTGGTAGCTTTGGAAAGATACTTGTAGGACTTACGCACTGTACAAACGAATTATCTTGTGTATCAACGTGAAATCTTGCCACTGGGGAGTATCCCCGTGGCAAAGTTTCACGTAAATGAGTTGTTTCAGGCTTTTATAAACCACCTTGTATTAGTTGCGATCGCTTATTTCGGCTCTTCAAAGTTAGTAACTTCAAAAATATCCGACCCAAAATATTCTCCTGTTTCCGCATCAAAAACCAGAAATAATTTAGATTTTTTAAATTTTAAGGGTTTGGACTCCTCAGCTAATTTCGGTGGATTCTTAATGTCTTGTCCATCCTTGCCGATTGCGGGTTTATCTTTAATAATACTCCGTCCTCTATTTGGAACTTCAACTCCATCAGGGGCGTGAACTTCCATTAAAAAAATTTGACGTTTGGGTGAAACCATCAAATTTTCTAAATCCCCACCACCATATTTTTTCCGATTTTCCACGTATTTGGCATAGGGCATCAAACGAATAGATTTTAATTTCAATCCGTCACGGATTTTTCTACCTTCAATCTTTTTAAGATTTCCATTAAATTTGGCTGTATCCAACTGAGAATTATCAGGAAAGGGGTAAGTTGTGGGATGAGTATAATTTGCTGCTGGTTCGGCTTCCATCATTTCTCCCATTTCAGGTTGCCTACCTTGCTGCTGTGAGGTTTGGGCGATCGCAGTTGCAGTTCCGCTAAAAGTTACAAACAAAAGTGCCAAAAGGATTTGTCTTTTCACAATTAAACTTGGTTTCGTTTTCATCTGTATATCTAGGGTTGATTTTTGAATATAATCCGGTCAGGAATAGTGCTAGTAGCAGAGGTATATGACGATGACCAAGTGCGGGAAGTTGCCATATTATCGCGTTTAAGCATATTTGGTAGACGTATAAAACCCGAATTACTCACAGGTCTATACCATATATTTTCTGCACGAGTGTTATTAGTAAATGTATGGCTGGTATCACGTGATTCGATACCCACAGTGATGTATCCGGCAGCATTATAGTTATCAACACCAGGAAGTGTAATGCAGTAAGAAGCTACGTTATTCACAGCGTTACACCAGCGATTATTTTGGGTTATATCCCGCTCAATTTTATACCTATGATTCCCAGAAGGGATTACAGTACCAATATTGACTCTTCCTTCGTGATATCTAGATTGGGGTTGAGTCTGTCCCGGAACATTCACGTAAGTATTGTACGCAAAATAGTGCCCCTCAAAAAAAGAGACATCATCAATGTTGGGGTTAGGAATTGTAATACTTGTGGCAGTTAAAGATTTAGTACAACCTGATTCTAACCATTGGTTACGGTCGAGAGTATCAAATGTTAACCACATCGTTTTTACAAAAGCTTCTTGACCGCCATTAGACTGTAAATGATTTACACAACCCTCCTGAGTAGTTGCCGCCCCAAAATTGGGTTGATTAGCTCGATGCTGAATGTAGTCGCGTTGACCGAAAGGTATGGGCGCGGCATTAATGGGTAAAGTTAATGTGGATAAAGAAAGCGGTAAAAGTTTAAGGAAACTTTTGGTTAATAATTTATACATGTTGCTGATTCTGTAGCTTTGTAGCTTGTAACAAACAGAGTCAGTATAACATAGTACAAAATCAGTTAATTTTAAACAGGCAATGATGTATTATAGAAGCGGGATAAAATAACAAATAGTAACAATCTGATTCTCCAATGATTTGGAAAAAGTCAAAGTTTTTCGTACTAACCGACACTTACGATCGCAGCCCACATACTAACTCCTAAAATAAGCGTTGCTAGATGTTGTAATAACAAACTCTGCAAAGATTGACGAGTAATTTTATGAGTTAATATCATCGAAAATAAAACAGCAAAATCAAAGTCATTCCCTGTAAAAAAGCAATAACCGCAGGATGTGCAACCAACACAGGAAGATAATTTCCATTAAAACCAAAAGTCGCAAAAGTCACAGGTAAAATGCGTCCACCTTCACCCAATGCTAACCGTAAATAATGGGCTAAATTTCCCCCCAATACTAATGGTAAATAACCATAAGCCAATTCCACAAATTTTCTCGGCTTAATGAAATTATCTCTCCCATCTGCGTTCATTTGCGTTAATCTGTGGTTTTTGTTTTGACTTTTATTATGTATTTTATTCTTCAACCCAAAAAAACCCAACATCAAACCGTAAGCAATAAAAGGTATACTCACCGGAACAATCAAAGCTAGTAAAGATAATCCTAAATGCTGCCGAAAATTAGTTAAATCAAAACTTAAATTAAAACTATAACTCAACCAAACTTGTATTTCTGGTAAACGATGAAGAAATATCCCACCCAAAAGTAAAAACAATAATGCAACTTCATAACTGCGAGATACATGACTTGTCCATAATTCAATTCCCGGAGGACGTAAATTAAACTCCACCGAACGATGGGGACATGCTTTCAAACAAGTCATACACAAAACACAATCGCGATTATCTTCCAACTGTGCGGGATGAGAATACAAAGGACAGCCATTTGTCTCCATTCCTTCACCCTTTTGAACCCCACCTTTATAACATTGATAAGTAGTACAACTTGCCGAACAAATACCTTGCTGTGCCCTTAATTCTGTCATTGATAACTTAGCAAATAACCCATTCATCCCACCAATTGGACATAAATAGCGACACCAAAAACGCCGTTCAAAAAGGGCAGAAAATATTACCGCACCGAAAGTAATTAATAGTAGCAAGCAACCCGAAAGATATGCTGTATTTTCTAAATTCCAAAGCTCTTCCCACAAAAAATTAAAGTAAATAAAACCAAACAGAAACCATCCACCCCATTTTTCAGCTTTCTCCCTTTGCCACTTTTTCAACTGTCTGGGAAATATTTTTAAAGATAATTTTGGTG
>JAAUPE010000287.1 GCA_012034595.1 Calothrix sp. CSU_2_0 | reverse complement strand
CTTCTCGTATAAATCAGCGATTGCCATTCTCACAATTCGCTGTGGTGACAATCCCAACTCTTCGATTAACTTCTCGGCAAATACCCCTGTTTGATGGTCATCCTCCATAATCTTGCCAAAGGTGTAATATCGACTACCATCTGGTGTAGCTCTCCAGTTTCCCTCTTTGTTATCTTTGTTCTGAGATTTGAGAAATACCCTTCTTTCTTCAATTAGTTCCAATACTTCTTTGCAGTTCAGGTTGCTAAAACCCTGTAACTCTTCAATTAGGACTTTGTAGTTCTGGGAACATAACCGGATAAGTACTGATATTGGTAGAACAGCCAAGTGTTCTGGGCGACTAGCGAAAGCTTGGAAATTCTCAGCTATTTTGAGCGATCGCTTTTCTTCTGCATTCCCCTTATCCCAGCCATATTCCTCCAATAGTGCCCGATATTCGCGTTTGCTGTGGGTTTGCTTGTATTCGTAAAGTAGGAAAGCGGTATGCAGATACTCCAAGGTGCTTTGCTCGATATGTACCGTGGGGTTGGAGTTTATTTGATGCTCTTGAGCGTAACTTTCGGTTGCAATAGTTAGTACAGTCATGGTAGATTCTGGGTACTTTTTAAATGGTTCTTGGTCTATGCAAAAGACCAATTTTTCTAATTCGACTAACTTGAATAACGCAAAATTGTTGGCGATAGCCCTTCCCAGATAAAGAGAATTCAGGCTACTTTTTCCAAGGTTCTTGAGGACGCAGCTTGGGAAATTGCTGCCAAGGCATAAGCCAAGGTGTGTTTGTGGATTTGGGGCATTCTGCAAAATGACATATCTTGTCCCCAATCCTGGACTGATTTGGTGCCGATATGCAGAACTTGGGTGAGAGTTTTGATGCAAGTTGTCCGAAAGTTTGCGTGGGAGACGGTTTGCAATATTTGCTGCTCGGTTAAACCATCAAGGAGAATTTTTTCGAGAAAGGTTTGAGCATCAACTTCGGGTGAGTTGTATTCACCTTTGAGTATGCTTCTGAGATGACGAGGCATGGTTCCAATTGTGTAAATGTAAGCCAGGGAAATTTTGCAATAGTTGGGCATCCCGTCAAAATTCAAGTCGCTTCCCCATTTACGAACCGTTGCTCGTTGGATGTCAAAGATAGCGCAGAGTAAGGTGATGCATTTTTTGCGGTATTGGGAGTCTGTTTCCTCTTCCAGCAGTTCTGCGGGAGTCAGTTCAGCGATACCGAAGCAGTGACGGAGGAATTGTCTGGGTTCTAAACCTTCAGTTGGCAAGTGTTTGAGTAAATAGCTCATACAGGTACTTTCGGATTGTTTATTGAAACAAGCTTAAATATTCCACAAATCCAATACAAATTATTATACAGCACAAAGATAGCACCAAGAAGCTCTAAAGATGTTATAAAGTATTTTGTCAATGAAAAGAGTAGATTCTAAAGATGTGATTCTTGTTTTGGCTAGTGAGTTCGACAGCATCTCTAGGGTGTATTTTTAAGAGAGGATAAACATGTCAAAGCCCCAAATCGAAACAATGCCGCTTGAAGAAAATGTCAGACTGAACATTACAATTTCCCGCTATAACCTCCAAAGGTTAAAATATTGGGCTGCCATTAGCGGTAAAACCCCCAGCGCTTATGCCAGTCAAATCATTTCAGCGCGACTAGAAGTAAATTTCGATCTAATCAACCAACAACTTGAGGATTTGGCTCAAAGTCAAGGAATGACTTTAGCTGATTTAAAGGAACTTCTCGACAACCAGGATTCTAAATAAAACAGAACCTAAGAGATGATTTTGGTGAGTTTACCCAACAAGAGGAAATTCTGTTCAGCAATTTGTTCAGCTAGTAGCTTGCTCATAAGCAAAATTTGGTAGTGGTATTTCATGGGAATAGGTTCCAGGTGGATTTATTCAAAGATTGTCTTTGGGCGGATGCTCGGCATCGTGTTGATTAGCACATCTATTTTAGAACTATTCTACATCTAAAAAGCAGCGATATGGCAACATAGTCCAAATCCAATCAAAGGTACTATGAAACATGAAAATTAGAAGAAGACCTGCTATGACTAAAAGAATAAGCGTTTCGATTCCCGATTTGGCACATGAAAAATTACAGAGGTGGGCTGATATTGAAGGCACAAGTCTGGCAGACTTAGCAGCTTATCTGTTGCGTAGAGAGGTTGAAATAGCTGAGAAGGAGGGGAAACTTAAATACCCAGATGAAAATGTGAATAAAAATCCACAAACTTAGTATTTTGCCCCTGCTAGTTCTCAATACAAAACAGCCTTTTACTGGTAGTGAGATTATTAGGGTTTTAAGTCTTTTGGTAAGTTTTTCAACTAAACGCTTCTCATCACTATAAGCTCCTAATTGTTCTTGGGATTGGATTACACCTTATATTCACAGGTCTTTTTGCTTGCAAGTCCATTACTGTTATATGTATATTACCCTATATAGGTAATTTAGCATAAAAAATATAGTTAACATATATTGCCTATATGTTTAAATTTGTCTCAATGACATAATTGAGGTAAGTATCGTAATGGGTGAAATGTGTCTAACTTCAAAGAAACAGAGGAAAAAACCGTCAAGCTAGTAGTATTTTTAACTGACGACGAACGAACACAGTTTAAAATTGCTTGCGCTCGTAGCAAAACCTCAATGAGTCAGAAGGCAAAAGAGCTTATCCTTTCATGGGTAGAAGCAGAAAATTCAGAATCATCTTCAGGTAAAAAGTGAGGGATTGGTGCGATCGAGAAGAATGCGAATAGTAAGCCAAAGTTTTTTAGTATGATTTCTTCCTGAGCTTTGCTTGCAGTCGCTTCTTCCAAACAATTATCTTGAAACTGAACTTATATTTTGACGTGCCAACCAAAAAGCCTAGAACAACGATTTACCTTGAACCAGAACTGATGCAAGCGCTTGAAGAAAGAGCCAAGCAAGAAAAGCGCACAGTCAGTAATCTGTGTAATTTATTGTTGGAGCAAGCAATGAGCGAATGGTTGAAGCAGAAGGGGAAATAAGCCCTTTTCGCAAATGAACTAATTATTTTAAATTGATGAAAAAATCCGAATTTTACGGAATTAAATGATACTACGGTGAAGGTAGTGGTAAAAATCCCAACCCAAAACCCAAAATTGGTAATGTCTCTAACCTTCACCTTTGCCCTCAGTCAAAACCAAACCTTTGAACTGCGCTGTAATTACCAAAATAATCATTACGGTACTCGTCGCTTAGATACGGATGCGTTGGCGAGCTTAATTAATTTGTGCGAAGAAAATTATTATACTCAGGATTTCGATCGTCCCGCACAGCTAAAAAATATTGGTCGCGAGTTGTATCAATGGTTGGATGGGAAGGAAGGGTGGTTGCGTCGGGGTTTGGAGGAAAGTGACGATCGCACAATTTACCTCGATTTAATTCAAACTAGTGAAGCACAAGCATTAAATCCGCAAACCCAGAGAATTGCGTTGGGGTTGGCGCATTTGCCTTGGGAATTATTACACGATGGTTCGCGGTTTTTACTGCTGGAAGCCAATGTTTTGCCCGTGCGCTCGGTACAGCACCGTCAAAGTAGTGCGATCGCCAATCATCGGAAAGCCCAGAATCGTCCATTGCGGTTGTTGTTTATGGCAACTTCCCCGGAATACCCAGGAATTGCACCGTTAGGATTCGAGCGGGAAGAGGCGAATATTTTAGCAGCGACGAAAGACCAACCCCTGGCTTTGGTGGTGGAAGAAAGCGGTTCTGTTCAAGAATTAAAAAATCTCGTCCAGTCCTATCCCGAAGATTATTTTGATGTATTTCATCTCACCGGACATGGGGTAATTTACACGGAAGCAAAATTTGGGAAGTTACTGCCAAAAGGGAAGAGAATCAGCGAGAATACGCCCTGTTTTATTACCGAAGATGATTTTGGTAACGTTGTATTTACGACTGCGGAAGATTTGGGAAAAGCCTTTAAAAATAAATTTCCAAGGGTTATTTTCCTTTCCGGTTGCCATACGGGACAATTGGCAGATGGGGGAACGGTTCCTTCGATGGCGCAAGCTTTGGTGAAAGCGGGTGCGGGTGTAGTATTGGGTTGGGCGCGTCCGGTTTATGACAGAACGGGTATTGTGTCAGCAACATCGATTTATCAAGCGTTGGCGACTGGTGAGACGGTGGAAGAAGCGATAATTACCGCACACCAGGAAATGCAGTTACAGAAATGTCCCGATGGGCATTTGCTACGAATTTATCGGGATACGCGAGAGATTGAGGAATTGGTGACTCCGTTGCGAACCAAGGGACGGGAAAAGCTGAAATTTAAAGCAGCCGAAAGCGAATTTTTGGATGAAAATAATATCGTTAAAG
>JAAUPE010000105.1 GCA_012034595.1 Calothrix sp. CSU_2_0 | reverse complement strand
ATCGCCCAATGCCCAATGCCCAATGCCCAATGCCCAATGCCCCATTCCCAATCCCTTGACTAATGACCAACAACTAGTGACTAATGACTAATAGGAATCAGGAGAAATTTTATGGCAACTCAAGCGACTTCTGTAAATATCGGTATTGATGACGGTAAAAGAGCAAAAATTGCTGAAGGGCTGTCGCGTCTTTTGGCAGATACTTACACGTTATATCTGAAAACCCATAATTTTCATTGGAATGTAACAGGACCAATGTTTCAGACATTGCATTTAATGTTTGAGACTCAGTATACAGAGTTAGCGCTTGCTGTAGACTTGATTGCGGAAAGAATTCGTGCCCTTGGCTATCCTGCACCAGGAACATATAGCGAATACGTGAAACTAAGTTCGATCGCAGAAACCCCAGGAGTGCCAAAAGCTAAAGAGATGATTGGTTTACTAGTTGAAGGGCAAGAGGCAATAGTACGAACAGCGCGATCGATTTTCCCTCTTATCGAAGAAGTCAACGACGAACCTACAGCTGACTTACTTACACAGCGAATGCAAGTCCATGAAAAAACTGCTTGGATGTTGCGGAGTCTTTTGGAAGAATAGTTAGAAGTTAGGAGTTTTGAGTTAGGAGTTTTGAGTTAGGAGTTTTAATGTAGAAATTTCGTAGCTTTAGCTTCTCGCTCTGCGCGTATTACCCATTGCCCATTACCCATTGCCCATTGCCCATTACCCAATATGATCGACTTCACCCCAAAACTACAAAAGTTAATTCAGCAAGTCGGTATTTCCAGCTTGAAAGCACTTAGTTGTGTTGCTGGTGTTTCGGAAAGACAAATTTTGCGGTTACGACGGGGTGAAGTCGAACAAATGCGGGTAGAAGTTTTGCTTCAGCTTTCGCAAGTATTGCAAGTTAGTTTAAGCGAACTAATTACAACATTCTCACCACAAAACTCCTTATCTCTACTCCCCAATCAAGAAGGATTATCTAAGCGAATTGCTGATTTAGAGCGGGAATATTCGCTGTTACAGGAGCAAATCGCACAACAAAGCGAAATATTACAACAACAATTCCAGCAGGAGAGTTTACAATTGCTGGAATCTTTTTTGGTGCAATTTCCGACAGCAGCGCAGAGAGCAAGGGAAAATCCCCAATTACCCGCAGTGAATATCCTACCTTTGGTACAAAAGCCACTCGAAAAGTTATTGCAAGCTTGGGGTGTGGAAGTTATGGAAAAGGTAGGTGATGAATTAGCCTACGAACCTCAATTTCATCAACTAATAAAGGGAAATGCACAACCTGGGGATAAAGTCAAAGTGCAAAATGTTGGTTATCGTCAGGGTGATAAGTTGCTGTATCGAGTCAGGGTTTTTGCCGAGTAAGGGGTAAAACAAAAAGTTTCCCAGGGTTATATCTATTGCAGTTTAGAACAAATTACGGTAGAAACTTGCAAAAAATATACTTAATGGCAAGTTGGCAACAATTTTTGAAATGAACTATCATGAACAAGTAATACGAAATCAACATCCCATTTTTATAAGTAATTTCACTAGACATGTTGACAGAACAAGTAAAAATTTTTCAACCAAGCGGAAGTTTAGATGCTACTAAATCACAAGCATTCCGGCAAGAAATTACGGGATTTTTGGAAAATGGCACGAAAATTGTTTTAGTTGACCTAAAAAATGTCACTTTTATGGATAGTTCTGGTTTGGGTGCATTAGTGCTGGCATTTAAAACTTTGAGAGCTGCAAATAGTAAATTGGTGCTTTGCTCAATTAACGAGCAAATTCGCATCTTGTTTGAACTTACGGGAATGGATAAAGTTTTTGAAGTTTTTTCGGATCGCGATGAGTTTCAAAAGTCATTAATGACAAAAATTAATTAGTTTGATTTTTAGCTAATGATTTAGCTAAAATCTATTCTCAATATTGACAAATCATCATCAAAAGCATCTTTAACATTCAATGCTGCGAGGTATTTAATAATATCATTTAACTCAGCATCAAAGGAATGATGCGAACTTACAAGTTTACGAATAAATTCTTCTAAACCCCAAAGTTTCCCATTATTTAGGGTTATTTCGTAAGCACCATCACTAAAAAGGTAGAGACTACTCTGTTCTTCAATTGTGCAAAAGCCATCAATATACTTTGCATCCGGAAACATTCCAACTGGCATTCCTGAAGTTCTGAGTAACTTGAATTCGGTACTGGTGTTTGATTTACCGGATATTAATATGCCTGGTGGATGTCCCGCACTGGAATATATTAATTGACGTTTGACGCGGTTGTAAACACCGTACCAAATCGTGAAATATTTGTCGTTTTGATAGTTCATTTGAAAGGTTTCATTTAAAGCTCTGAGTACTTCGCTAGGTTGATAGTAATTGAGATTTTGCAAAGCACGCGATCGCAATAAATTCAGGACTGAAATTGAAGGTAAGGTCGCTTTCAAACCATGTCCAGCAGCATCGAGCAGGTATAATGCGAGATAATCGGGGTCAAGCCAATAGTAATCAAAGCAGTCACCCCCAAGTTGCCGGGAAGGGATAAATTTATACTTGATATTCAGGGGTTGAGATACGGGAGGTGGCAACAGCGAACAAACGTACTCAGCAGCTTCCGTAAGTTCATCTTCGAGCATTTGTTTTTGTGTTTGCAAATCCTGACTAAGTTGATGCAATCGCAATCCCGCTCTAACCCTTGCCTGGAGTTCGTTTTGTTCGATTGGTTTGGTAATAAAGTCATCCGCACCAGCATCTAATCCTTTGACGCGATCGGCAACTGAATCCAGGGATGTGAGTAAAATAAAAAATGTTGTGGACAGGTTCGGTTCGGCTTTGATTAGCTGACAAACATCGATACCGCTTAATCCTGGCATCATCCAATCGCAAATAATTAATGCTGGTTGGGTAGCGTAAGCTTGAGCGATTCCATCTTCACCATTACTGGCAGCGACTACCTTATAACCCTGCCTTACCAACATGCGCTTTAACAATATTAGTACAGCAGGGTCATCGTCAATTACCAAGATTTGATACATAAAAGGTAGTCGGTTGATTGTGTGAACGCACTATAGGAAATATTATTGAGAAATATTAATACATTCAATAAATTAAATTAGATTAAGTAGCTGATTATGGCATTGACAGAGGATTCAGCCATAACAAGATAGTACGCTTAAGTTGGTTGAGGTCGCGATATACTTCCTGTTTGAACCATTGTCCGAAAGCATCGAATGGGTTAAAGTCTTGCCCTGGTTGCCATTTCACATCTTGACCTAAGGGTGTAATGTGATTACCCGGTAGTATTTGCAATGTTGCCATTTCCGCAAAGCGTTCCGCAAGAATATCACTCAAACCAATCGATTGATCGAGATTATCGTTGGTAAATTTTACCAGTAGGTTACGACGCACATTGTAGTACTCGCGGATTAAGTCGTTGGTTTGGGCAGGGGAAGGGGTAAATTCGATTGCAAAAGAGGTATTTGGAGAAATTTTATTATTGGCAAACATCTTATTGGCAAAAATTCGATTTGCCAAGGGGTTGCTTGTCACAGCTGTATTTAACTGTTCGATCAGAGGAACCGCTTCACTAGCTGCAAAATTATTGAATGACATCAAAATATTTCCTGCACGTTCGACAGAAAAATTACTGCCAATCAGTAAGTGCACCTTGCAACCCATGCTGTGTCCAATTCCGTAAATGGGAAAATAGCCATTACCTAAAATACCACGTTCTTCCAGGCGGACTAAAGCCCGTTCAAAGTTAAGTAGAACTTGCTGTGCGATCGCATTATGGTCAAATGTGTTGACAAAAGGGGTGGCAATAACAATGTAACCCTTTTCGGCTAATGCCTCTAGTAATAAACGATATGTGATTTGCGGTGCGGTCGCAACAAACGCACCACCCAAAAAATGAATGATTGCACTAGGTTTTGAGGGTATTAATACCCAGTTACCTGATATCTCTTTCCATTCCATGCTGATGAGTCAAAATAACCACTTATCTATAGTAGAGCTTGGATGAAGAAACAGGGGAGGGAGAATTTGTCAAAAGCAAAAAATGTCTGGTTGTGTTAGCTTTTGTGCTATCTTTATTTCTAAAATTATTTATTAATTTTTATTTTCTAATTTTCAAGTCTCAATTAGAAATTTTAAATTTTACATTTAAAACTCCTACTAATTATTAACTAATTCTGACTTTGTAAACGTTTCATTTCTAATTGAACGTCTAAAGCAATTTGTAAGGCTTCGTTTAATAATCTTCCATGTTCGCTTGCTTGCTCGCTGACTTGCATTGCACTTAGTGTTGGTAAATTATTGGCAAAAAGCTCGGTATTACTAACAATAAAGTTTTTATTCTCTCGTAAAATTCGTTCTGTCCTTAAAGCTCTAATTAAATCGGTTCTTGTCAAATTTAAAGCATCTAAAACCTTTTTTCTCTCTCTTATACTTACATTTGTGTTTCCTGCTGCTTCGATTTGGTCGTTGATAAATATCGCTTTAATGACATTATTATATCTCTCGACATCACTTAATAAAATTTTCAATGAAGGGGTAATATTATTTTTAACAACTTTGCTTCGTTGTTTCCAAATAAAATAAAAAGCTAGTTGAGCTAAACTACCTCCAGCTAATATGAAAGCTGAAAATAATAGCCAGGAGGGAATAAAGTTTAATCCTGGTAAGGATAAACTAATAAAAGTAGTAAAAATAACATAACTAAAAACTAATGGAGCTATGGTGATAAAATAAGCTGTAGCGGCTTCTGGACCTTTTGATTTTTCTAAAAATCTATTCGCAATTTTCTTCAAACTACGAATAACTAGTATCAGTTCTTCATTTACTGGTAAATCTGTTAGTTGTTGCAATTCTTTTTGACTTATATCCAACCCTTGTAAATCATTCCTCACAGTTGTTGATTCCCCACTTAAAATAAATAGCCGTATATTACTATATAACAATCAACTTATCAACTTGAAGTTAAGTATATTAGTGTGAATTTTCTTCACGAGCATTTTCACTACAATGAAATAAGCTTCAACAAAATTAAATCATTGTCAGGAATATTTTAAATGATGTGATAAGTGACACATTGGCTATTCTAGCTAAAATAATTGCTAGTGCCTATATGACTGTATGACATTTTTCATCTATGTAATATTGTCGGCTAGTTATGTTATGTAGTTACTGTTCTGGGTTACGTGGTAATTTTGATTAGTCGAAATTGAACTGTCATGCTGACGAAGGTACACGTACCCATCCAGGGTAGACACATAGTGGTTTCTGGAAGTATTCGCAAGGGTTTTAAACTTCGGCATTAAAAACAGCCGATAAATCATCAAAGTTTTTGTGGATAAGGGTTTGGGGGTTAAACTTCAATAAAAAAATAGGGGGTTAAGGAGTTTCGTCCTAACCCACCTAACAAAGAAAGAGATTTTTTTAATGGAAAGTCCCTAAGTAAGTGGTTAATTTGTGGCTAAAATGTTTTCTGATGTTTGAAGTTACCAAACTTAGCTGACTCTGCGTTTGAGATGTAAACCATCAACTCCTTGTTTAATCCAACTAATGCAGTCAAACTCAGACTTGAAGATTTTCGGGGCTGCAATGTTGTTTAAACTTTCTGGTGGATAATGGTCGTAGTAATATTTTCCTGCTTCTTGAGAAACAATAATTAAGTTGTTTCGGTAAGTGTAACGATTCTTGAAAGCATCGTCTTTGTTAACCAGTTCGAGGTTTTTATCAATTAGGTGTTTATCGATATATTCTTTAGCAATATAAATGATATTACTAATGCTGTCGCCATAAATTTTGGCTGGATTTTCGGCTTTATGTAATTTATTCCTACTACCATTTTCTGCTAGAAGTTTGTAAGAATAAATTTCGCGATTTCCATCACCTATAGAATTATTACCAATTTTATTACAGGCGAAAGGAATGACGAGATAACCACGGTATGAGACGGAATTTTCATAGATTAAACGACTCATCTTGCGCTCCTTTGATGCACCATTTATAAGCAAATTTAGACATGGGAAATAAATAGAAAATTTCACATCTCTAAAAACTTGAGCGGACTATTTTTCGATTTGGCTGGGACTGAATTTGGTCAGCAGTTAAAACCTTTGATAATTATAGTTACCATAGGTATGTATCTATGTTAGCCACCTGACCAACTTTGAAACTGCTAAATCCATAGACTTGAAATTAAGAGCTGGAAATTAAAATTAGGGTAAAAAGAATTACAAGTATTGGCTTGTAACGCAGGCTATATTTAGCTCTTGGTTTCAATTTACCATAATCAAGTAACGATACGGATCGGGGGTCAAGGGTATTTTGGAAAAAGACTGAGGTAAGAGAGAAGAGAATCGATAAATCTGCCGTAGGGTGATGTTGGTTTCTGCGCGATCGCAATTAAGCTTTGATTGCTGGTGGAGGTGTAACGATTAACTAATTCTAGCAATTAATATTTCCTTTCTCTATTTTCCTGTCGTATTATCTCTAAATCCTATGGTAGATATTTATATAATTGACCTATGCGTTATCGGTCTACTTTTGCTGATGGTAACGTTAGGTTCGGGATGGATTTCGCGTTTACCATTATCTTTTGCTCTTATCTATCTTGTGGTGGGTATTTTCTTAGGACCATACGGTTTTGGGATAGTGCAATTACGCAGTTCGGGGACATTTAATGCGGAGCTTTTGGAACGTGTTAGCGAATTTGTTGTAATTATTTCAGTTTTTAGTTGCGGTTTGAAAATAATCCGTCCGCTCACTTTAAGAACGTGGGATATTACTATTAGGCTAATTGGATTGTTGATGCCAATTACTATATTCGCTTTAGCTTTGGTGGGAAAGTTTTTATTAGGAATGGATTGGTCTGGAGCGATTTTGTTAGGGGCAATTCTTGCACCAACTGACCCAGTATTGGCTTCGGAAGTTCAATTAACTGATGTTAAAGATAAAGATGAGTTACGATTTGGTTTAACTTCTGAAGGTGGTTTAATGATGCTTTAGCGTTTCCTTTTGTTTATTTTGGTATTTATGGAATTAAGGATAATAATTGGAATAATTGGTTAAAGTCATGGGTTGCGGTTGATGTCATTTGGGCGATTGTTGCTGGTATTGTGATGGGGATTATTGTCGCAAAAATAATTGTTTGGCTCGATCGTCGTTTACAACGCATTCGTCGTGCAGATTCAGTTATGGAAGATTTTGTGGCAATAAGTACGATTTTATTGACTTATTCATTAACCGAGGTTGTGAATGGATATGGTTTCTTGGCTGTGTTTGTGGCTGGGATTGTGGCACAACGTAGTTATCGAGATCCAGAAAAGCCATTAGCACAGTTAGAGTTTATTGAACGGATTGAAAAGCTTTTAGAAATAGGAACAATTTTATTATTAGGTTCGATTTTATTAGTTAAACCGATAATGACCCATGCATTTCAATCACTAACGGTAATAGTTTTATTATTTTTGGTAATTAGACCTTTAGGAGCTTGGATTAGTACAATGGGTAAGGGTTCTGCACATTCTTCCCGTCGTCAAATGGATGTACGAACTCGTTTATTATTTGGTTGGTTTGGGATTCGTGGTGTTGGTTCTTTATATTATCTGGCTTATGCTTTTGGTAATGGTTTAAAAGACGAACTTGGTGAACAAATTGCCTGGATAACCTATTCCACGATTGTTGTTTCGGTGATTATACATGGTATTAGTTCGACTCCGTTGATGAATTGGTACGAACGCGATGTTGCGATCGCGAATCCTAATCGTAAATCTGCGAATTCAACTATTGATGAGTTTGAATAAGGAAATAAATAAAGAGAGGTGGGATGTATCGCGTTTGTACAAGATATATCTATTTGTATTAAATATAATTAATTTTGATGTTGCGACTATGCATTGCTTGTTGAAATAAATCTGTTGGTAATGCTTCTTCAACAGGATATACACCGGGTTTGCTAAATTTGTCTTCTAATAATAACTGGGCAATACTACCCGTACCAGCACCAGCAGCAACGGCTGTATTATCATGCACTAAAGTCGAACAACAAATAGCTGTTTCGTTGTCTTTTTTTCCTGTGACTTGCGATCGCACTACTACCCCAATACCACTAAAATGGTCGGTGACATCGGTCATGCGATGACTAACGTTTGATAAAAATTCCACCCCAAATTTACTTTGTATCCACGACTTGGGAAATGCATGTGCTGCAATCCAAGTCAAGTGATTGTAAAAATCTGGAACAGAACCAAATTTAGTAATTACATTCTTGATTTCTGGGAAAGCTTTGGGCAAAGTAAAAGTTTCTGGCATATCAAACCAGTAAACTCCACTGTTTCCGTAAGGTGGAGGAAAATTAATCATTTCCCGTTGTGTATAAGGTTTGATGATTTGCCATTTGCCATCAATCCAAGACTCGAAAGGATTCTGCAAACCCAAAAAAGTAGTTCGCATGACTGTAACCCCAGCACCACCAGAACCTGCCACCAAGTAACTTAAATGAATTGTTTCGGCTGTATCAAGTTGTTCAATATCGTGGCGTACCATACTGTTAGAAATACCGGGAAATATCCCTGTATTTACAATTGCTGTAATCCCAGCAGCTAAAGCCTGTTCGTGGTATTTTAAAGCTTTGATTGTAAACGAACGATGGTCACTGACATCAAGATAATTTACACCATATTCAATGCAGAGTTCGAGAACCTTGCCATCGCGATAGTGAAAAGGACCAGCACAATGTATGACAAGATTAGAGGATGGGGTTCCGGTAGAAAGCTCCGCGATCGCATTTCGCAGTTTCTCCTCCTCCATCAAGTCTAATACCAAAAAACTGACACGTTTGTCTGCGGTTTCTGTCGCTGGTGTCCGTCCAGTAATAGTAACCTCAGATTGGGTATGGGCGAGAATATCCAAGGCAACATTTTTACCAATTCGTCCCCGTCCACCAAGAATTAAAACCCGCTTAGTCATAGTTTTTACATTAGCTACCGTATATCTATTTCATCAGGTTTTGACTCAGGTTTCATCGGTAGCAAGGTTGACGTTACATATCTAAAAAGAGAGAAATTGCATAACTGAACATAACCCAGCGCTATAGATATTACAACAAGAAGAAATCAGCAAGTTTCATTTCCCAATAGGAGAGTTTATGTATAGCATTATTTCTTTGCAAGCAGCAGTTCAATTCCTTACAGTGACATTTACCTGTTCGACTGTATGTTTAATCCTAGTTTCTAGAATGTTGCTGGAAATCGTTGAGCTAATGGAAGCAGGTGAATGACAAGGAGTCAGAATCAAAAATATTCCTACTTTTTAGTATACAAGTCTTGATTAAATACTTAAAATTGAACGATTAATTGGTTGTGAAAAAAACAGCTTTATATTTCATCCTCTGGAGACGCGATATATCGCGTCTCTACATTAATTATTAATTAATCATCATTAGATTTACTTTTATCCTCCTTCCATCGTCCTGATTTTTTTGCTGCTTCAGTCAAAAGATACTCAATTTGGGCGTTGACACTTCTTAAATCATCTGCTGACCATTTTTCCAACACCTCATAAAGCCGCAAATCTAAGCGTAATAGAAACCGTTTTTTTTGGCTCATTTCTCAATTAACTAGCTGCAACTAACTATAAAGTGTGCCAGTGTTGATTACAGGTTGGGCAGTTTGCTCAGAAGTCAACACAACTAATAGATTATTAATCATAGAGGCTTTGCGCTCATCGTCCAAGTCTAATGTTTGTTCTTCGCTAAGACGATTTAACGCTTCATTAACAATACCCACAGCACCTTCAACGATTTGTCTGCGTGCTTCAATTAATGCTTTTGCTTGCTGTCGTCGCAACATCATTTGAGCAATTTCCGGTGCATAAGCCAAGTGAGAAAGCCGTGCTTCGATGACTTCTACTCCTGTTATTTGCAAACGTGCTTGCAATTCCCTCTGTAGTGCTTGAGAAACTTCATCGGGTACTCCACGCAATGATGGGGTTTCGGAATCGCTGGATGAATTGGATGTGTCATAAGGATAGCGAATCGCTAAAGCTCGAATTGCAGTTTCACTTTGAATCGCTACAAATTCTTGATAGTCATCGACTGCAAACTCCGATTTAGCCGAATCTACAACCTGCCAAACCACAACTGCGGCAATTTCGATCGGACTTCCTTCGGCATCGTTGACCTTAATAATTTTACTGTTGAAGTTACGCACCCGCAGCGATAGTTTCCGCTTGCTGGCAAAGGGATTTGTCCACCAAAAACCCGCTTCCCGAACCGTACCCATATATTGACCAAATAACACCAGCACCACAGCTTGATTTGGTTCGACGGTAAAAAATCCCGATATCGAGGGAATCACAATAATCAGCAATGTTCCCAGCAACCATGCTAATCCTTCTGCTGCCTCATCTCCACCAATAAAGTCCGCAACCTTCAACCCTCTTGTGAGTAGAGTCTGCAAGCTATTGACACTGTGCCAAATATACCAACCTCCAAGAAGCGCGATCGCACTCACCAATAACAGCATCAAAAATCCGTTGACTTTAAACGCAGCAAATTCCTTTATTTTTGGTTCCATAACTTTCATCATACTATTTTGATTTTAAAATGATATCACTATAGTATCACAAAAATAGAAATGGTGAAGGGGGTGTGGAAAATATCTCTATATCCCCCTCTCAATGCTTGTTCTCGATTATTTACAAGAAACATATTTGTTTAATAACTGGGGTCGTGAAATGAACCAAATCAGTTATAAACAATGTAAGCTTATTAAAACAATGTGAATCAATCTTTATCAGGAACACAAAAATTTGACGTTACCTAGACAGCTAAAGTATTTGTCAGCTTAAATTCAAAGGAAATGGGATTGCGATCGCAAATAAATGGACTGGAAAAGGTGTAAGCTTGCAATTAGCCCAAGCTAAGTCTGCGATTACCGCACTCAAATCATCAACTCCATTCACCGCAGCGCAAACATTCCCGCAGTCAATCAAGATTTTTGGATTCGCTACTGGGTTGCAGCAGGTGGAATGAACCCTGATAGCGATATCAAACTGTTGACTGTACCCGCAGCTCAAACCGTTGCCAATATGAAGACTGGGACAATGGATGCTTTTAGTACTGGAGACCAGCCCAGTCAAGGTGGCGTTAGAGGAGGGAGATGATTATCAATAAGAGGATAAGATTATCAATAATTTCTTGAACTTATTCATAATAAATTAAATTAAATATTTGCAAAAAGATACTTAGCAGAGAAATGAAGTGAATGGGATATTTTTATAATGAAAATATAGATAATTATGATAGGACTTTTTTCAACAAAACGTTCAAAGATTGGTGAAAGCCACATAATCTGAGTCAGAAGCAAAATAGCTCCGAATAAATAATAATTACTCTCAATAATCATAATCAAAAATGGCGTGCTTTTTTCAGTATCACTTACCGATTCAAGACCCAAAATCACTATAAAGATGGCTAAAAAATCATCTTTTTTGGGATTCTTATTAGTAACTGTGGCATTTGTAAAAATGAATTTTCATAGATATTTCTTGTAAAGTCTTATTATCAAAGTCTTTCAGCCGTTATTTATATAACCTTGACTGGGCTAGATTGCGTCCCCACGCAGATAAACAACCGGGAATGCTTTCCGGGGGACAAAAACAACGGGTTGCGATCGCACGTGCTTTGGCAATCAAACCTAAGCTACTCTTGCTCGATGAACCATTTGGTGCATTGGATGCCTTGACTCGTGGGAACTTGCAGGAACAGTTGATGCAGATATGTGAGGAAAATCAAGTAACTGCGGTGATGGTGACACATGACGTTGATGAAGCTGTTTTCTTGAGCGATCGCATTGTCATGCTCACCAACGGACCCGAATCCAAAATCGGTGACATTCTCGAAGTCGATATTCCCCGTCCCCGCAAACGCATGGAGGTGGTAGAACATCCCAGCTATTACAGTCTGCGGAGTGAAATCATTTACTTCCTCAACCAGCAAAAACGCATCAAGAAACTACGTGCCAGAAAAACAACCGCAGTCTCCCGTCACGGTTTGGAAAAAGTCAATTTAGAAATAGGTTTTGTACCTTTGACAGCTTGTGCTCCCCTTGCGATCGCTAAAGAAAAAGGCTTTTTCACCAAGCATGGTTTGGATGATGTGCATCTCGTCCGCGAAACTAGCTGGCGTGGTATTGTTGATGGGATTGCGGGTGGATATCTCGATGCCGCGCAAATGCCTTCAGGGATGCCGATGTGGATGACTTTGGGTGGACATCAAAATAAACCATTGCCTGTGGTTTCTGCCTTAACCACGACTCGCAATGGGAATGCTATCACCCTCAATAAGAAATTTTTACAACAAGGTGTAGTGGATTTACCCACTTTCCACGACTTCTTGCTGCGTACCCGCGACAAACGGCACACAATGGGGGTAGTTCACCCAGCCTCAATGCACAATTTATTACTTCGGTATTGGTTAGCAGCAGGTGGGATTGACCCTGACGAAGATGTGCATATTCAGACTATTCCCCCGGCTCCGATGGTTGTAGATTTGCAAAATGGTAGTATCGATGGCTACTGTGTTGGCGAACCTTGGAATCTTCGCGTTGCTGAAGAAGGTGCAGGTTTTACGATCGCAAGTGATGTGGAAGTTTGGTTGGGACATCCTGGTAAAGTGTTGGGTGTGCGGGAAGATTGGGCAGAAATGTACCCGAATACCCATATTGCTCTGACCAAGGCTTTACTGGAAGCTTGTTATTACTGTTCCCTACCGGAAAATACTGAAGAAATTCGCCATATCTTAGCTAGACCGGAGTATGTCAGTACCAGTATTGATTATATCCAACTAGGCGACCCATACGGAAATACCTGCGATTTAGAAAACCCAGTTGAGTATGCTCACCACCAATTTTATGCGGAATCGGCAATCAACCGTCCTAGTCGTACCGAACAAATTTGGATTATGACCCAATTAGCAAGGTGGGGTGATACACCTTTCCCCCGGAACTGGGTGGAAGTTGTGGAACGGATATGTCGTGTGCGGGTATTTAGTACGGCAGCTCGTGAGCTTGGTTTGGATATTAGTTATACTCGTCAACCCATCAGGCTATTTGACGGTACACCTTTTGATGCTGACAATCCTTTCGATTATCTCAATCAGCAGAAAATTAAACGCGATTTCTCGGTTGCTGAAGTTGTTCTCGACTCTCCGACAAGAAAAGTCGCTTAGGGATGAGGATAAATTAAGGCAGAAGGCAGAAGACAGAAGGCAGAAGGCAGAAGGTAGAGAAGGCAGAAGGCAGAAGGCAGAAGGAATAAAGAGTTTCTGTAAGCTTTCCTGCCTTTCTAATAGGGCAAACCGTTCTTTGCCCCTACGATATTCTTCCCCCATTCCAATCATTAACCACTAACCACTAACCACTAACTAATTATGCAAAACCGTACTTTCAAAACTTCCGACGTTGCTAGAGAAAGACTAGGTAAACCTCTTGCTACCGCAGCAGCAGGTCGAAATCCATATTTGGAAATTAAAGATGTTTGTAAGGTTTATCCGACTAAGAAGGGACCATTTACCGTACTTGATGGCGTAAATCTCAATGTTTACCAAGGTGAATTTCTGTGCGTAATTGGTCACTCTGGTTGTGGTAAATCAACACTATTAAATATGGTGTCAGGTTTTAATTTTCCTACCACTGGACAAGTGTTGCTAGAAGGACAACCCATCACTAAACCGGGTCCCGATCGCATGGTAGTATTCCAAAACTACGCTTTGTTGCCTTGGAGAACTGCGTTTGAAAATATTTACTTGGCTGTAAATGCCGTATATCCCGAAAAACCAGAAGCCGAAAAACGTGCGATCGTTCGCGATAGTCTGGCAATGGTAGGATTGGCTGATGCAATGGAAAAGAAACCAACCCAAATGTCCGGTGGTATGCGTCAGCGTGTTTCTATTGCCCGTGCGCTATCAATTCGTCCCAAAGTGTTGATTTTGGATGAACCTTTTGGTGCTTTGGATGCGATTACTAAGGAAGAATTGCAAGAGGAATTGTTGAAGATTTGGGGTGATAACCGTTGTACGGTGTTAATGATTACCCACGATATTGATGAAGCGCTGTTTTTGGCTGACAAATTGGTGATGATGACCAATGGACCACATGCGAAAATTGGTGAAGTAATGGAAATTCCTTTCGATCGACCTAGAGATAGAACCCGGATTATGGAAGACCCACAGTATTATAAGTTACGCAACTATGCTTTGGATTTCCTTTTCAATCGTTTTGCTCACGACGATGTAGGTTAAGTAATGCTACAAATCCCCACAACACCAATTTAAACTTTTTTTCAAGTTATACCAATCTGAAAAAACAACGCGACAGATAGATATTTGTAGAGACGTAGCAGTGCTATGTCTCTACCGTTGCATGTGTTGCAATCATTATTTGAATTGGTATTAATGTAAAAATAACGCTATAGATGGGTTTGTAGAGGTTTAATAATGCTAAACCTTTAGAGATTATCTATGTTTTACAATGATTTCTTGAATTAGTTTAATTATTAAAATAGGAGTTCTCAATATCCAATAAATGTTCGTCAAATTACTTTGAATGTGAGTTGGAGTAATGTTAGTCATTACCTGAAAGTACTTAATCTAGAGAATCTGAAGAAACAAACCAAGATAGAACTATAAGTGTTTTCATCAATTCTATATTGGTTTTAACTATGTTTTCTTGCGTTAGTGGTACACCAGATTCTGGTATTAAGGCAAGAAATAAGTTTCACTATAATTTTTATTTATACTATAAATAATTTATCAGCTATTAAAAATTATCCATAGACTTAAGACTATGACAAATATTTAATATTTGTTTTATATTTATTATCCAAAGGTTGACCACTGAGACAAGAAAAGCTGTAAGCTATACTTATCGATTTAATTATGGTGTCTGGTGATACTAAAACACTAAAGAGTCTTGTGATTTCTTTGAGTTAATTAAATCCTTGTTCCCAAACATTGGTAATTAATTACGCAACCCATCATTGACACGGGTGCAAGGATTAAATTTTATTCCTTGTACTAGTTTGTTTTATCTAGCAATGATATCTTCACTTTGAGGAAAACTTTATGACGAATTTGACCAGGTTAATTAAAAGTACAAAAAAATACAAAAATCACTTTTGATCGATTTTTCAAATTTTGCGTTTATGGAAAAGAGTTTACTAGATTAAAAACTGAATCTGCTATAATTCAGTTCCCAACTAATAAACTCCAATCAAACTGAATCTATCTCTAGAATTCAAGCCAAATCTAGCGCAGACGTGCTTAATACTAAAAAGATGTATCTTTAAGATAGCATGTCTAAATTTGTGTAAACATTGGGTTTTTCTAGGGATGCAATAGAGATTAATGTACTAGTTTGTCAACAAAAATAAATACTTGCGTTGAATTAATACATAGCATTTTGATTGTAACAAAAGAGCAATGTGATACTTTATTAAAAGAAATTCAAAGTAAATATTAATTCAATAGCTTTTGCCCAAGTACGAAAGTAAAAAAATTTGTTGCAAAGTACAATTGTCAAGTATCTAAATCTAGCATCCAACTTTATTAATTGTTCTGAGCAATGGGAATAACTAACACAATCCATTTCCGCAATTTACGCGGTGATATCTTCGGTGATGTAACTGCTGCAATTGTCTCTCTACCAATAATTTCATCTTCTTAAGGCAATCGGAAAAGCGTGGCTAAAAGTTGTGCTGAAAG
Source organism: Calothrix sp. CSU_2_0 (assembly GCA_012034595.1). GTDB lineage: Bacteria > Cyanobacteriota > Cyanobacteriia > Cyanobacteriales > Nostocaceae > Brunnivagina. The sequence continues at coordinate 10,806 of JAAUPE010000105.1, read as the reverse complement.
CTTGGCTGAAAGGAAGCATCTCATGGTTTCTCGGTCTATCTAAAACCAAATAGATAGATTCAATCTGATGCTAATCTACGATTCATTGGTTATCTGATTAAGTTATCTGAATTAAGGATAGTTACTACATGGATTTCTTGTCCCTTTTCTTGAAGGACTTCGTTGCCCAGTTGCAGTCCCCAACACTCGCCTTTTTGATTGGTGGGATGATTATTGCTGCCCTTGGTAGCGAATTGGTAATTCCAGAGTCGATTTGTACGATCATCGTCTTTATGCTGCTCACCAAAATCGGTCTGACCGGTGGAATTGCGATCCGCAATTCCAACCTGACGCAGATGGTGTTACCCATGATCTTTGCCATCATGGTAGGGATTATTGTTGTCTTCGTCGCGCGCTATACGTTAGCCAAGCTGCCAAAGGTCAAAGTTGTGGATGCGATCGCCACTGGGGGGTTGTTTGGAGCCGTGAGTGGTTCTACCATGGCGGCAGGCTTGACGGTACTGGAAGAACAAAAAATTCCATACGAGGCATGGGCTGGCGCACTCTATCCCTTCATGGATATCCCCGCGCTCGTAACTGCGATTGTGGTGGCTAACATTTATCTCAACAAGAGGAAGCGTAAAGAAGCAGCCTACTCTACTGAGAAGCAGTCTTTCAGCGAGCAGCGCGTTGCGGCTGGCGATTATCCCGATCAAAAAGATTATCCCAGCAGCCGGCAGGATTATCTCAGCCAGCAGAAGGGGGATGGGGATAATCGGGTCAAAATATGGCCAATTATCGAGGAAAGTCTCCGGGGTCCTGCCCTATCGGCAATGTTGTTAGGTCTCGCTCTTGGACTGTTCACCAGACCGGAAAGTGTCTATAAAAACTTCTACGATCCAGCCTTTCGCGGCTTGCTTTCGATCTTGATGCTGGTCATGGGTATAGAAGCTTGGTCAAGAATTGGCGAACTGCGTAAGGTAGCCCAATGGTACGTAGTGTATAGTGTGCTAGCACCGTTTTTGCATGGGCTAATCGCCTTCGGTCTCGGCATGATTGCCCACTACACCACGGGATTCAGCATGGGTGGCGTTGTGATCCTGGCTGTCATTGCCTCCTCTAGTTCAGACATCTCAGGTCCACCCACGTTGCGAGCAGGTATTCCGTCAGCCAATCCCTCCGCCTATATAGGTGCATCCACAGCCGTCGGTACGCCAGTTGCGATCGGTATATGTATACCGTTCTTCATCGGGCTTGCCCAGGCGATCACCCAGGCAAGTGGCGGCAAGTAATTCCAGACGGGTCAAGGACTGTCAGCGCTCCCTCGACCCAGCAGTCCAAGTAGATAAATGTACATAACTTTAAAGAGGTAAGCAAAATGTCCAAGCGTGCCAATAAGCTCGTCATCGTCACGGAAAAGGTTCTGATGAAAAAGGTCGCCAAAATCATTGATGAATGCGGGGCAACTGGTTATACGGTGGTGGATACTGGCGGTAAAGGCAGTCGCAACGTGCGCTCTACGGGTAAACCCAACAGTGCTGACACAGATTCAAATGTAAAGTTCGAGGTACTCACCGAAACTCGGGAGATGGCAGAGAAGATTGCAGATCAGGTCGCAATCAAGTTTTTCACCGATTTTGCGGGCATTATCTATATCTGTGAAGCAGAGGTACTATATGGGAGACATTTCTGTGGACCAGAGGGCTGTTGAATCGAGACGACACGCCACGAAAGGAACAAGCGAGCCTACGAGTTTCTCTGGGTCAGACGGCTATTGCATCAAGACAAGGTAGACCCTAAAAGCCGAGGTCATCACCTCGGCTTTTGAGTAACCATGTTTCGTGTCCGCAGGACGTTGACCCTGGCGCAGAAGTCATCCCCCCGCAGTTTCAGAACCTCCTCAAACCCTTAACCTTCATCCCTTTAAACTCATGATTTTGTCCAACATTCTGCCTCCTTTCAGTGGAGGGATAGCTCCAATACCATTCCTAGCGACCGTTGTTGCTGAGGATTCACCCATTATTCTGTCCGGCGTATTGCTGACGCTGGTGGTGATTTATCTGGCTAGCAAGTTCGGCGCAGAGGTCGCTAGGCGATTGGATTTTCCGCCCGTCCTGGGGGAACTGGTCGCCGGTGTGCTTGTCGGCGTTTCGGCGTTGCACCTGGTGATCTTTCCCGAAGGCGGGTTGTCTGCTTCCGACTCGGTGATTATGACGGCGCTGCAAGGCTTGAATCAGCTTGCGCCAGAAGCACTAAACCGGATTTTCGAGTCGCAAAGTGAAGTGATTTCCGTGCTGGCTGAAATCGGCGTGATTATTCTGCTGTTTGAAATTGGTCTAGAGTCCGATCTGCGGCAACTTAAGGAAGTGGGCATTCAAGCCACGGTTGTTGCCTGTGTTGGGGTAGCAGCACCTTTTGCGGCAGGTACGGCAGGATTGATGTTGCTGTTTCATGTGGCAGCGATTCCGGCAATTTTTGCGGGGGCGGCGTTAACGGCTACCAGTATTGGTATCACCTCTAAAGTTTTATCGGAGTTAGGTCAACTCAAATCTAAAGAAGGGCAAATCATTGTCGGTGCGGCGGTAATTGATGATGTCCTCGGCATTATTGTTTTGGCGGTGGTGGCAAGTTTAGCCAAAACAGGTGAGATTGATGTTGCCAATGTTATTTACTTAATTGTTAGTGCGACGGCATTTTTAATTGGCTCGATTTTGTTAGGTGGTATATTTAACAAAAGTTTTGTGGCGATCGTAGATCAACTCAAAACTCGTGGAAATATCGTGATTCCGGCATTCATCTTCGCTTTCTTTATGGCATTTTTAGGGAACGCCATTCACCTCGAAGCGATTTTAGGAGCTTTTGCAGCAGGTTTGGTACTTGATGAAACCGATGCCCGCAACGAGTTAGATGAATTAATCAAACCGATCGCTGATTTACTTGTCCCGATTTTCTTTGTCACCGTCGGTGCAAGGGCTGATTTGGGCGTATTAAACCCAGCCGTTCCAGAGAATCGCGCAGGACTGTTGATTGCGGTCTTTTTGGTAGTGGTGGCGATCGCGGGTAAGCTGGTGACTGGCTGGGCGGCGTTTGGAATACCCGGAATCAATCGCCTCGCCATCGGGGTTGGGATGATTCCTCGGGGTGAAGTGGGCTTAGTGTTTGCTGGAATTGGTTCAGCTAGCGGCATTTTGGATAAGCCCTTGGAGGTGTCGATTATTATTATGGTAATTTTGACAACTTTTCTGGCTCCACCTTTTTTACGGGTTGCCTTTGGTTCATCTGCTGATCCCATCCCCGAAGTTAGTACGCCTGTAGAATCAACGAGTAAATAACAGTTTTGCAACGTTACGGCTGTTAACTGAATAGATGAATGCAGCGTGAGGTTAGGTAGGTTACACCAGTCAACAAGGGTTGGGTAAATGCCGATGACCTCGCGCTTATGTGCTGTTGACTAACCTTCAAAAACATCGCTCATGAAAACTATAAAGCATAGAAAATTGTCTATGCAAACAATAGATATATGCTTCGGTGTTGAATACTCACCGGTATCGATATTAATGTAATTAACGTACAGTTATAAAAAGCCAAATAATTTAAGATTTCCAAAGTCTGAACTAGATCGGCGATCGTCCTCAACAGTTTTTTGTTGGGACTGTTTTGAGCTTTCATTCCCAAGCAAATCATCATGAAATGGGTTGCTTCAATTTAACATACCGTTTATTCACCAATTATGGCAATTACCAATCAAATTAGGTTTAATAATCTCCGAGGCGATATCTTTGGTGGTGTCACAGCTGCCGTTGTCTCGTTACCCCTTGCCCTTGCCTTCGGAGTCGCCTCTGGGGTTGGTCCCCTCGGTGGACTCTATGGCGCTGTTTGTGTCGGCTTTTTCGCTGCGTTGTTTGGCGGAACCCCAACGCTGATCTCTGAACCTACTGGACCCATGACCGTGGTGATGACCACGATCATCGCCAGTCTCACAGCCGCTAATCCTGAAAACGGGCTGGCTATGGCTTTCACTGTTGTCATGTTAGCGGGATTATTCCAAATTGTGTTTGGAATTTTCAAATTGGGCAAGTACGTGACCATGATGCCCTACAGCGTGATTTCAGGCTTTATGTCTGGGATTGGGGTAATTCTGATTATTCTGCAAATTGCACCGTTTCTGGGGCAGGCTGCGCCTAAAGGCGGCGTGTTGGGCACCTTCTTGAAGATTCCGGAGTTGATTACTAAGGTCAATCCGCCAGAAGCGATTTTGGGAGCTTTAACCCTGGCGATCATTTTCTTGATGCCCAAGAAGATCAAAAAACTGGTGCCGCCGCAGTTGATCGCTTTAATCGTGGGTACAGTTATTTCTCTAACAGTGTTTGGCAATGCCGACATTCGCCGGATTGGGGAAATTCCAGTAGGACTGCCACCTCTGCAACTGCCGACCTTTAGCGCGGATCAAGTGACGGTGATGTTGGTGGATGGGGTGATGCTGGGGATGTTGGGTTGTATTGACACCCTACTGACTGCGGTGGTTGCTGATAGCTTGACTCGGACGGAGCATAATTCTAATAAAGAGTTGATTGGTCAAGGGATTGGCAATATTCTTTCGGGGCTGTGTGGCGGCTTGCCTGGTGCGGGTGCGACGATGGGAACGGTGGTGAATATTCAAACTGGGGCGACATCGGCGGTATCTGGCTTAACACGAGCATTGGTGCTTTTGGTGGTGGTGTTGGGGGCAGCCAAATTAACTCAGCCGATTCCGATGGCGGTTTTAGCAGGGATTGCGCTCAAGGTGGGGATTGATATTCTCGACTGGAGTTTCTTGAAGCGATCGCACAAAGTATCCGTCAAGGGTTCCTTGATTATGTACGGTGTGTTATTTCTGACGGTATTTGTCGATTTGATTGTGGCAGTTGGTGTTGGTGTGTTCATTGCCAACATCTTGACAATTGAAACATTATCACAAGTGCAAGGTGAAGAAGTCAAAACCATCACCGATGCAGACAATGCGATTGTCTTGACACCAGAAGAGAAACGCTTGTTTGGGTTAGCAAATGGTCGGGTATTACTATTCTACTTGAGTGGTTCCATGATATTCGGCGTATCTAAAGCGATCGCACGGGAACATACAGCAATGGCAGATAGCGATGTCCTAATTATGGATTTGAGTGATGTTTCCAAGGTTGGTGTCACTGCTGCTCTAGCATTAGAAAATGTCATTAAGGAAACAGCAGAAAGTGGTCGTCAAGTTTTAATGATTATTACTGCTGCTAAAGTTAAAAAGCGTTTTGATAAATTAGGAATTTTCCAAATTGTACCCCAAGAAAACGTATTTACCGAACGTGGAGACGCTTTGAGAACAGCATTAACAATTGTGAATCCCAGCTACACAAATGTTTCCCCATCTTCAGAATACGGTTCCCAAGATGATTCTTTGGGCTATTCTACCCAGTCAGGAAGCATTTAATCCCAAACCAATAATCAATGTAGAGACGCGATGTATCGCGTCTCTCTTTATATATTGCGTATCACAATCCAGCACCACAAATATCCCATATCCAATCCTCATAAAAAGATAGGAGATGCATTTTCATTAAATATTGAATATGGAGAATATTAAATATGGAGAGACGCGATGTATCGCGTCTCTACAGGTTCCAAAATTTACCTATATTTTTTGTTACAGTTGGTGCAAAGGTTGACCTCAGTGTATTGAATCCAGCGATTCCTACCAACCGGGAAGGATTATTTATTGCCATATTTTTGATTGCGATCGCCATTATCGGCAAATTTGTCACTGGTTGGGCAGTTTTTGGACAACCGGGAATTAATCGGGTTGCGATCGGTGTGGGGATGATTCCACGAGGTGAAGTTGGTTTGGTGTTTGCGGGGATTGGTTCTGCTAGTGGTGTGTTGGATAAACCGTTGCAAGCAGCAATCATTATGATGGTGATTTTGACAACGTTTATTGCTCCACCGTTGTTGAGGTTAGCGTTTAAGGAACCTGTGGAACCTCAGAAACCTTTGGAAAAACCAGTTGATGCGGTGATTGGTAGTTAAGTTTTGATTTTTTTTGACTGTTTCAGTTGAATTTTTGAGGTAAAGGTTTCGGCTTTTACCTTTTTTTGTTTTTAACGCAGAGGTTCGCTGAGGTTGTTAAGCAAGATTGATACTCCCCTGTCTAAAGCACGAAAGACGCAACCACGTTGCTGTTTCTCAGGGGTTTTCGGCATTTTCCTTATAGGGAAGAGAAAATGCGTCAATCGCTATTTTTTAGACTGTACTCACCACCAACTGGATTCACAATCCTCAATATTACAGATTGTTACTTTCTCTCTCATAGTAAAGACTCAGGAATCCTTCATCACCTATGTTTTGTTGTGGGGCTGATCGAAAAAAATAAAGATGAGCCAAGACATAATATCCGACATTTGCGAATATCAAGGAGAGCTCAATGCTTGACGCTTTTTCTAGAGCCGTAATCACAGCTGATTCCAAAACCTCTTGTATTGGTGGTACTGATTTGGCTGCTCTTAAGTCTTTCGTTGCAGAAGGCAACAAACGCTTAGATGCAGTTAACTGTGTTGCTAGTAATGCTAGCTGCATCGTTTCCGATTCCGTATCTGGAATGATTTGCGAAAACCAAGGCTTAATTCAAGCTGGTGGAAACTGCTACCCAACCCGTCGTATGGCTGCTTGCCTACGTGATGGTGAAATCGTTCTTCGCTATGTAACCTACGCATTGCTATCTGGTGATTCCTCCGTATTGGACGATCGCTGCTTGAATGGATTGAAGGAAACCTACACCGCATTGGGTGTACCTGCAACATCTGCTGCACGTGCCGTACAAATCATGAAAGCTTGTGCAGTTGCTCACATCAACAACACCGCAAGCAAACGCAAAATGGATACTCCTGCTGGTGACTGTTCGGCATTAGCTGCTGAAGCTGCTAGCTACTTCGATCGCGTTATCTCAGCTCTGAGCTAATCACAAGCCGACAGCTATTATATAGCTGCTCCAATTGAAAAACCCTTTCAAATATCTATTTCTGGAGATATCAGAACATGAAATCAGTTATCACCACAGTTGTTGCGGCTGCTGATGCAGCAGGTCGTTTTCCTAGCATATCCGATTTGGAATCAGTACAAGGTAGCATTCAGCGTGCGACAGCTCGTTTAGAAGCTGCTGAAAAGCTGTCTACTGGTATTGATAAAGTAGCTAAAGAAGCTGGTGATGCTTGCTTCACTAAGTATGCTTACTTAAAGAATGCTGGCGAAGCTGGCGAAAATCAAACCAAAATGGAGAAGTGCTACCGCGACTTCAAACATTATCTACGTCTAATCCAATACTGCCTAATCGTAGGTGGTACTGGTCCTCTTGACGAGTGGGGTATTGCTGGTGCGCGTGAAGTATATCGCAGCTTGAACTTGCCTACCGCACCTTATGTAGCTGGTTTGCAATTTACTCGCGATCGCGCTTGTTCTCCTCGCGATTTGTCTCCTCAAGCATTGCTCGAATTCCGCGCATTGCTCGACTATGCTATCAACTCTTTGTCTTAATTTGACTTGGTTGAATAGATAATTTATCACTAGGGGATTCTCGGTTCATTGCTTTGCCCAAATTAGGTTGAGTAATTAACTAGGAGTCCTTTGGTTTTAGTCTTATTGCCTTAAATTTTGGCTTTTAAACGCAGAGTCTCGCGGAGGTAAGCGCAGAGTTTCGCGGAGGTTTGCCATCAATTTATATAATTTGATATTGAGTTAAAAGTTTAATAATTATCGAATTACAGTATTTTATTAATAAAATTAAGAATAAAAATATGACATCCGAAGCATTATTTGAGCAACTGAAACATCCTAATCCCAACATGCGAAATCGAGCAATGTTGGAAATTGCTGATACTCGCGATGAAAATACAATTCCTCGTTTAATTAGCATTCTTGATGAAGAAGATGTGGTTTTCCGACGTGCAGCAGTACAAGCATTAGGGGTTATTGGCACAGATGCGATCGCACCTTTGATCGATTTATTACTTAATCACGATAATGCCACTATTCGCGCTAGCTGTGCCAAAGTCATGGCACAAGTTAGCGTTAATCATCCCGAAGCAAGTTTCCCTTTGGAGGGTATTCAAGCATTAAAACAAGCCGTCAATGACCTGAATCCAGTGGTAAATATTGCCTCAGTTATGGCATTGGGTGAAATTGGTGAGCCAGCTTTTGAAGTTTTAGTTGATACTTTAAGTACGACGGAAAATGTTGCTGTTGCTGTGGCAATAGTCAATGCCTTGGGTGATTCTGGAAATTTGAAAGCAGTGGAAATACTAAATCGATTAAGTAAAGACGAAACGGTCGATTCCTATGTACGCGAGTCTGCGGTGAGTGCATTGCCGAGATTAGACCAAGTGATGAATTATAAAAATAGAAGTTGGTAAGGAAATTCTTGGCAAAGTTATAATGGCGAATAGAGCTTTGATGTCAAGTTAACTTTTATGACTCTAGCAACAGCTAAATGGGCGATCGCAGAATATCACCGCATGATCGAAGCGGGTATTTTAGACGATAGACGGGTGGAATTGCTGAAGGGAGAAATTGTTGAGATGCCACCAGAAGGAGAACCCCATGCTTACTTTAGCACTGTCGCTGGAATATATTTGATTCGATTGTTGGGAGAACGGGCAATGATTCGTTCGGCAAAACCAATTACACTTGCGAATAACTCCGAACCTGAACCTGATATCGCGATCGTCCAAGATTTAGGGGGTGAATATTTACAACATCACCCATATCCCGAAAATATATTTTGGTTGATTGAGTATGCAAATACAAGTTTAGAAAAAGATTTAGAGACGAAAACAAAAATCTATGCAGAAGTCGGAATTCCTGAATATTGGGTTGTGAATTTAAAGAAGCGACAATTAATAGTATTTCGAGAACCTCAAGATAGTGAATATACTTCAAAAGTGACATTAACAGGGGGAATTATTAATCCTTTGGCATTTTCAGATGTGGATGTAGAAGTTAACATGGTTATTAGCTAAACTTATTAGTTTAAAATATAAACATCAATTCTTGTTATCATGCAAAGTACTATTAAAGACTTTGAACATTTTGCCAAAGACAAAAATTATAAACATTAATTGAACTTAATTCTGGGTTATGCAAAACCCCTGTAGAGACGTAGCATTGCTAAGTCTCTAAATTTTTCTAGCAGATATTTATTAGCGATTGTTCGTGCTTGGTATTTCTGGCAACGCAAAAGTCACCCGCTCAGGTGAAGTCAGTAAAACCCTAAATGGGTAGGATTAGGTAGTATGAATAAAAATTAAGCAAAAATATAGAAACTTAGATTATGGTTAGTCAACTACCTACAGTAAAACTGCTTGTGAATCGTGTTGAATAACTTCTGATTCCTAACTAATACCTACCCAAAATAATATCCAGATGCTTCTATGGCTACACAAATGCAAATTCCGCTCATTGGTAAAAAAATAAAACCTCCATCCCGTTGGGTGTTAGGTTTGTTAGTAAGTGGTTTATTTGTTGTTGGCGCGATCGCAACTCAAACTTTTAGCAAGCAAGGGATGAATCAGGAAGATATCGCACAGCTTACGGTTCCTGTGGAAGCTAAAAATGTCACTTTACGAATTACCGCGAGTGGTAAAGTAACACCCATCCAAAGTGTAAATATTAGCCCCAAAAATGCTCCTAACAACGGAAACCCTGCACCAAATTCACTATCGCCATGCGTAGGCGCAGGCGCGGGCAAACCCCGCAAACGCTCCATAAAGCCACGGCACTGCCTTAAGTACTCGTGTGCATCCTGTCCATAGAGGCCGTTGTTGTGCCCCCACCAAGCCAGAACCAACAAAAGCACCGCCAACGCGATATTACGAATAAGCATTTCCTATCGGGCAGCGTGAGCCTTTGCCAAGGCATTGATATCCCTCACCTCCAGCGTACGAAGAGCGTAGCCGTTTTGAGCCACTTCGATCATGGCCAACCCCAAATCATACAGGCGCGATACGTAATTGGGCGCAATAGCCCGCAACACCGGGAAGAGCCAAGTAATGTATTTGTAATATGGTAATGTATTTCTCAGGCCATCAATGGGGTGGAGATAGCCGGGACGGAACATAAAGGCCCGCTTGAAATTGAGTTGTAACAAGTCGTTTTCCGTGCGGCCCTTCACACGCGCCCACATGGTACGACCTTTTCCGTGCTATCGGTGCCAGTGCCAGAGACATAGGTAAAGACCATATTGCCCGGATTGATGGCGACCAATGATCTGGCAAATGCCAAGGTGAGATCGTAGGTGATTTTGGTAAACTCCGCCTCCGTTTTTACCTACCGATGTCGTGCCCAGACAAAAAAAAACAAGCATCGTAGCCGCGGAGTTGGTCGGCTACGGCCGAGAGGTCATAGAGGTTGGCGTGGACCAGTTCCTTGAGTTTGGGGTGGCTGCCGTTGTAGGCATTGCGGCCAAGGGCTAATACTTCTGTTACCGAAGGGTGTTCTAAGCAGACCTGCATAACACCTTCGCCTACCATGCCGGTTGCTCCGGTAATAATTATGTTGGTCATGCACAGAAAGACGGGCGGGGTGGAGTTTTATTTTAAGATAGATTAAAAATCTTCTTCTATCTGTAGTTCGACATCACAGATGTCGAACAGCTTAAATTTTTGAGAGGTTGATTAACAAAGATAAGTAAACGAACAAGTCATCGCGGTCGGGTAATGGGTTATAATTTGCCGAAGCCTGAAACTTCATACCCGTACCGCGATCCCGATTCGGGACGGATGAAAGAAGTTAAGAAGCTTTTTATAGTAGAATCAT
>JAAUPE010000286.1 GCA_012034595.1 Calothrix sp. CSU_2_0 | reverse complement strand
TCCTCCTTTTCTGCTTCCGATTTTGCATTGTCGTAGTGGTTTAATTGCTTTTCAGTGTACTTGTCGGTCATAATTTAATTGCCTTATGGTTTGCGTCAGGGTGGTAGTTTCAGCTATCGCCCTGATTTTGATTTTGGGACTGTTGGGGTCGGTAGTTGGTTAACCGGACGCGATAAACTCTACCGCCCCCAGTGGGAAATGGTTTTCCATCTGAAAGTCGAGCCGCCTTACTGCAAGAAACTCGAATCATCGGGTCGGACCCGTCATCAACCGTGGAAATAATTCGTAATTTTCTAAAGCTGAAAATTCGGTTGGGGTGCGTGAAACTAGTACATCAATTAACCCTTTGCTGGAATCTTTAGCGCTGGACGCTATGGGCAAGCCGGGTAGATAACGCTGTTTTCTAGTCTTTTTAGTGCCAGTATTGGTGCTATTGCCATCGGTTTTAATGCCGTTATTGATGGTTTGTTCCATTGCTGTCCTGAGTGTCTAGGGGTGTTTCGGTTTATGCTTGGGTTCCTGTAATTGCCTCGGTGATTGCGTTCAGGACGTTGTTAAGGCTGTCTGGCTCGCTTGAGTCGAGGACGATCGGCTCAATTCCTAAGTTGCGAAAATATTCAATCGCCTCGTCAATGTTTTCGGGTTTGGTCATTATCCTTTTCCTTCTGTTTTTATTTGCTCGTAAATCTCGATCGAATCGGATGCCAGTTCCATGTATCTGAGTGCCTGAGATAGGTAGGCAGACACATTTGGTACTACTTTTGCCGCTTCGGCTGTCTCTGGTGATAGCTGTAATCCTTTGATGGCAAGCTCAAGGGTTCTAGAGAAAATTAATGAGTTTTGTGCTTTGATCGATAATTTAAATTCGCTCATGTCCTCCGGTTGTTGTTGTTGTTGTTGTTGTTGTTGTTGTGACAGCTAAATCGCTTCTCACGACGGGATGACATTTTGGGCATCCTTTGCGGTCGTTATGGAATGCGATCAACTACATGAATTCACTTTGCCCATGTAATGTTAAACATGTTAGCATTGCATGGGTAAAACAAACAACCTATTGCACGGGTAAAATAAGGAGTAGTTTACATGGGCAATATTGATGGCGAGAAAAACCAAGACAGCCGTTCATGGTCAAAAGAAAAAAGACGTAACTGTTACCCTTACTCCCGAAGGAGTAGAGATATTAGATGCCAGAGCAGAAGCTTTAGGTATCAGCCGAAGCGAGCTAATCGAAAGAATGGCTCGCTCGCAAAAATCATCCACGGAGATACAAATACTGGGGGAATGCTACGCCACTTAATTAACGTGCATCGTGAGCAAGTGGCAGTAATGGATGCGGAAATATCACGCATATCCTCGGAAAAAAAGAAGCTTGAGGTCAAAATACATGACCTTGAGCTATTGGCAGAAGAAGCAAGTAAGTTCTTACAAGTTCAAAAGTAAAACCGTCCACCTATCAGGTGAGACGGTTTTGTTTATTTTACCAACCGAAAATTTTACCTTTAAAGGAATAATCCCAGTTAGGGGGAGGAATCCTCAGGGACAAACTCTAACGAAATTTTGATCTTTCCTTTTTTCCATCCCCCCGACCTCGCATCCAGCTTCCGACATTCAACCCCGGATTTTCCCCAGTCAATTAAATCGTCATCAATGCGACTCGTTAGTATTGCGATCGCTTCCCCGACAGTAAATGTTGTGCCATCACAGAAGTTCATCCCTTCCCCAACCTGCACAACATCATCCCTACTTAAGTTTTCCACTTTTTATCTCCTTGATTTTTAATAGCCAGTTCGCACCTGGCTATTAAAATCTTTCCCACATAGGACAAAAAATGTATCAAGACTCCCTAGAAAAACGCCTACTGAGAATAGAAAGGTACATCGACCTACTTCGATATCACCTTTTTGTAACTGACCAAATACTGAGAGAACTGTGTATAGATGTAGCGATAATAAAAAATGAAACCCCTAAAAACAATCAGGTTTGTCGGAAAATTCAAAAAGAGATTGAATCGATTACAACACTTCGAGATGTCACCATTAACTAATTAACACAACTAACAACAGTAACAACCAATACATCATGAATAAACACAAAAAAAAACGAGCAAGGACTCGTTTCAACCAATGTATTGTAAATCGAAAAATATATTTTTCATTACCAATATTGAACCACAAAAACACAATAATTGCATCATCCACAAGGGGTAAATCATGGTAGCAACTTACAATTCCTCTGGTGATTTTACCATCGATTTCACTCCCAACCCTGACGCTATCCCGCCTCAAAATATAGAGATAGAAGAGAGCGTCTTAGGCGGTATATTACTGGATTTTGCTTGTATTCATCGCATCAAATCCAGGTTGAAACCGGAACATTTTTTTCTAAACTCACATAGGCAGATATACAAAGCTTGTTTGGCGATCGCAAAAAAGGTCTACCAACTGACTTGCTGCAAGTAACTGCATATTTGATAGATAAAAAACTACTTCAAGACATTGGGGGTAAAAATAAGTTAGTAGACCTGTTGAATTCGACCGTAAGTGCGGTAAATATTGATGCACTCGCCAACGTTCTCATTCAAAAACATGCGCGACGGGAATTAATTAAGTTAGGGAATGATGTTACCCAGTTTGCTTATTCTAGCGAAATAGAATTAGAAGATGTTTTGGACTTGGTGCGTCGTCGGACAGAAACCGCAGTTAGTTCTGATGCTTCTAAAACTCAGGATGAACTAATAAAATCTCGACACGATAGCTTAATCGAAAAGCTCAAAATAATCTATACCACCACCGTCGAGCCATCACTTAAATACCTCAAGCTCAAATACCTTGCGGATGAAACCCGAACCTCTATTTCTTTCTTGGAAAACCTTTACTTAAAAGCTTTGGTTGGAACCTGCACCCAGTTAATGGACTACAGCGACCTTAAAGAATCTGCGGGGTCATCGGTGCGTCGCTGGCTTCAGCAGGGATTAATCCCACTAGCAAGTACCATCTTGTTGGCTGCTGATGGAGGAGTAGGGAAAACCAAGTTTGTTTATTCAGTTGCTAAGAACTTAATTGCCGGGCATGATTTTGGCGATTTTCTAGCAACTGGCGAAAAGCGAAAGATTCTTTTTTACCAAGGGGATGAACAGCCAGGAGACATGCTGCAATCTTTGCAGATGCTTGGCTACGAGGAAGGGGACATTAATCAATATATTCGAGTTCGTTTTGGGTGGTCATTTGAAAATATGGCGACTCTAATCAAAGACCTTAATGAATTTAAACCCGACTTCGTACTGTTTGACTCCATGTCGTTTGGTCAGCGTTTTTCTAGCTACAAGGAAGGTGATAGCGAATTTGCACGTCCAATTCTCGAATGTACTGGGTTAGCCGTCGAACACAACTGCACCTTCCTTTTCATCCACCACACAAATAAAGGTGGTGACGTTAGAGGTACAACCGCAACCCGTAACGCGGTATCGGAAGTTTGGCGACTGAGGAAAGACAGCAGACCGGAAGCTACCCAATACGACAGGATACTAGAAATTGACAAATCCCGTAGTCGATCGAGTGGGAAAAATTATCGACTTTACTTTGACCCCGATACCCTTGGGTTTAATTTCTTGGGTGAGGATATTCAAGCAGATGAAGACAAAGAGACGGGAATCAAGAAAAGCCTCTTAACCTATTTCAAAACTCACCCTAACGTCAAATACACGTCAGAAGAACTTTCCCACTTCTTGAAAATATCCAGAAACAGCATCAGAAGAACGCTAAACACACTTTCCTCGGATGGAATGGTTAGTGTCGAAAGGAAACCAGGTAAAGCGTATTTGTACTACCTGGAGTTTACAGGTGAGAAACCCAGTGGAGGTGATCACACTGACTGTATGGTCACACCCCTGATCACCTCGGTTGATCACCTCCAGGAGATAGACATAGCAAGCGATACAGCCAAACCTGATCAGGTGATCACCGAAAACGCACTCTCAAATTTTAAAAGCGAAATTGAAAATCCCGAAAAAACAGGATCACCTGATCACCTTTGCTCGAATGACCTATCAAGCAAGGATTCCAGGGGTGATCAACTAGGTGATCAACTAGGTGATCAGGGGTGTGACCATACACCCTGCCTCGATGACGAGCCTGGTACGGAAGTAGTACAAGTAGTGCAACAGGCATTAATCCCCGAAATTGAAAAACCTTCCCTGCCGGAGGAAAATCTAAGTAGGATGGCGGTTAAACATATTACCTGTGTAGGAGAAATAAAAGCGATCGCGCAACAGCTAGATGCGAAGCAATGGCGAATCAGCTTTACCCCCAATATTGAAGGGTTTGTGGGGGATGTGGTAGTAACGGAAAAAATCGGTAAATCAAAACCTGAAACTAGAATTAGACATCATATAG
>JAAUPE010000285.1 GCA_012034595.1 Calothrix sp. CSU_2_0 | reverse complement strand
CGCAGTGCTTGATTTTCTTGTTCTAGCCTCTCTATTTTTTGATCTTTCTCTTCTGGACTCATGCCTGAACATTACCATAATTCTTCTCTCAATGGAATAATCCTTACAATCCTACCTAGGCAGTTACGAAACTTTTTAGTTAGTTTTGGCTACTACACAAATTGATGCGATATACCGCAACTTGAATGAGGTATTTTTTTGATGCCACTGCCTGTTTTGTCCGTTCCCACAAAAAAGAAAAAACCGTCCCTTGTACTGACGCTTTCGACTACTGGGGTCTTAGTTACTGGTGGTATCGCTGCATACTGGTTTATCACTCAAGGTAAACCATTATCCAGGGATTTACCGACTGCTGCAAACGTAATTCCTCAAGATGCGCTGTTTACGGTTTCTCTAACAACCGATTCCAAACAGTGGAAACGGTTGCGTGAGTTTGGCACTAAGGAACTTCAAACCGAACTCGATCGGAATTTAGTCCAATTACGCGATCGCTTTCTGGCTAACAACGGTTACGATTTTCAAAAGGATATCCAACCTTGGGTGGGAGAAGAGGTCACTTTAGCAGTTCTCGCACCTGACGCAATCAAACCACCATCCAAACCTGTTGCTACCGACGGGAAAGTAGCCAACACTCAGCAAATGGTGATGGTATTACCAATCAAAAATCCCGAAAATGCCAAAGGTATTTTAACCCAAATCAAAGCACCTAAAGGTGGAAATTGGCGCGATAAGCGGAGCTTAATGCCTTCGGCATATCGCACTTATCAAGGTGTTTTAATTAAAGAAAGCGACATTAGCACCGGGGACAAATTTTCTGCAACCGTTATCGATAATAAATTTGTTATTATTACCGACAGTCCCAAAGCCACAGAAAAAGCGATCGATGCTTACACAGCAAAAACATCCCTCGCAAAAGTACCCGGTTTAGCAGATAATTTTCCCAAAATAGCCAACTATCAACCTTTCGCCCAATTTTATATTAATGTGCCCATCAGCGCCAAAATAGCCAGCGCAGCACCTAACCGACAGCTACCTGCCCAAGTGTTGACACAACTGCAAAATAATCAAGGATTAGCAGGGACAATTACTTTAGAAAATGAAGGTATTCGAGTCAAAGGAGTTTCCTGGCTCAATCCCAACAGCCAGCGAACACTTGCGGTAGAAAATAATGCAGGTGAAATGCAAAAACGCATACCAGCCGAAACCCTGATGATGCTTTCAGGTGGAAACTTACAACGGACTTGGGCTGATTATGTTTCCACATCCCAAGGAAACCCACTGTCCCCATTAGCACCAGAAAAATTGCGTACTGATTTTAAATCCTTGACTAACATGGATTTGGAGCGGGATTTGCTTAGTTGGATGGGTAATGAATATTCGCTATCGGTGGTTCCAGTCGTATCAAAAGCAGGTGCAGACGAGAGTTTCCGAGCAGCTTTGATGTTTATGGTCAAAGTAAGCAACAAAAACCGTGCCGAAGCATCCCTAAAAGAGTTAGATGAAGTCATGCGGAGTCAGTATCAATTCCGTATCGAAGAAAAAAATATTTCGGGGAAGTTAGTCACTAATTGGATTGGACCCTTTGGAACCCTCACAGCAAGTCATGGCTGGTTAGATGATAAAGTCACATTTTTGACAATTGGCGCTCCAATTACTGAAAAAATAATCAGCAATTCGGGTAATTCGTTGTCAAATGCTGCGAAATTTCAGAAAACCTTACCATCAGAACTAAATCCCACGAACGGACAATTTTATTTAGATGTCGATGGTATCCAGAAAAATTTTCCCCTACCACTTTTATTTCCCAACCAGCCAGCAATATTATCGTCAACCCACTCTATTGGCATGACTAGTGCAGTTAGCGATAATCGCAGTGCCCGCTACGACATTTTTCTATCGTTGAAGAAGTTGGAAAAATAGGGCATTGGGCATTGGGTATTGGGTATTGGGTATTGGGTATTGGGTATTGGGCATTGGGTATTGGGGAGCAACTTGCGTGCGGGGGTACTTTCAGAAGCCGCTAAGTCGCAAAGCGACACGCTGCACGAACGCATCTACCCCTTGTTGAGCAAAGTTGCGTCATTGGGTATTGGGAATGGCTTAAAATCTGAATTGAATATAGAACCTCACCCTAACCTTCCCCGTAAATCAGGGAAGGAAATTAGATTTCTAATTTTCCCATGCCTAGTCTCCTTCCTTCCCTTAATCAGGTAGGATCGAAGCATGACAAAATTAATAATATTTAAGAATTGAATGGGGAGAATATTTTATGAGCTTTGTCAATCTGGTTGTTCTTCAGAACTGGCTGGACAATGCTGCATTTGCAGTTTTATTTATTACCATGCTTGTTTATTGGTGTGGTGCTGCATTTCCGAATCTCCCCGTTTTGCCTGCCTTGGGAACTGCGGGAATGGCGATCGCAAATCTATGTATAGCTTGTTTGTTGGGTGCTAGATGGATTGAAGCGGGTTATTTTCCCCTGAGTAATTTGTATGAGTCATTATTTTTCTTGGCTTGGGGAATGACAACTGTCCACTTAATTGCCGAAAATAATAGTCGCAGTCGCTTAGTGGGAGTTGTAACTGCACCTGTGGCAATGGGTATTACTGCTTTTGCGGCACTGACGCTACCATCGTCGATGCAAAGTGCCGAACCACTGGTTCCCGCACTCAAATCAAATTGGTTGATGATGCACGTTAGCGTGATGATGCTAAGTTATTCGGCTTTGATGGTTGGTTCATTACTTGCGATCGCATTTCTAATTGTTACAAAAGGTCAAGATATTCAACTCCAAGGTAGTTCGTTTGGGAATGGAGGTTTTCGCACCAATGGTTACAAACTGCATAAAGCTGGTCAACTTGTCACCGAACCTTCGTTAGAGAATGCCGAAAATAACGGCTATGTCAGATTTGAGGTGAATAATAATGGCAATGGTAATGGCAATGGCAATAGTAAAACTGCCGTTCTCAACTTAGTCACTGCGGGTACTCAATCTGTGACTGCATCGGCATCGGATAATGCATCTACTGCGACTTTATCACCACAACGTCTTAGTCTTGCCGAAACCTTAGACAATATCAGCTACCGAATTATTGGTTTGGGTTTTCCTTTATTAACAATTGGGATTATTGCTGGTGGAGTCTGGGCAAATGAAGCTTGGGGTTCCTATTGGAGTTGGGATCCAAAAGAAACTTGGGCTTTAATTACTTGGTTAATATTTACAGCATACCTCCATGCTCGGATTACAAAGGGTTGGCAAGGTCGTCGTCCAGCGATTTTAGCTGCAAGTGGTTTTGTCGTTGTTTGGATTTGTTATTTGGGTGTGAATCTTTTAGGTAAAGGTTTACATTCTTATGGTTGGTTTTTCTAAAATTTTTACCTTTTTATCCCTTCTTTGCAATTTGCCGAGAGGGGTATTTTTTTGAGATTTTTGTCTTATACCAATTTGAAAAAACAACGCGACAGATAGATATTTGTAGAGACTTAGCACTGCTACGTCTCTACCGTTGGATGTGTTGTAATCATTATTTGAATTGGTATTATTTTCGGGAAAGAAAGAGATAAAACAGTTGCTGCATAATATATCTTTGCAAATACTCCAGTTTTCAATCATAGATAGGGTTTATCTCGCTAAAACTATAATATTTAATGTTAGGTTCTGGCGCAATAATATAGCATTTATTGTGATTTAAATAATTTACCATCTGCCTCCACCCAACCTACTAATATAGTATTCATAATTACTACTCATAAATTAAAACATGAGGTTAATACATAATTAGTGGTATATATTTTTATTCTTAAAAATTCCTTTTATTTTTAGCTAATTCCTTAATTCATATCAAAAATATATGTAGTTATAGGAAAAATTTATGGATAATGAATTTCAAAGACTGCATCATTATGAAGTTGTTTCTGTAAATTCGGAAACACTTGAAAGTTTTGAGGTTGCAACCACATTTAAAGTTATTCAATTACTACAAGCAATCAAAGAACTTGTTTGTTTAGAAAGCCCAGAATCATCTTTGTTTGATACGGGTATTGATTGCGAGGTATTACGTTTCCGTGCGAATAACTGGAGAAAAGGAAAAGTACGCTTGACGCTGGAGTTTTGCCCCGAAAAAGATGATTCGATTCTAGAGGATTTTAGCGAAGCTAGTAGTTAATATGTCAGAATATAGAAATCAGAATAAAAATCTGAATGTTTGTAAATTTGTAAAGATAAATTTGTAAAGAATTTAAAAGCTCATTTATCCTGATAGTCAATATTGGAGGTGAAATTATTACAATAATTATGAAAGTCTAAAACCTAAAATCCAAAATCCAGAATCCAGAATCCAGAATCCAGAATCCAGAATCTAAAATCCAGAATCCAGAATCCAGAATCCAGAATCCAGAATCCAGAATCTAAAATCCAAAATCCAA
>JAAUPE010000104.1 GCA_012034595.1 Calothrix sp. CSU_2_0 | reverse complement strand
TAAGGTGAAGCGCACTGCTAAAGCGGAACCAGTTTGTTGGTTTTCGTTTGCTGGTGTGCGATCGCAAATATTCGGCAGGGAACCATCTTCTGCAAAGCTGTCCCAAATATCAGTTCCCGTTCCTACCGGATTCCATCGGGTATGGTGGAATATTTCAACGCTGGGATGTTTGCGAGTGGCAATGCACCATTCTCCTTGCCCTTCTTCTTGGGGGGAAATGATGCCATCTCGTGCCATGACGCTACCGATTTTATCGGCGTTTTCCACTATAAAATTATAATTATCTTGACTTTGATTCAGGCGGGGTTGATATTCGTAAACTGGACTGCCATCGTCGCGAATTTTCACTTCTGGGGATTTGGAAGCATTGGTAAACCAACCCACCATATTTTGCCAGGTAAGCATGATGCTGAGGGTGATAGGTGCATTGGTGGGGTTGTGGGCTTTCCAGACGAATACTGCGACGGGGTAGCTACTTTCTTTGTAGTTATCTGCCCAAATTGGTGAAAATTGCTCGCAGGTTAGCTGGGTTTGAAATACATTTTCATAGACAAACCAACTGCGGGGATATAGAGCGTGGTAAGTTCCCGATGTTTGGGAAGTTAGGAGTGAGGAGTTAGGAGTTAGGAATTGGGAGTTGGGAGTTACTTTGTCTTCTTTATCTGCTAAATTTTCGCTAGGTGGATACCATTTCCAAGCTGTTAGAGTGCCATTTTCGGGTGTTGCGGTGGATAATGCGTAAGCTTGGGATGAATTGCTGGTGGATTCAAAGACACTAAATTGACAACCGGGGATATTTTGAAACACATGTTCCCCACCATCGATATGCCAAAAATTAAAATCCCCACGATGCGATCGCCCAATACAACCTGCACCAAAACCACCCAAGGGCATACCGTGCCAGGGTCCATCATCAATATTACTAGGGTAGCGGACGGTGTAGGGTTTTTCCCAACCTAAACCGATGGGACGTTGCCAAGCACAGGCTGGAATTGTAGAGGAGGGTTGATTCGTCATTAGGTAAATGTTAGGTGCGATCGTTTTACGCTAATGACGTTAACCCATTGTTATGATTTTTCTCAAGTCATCGGTAAAACAGTGCAAATATTCGTAGCTATAGATTAACGCCGTTCTCACTGAGTATATTTATTTTCTCCACATAGAAATAAAAAGTCGAATTTTTCTCAATATAAATACGGGAAAAACCTCAATGAGGTTTTTATAATTACAAAAACTAGTAGATATTATTTCTAAAACTAACTATGAATCGATTAGTTATTATAAAGAGTTAAATTGTCAACCGTAATAAAATTATCGAATAATGTTTAGATTACAAAAATAATTTTGAGCTTATTTCCCAGTAAAAAATTAACGCAAGAATAATACTTCCAGAGTCGTAAATAGTAAAAGTCATACGCCTTCAGTGATTATTGGGATACTGCATCCTGAAACTATTATAAACCCGTATGCCCATTTTTGATTTATCAAAATTTCCTGACATTCTTAATATATCAAGCTTCAATAATTTAAATAATAATTAGCTCCGGATATTGTTTAAACTTATATAAATTTGCACAACTGTCATAATCCACAGAAGCAACCGTTGCGATAAGCCAAGCTTAACGTTAAAAGCGTATTGCAATTATCGTCTTTTTTTCTTGTTCCCAGGCTCTGCCTCTAGGAACTGGATGTCAACAAAACAAATACGCAAAGACTAAAATTACAGATAAAGCTCTCAAGTCAGGAAGGTTAATATTACAGATGACCGTCACCATAGCCAGATGGACGCTTGAAGACTATCACCGAATGATTGAAGTTGGTCTTATTTCTGGTCGTCAAGTTGAACTATTAAATGGAGAAATAGTTGAAATGCCCCCAGAAGGACCCGAACATGCCCAATTGAGTACAGATGCTGCCGATTATCTGCGATCGCAACTTGAGGAAAAGGCGCTTGTTCGTGATGCAAAGCCAATTACAATACCAGAAACCAGTTCGGAACCAGAGCCAGATTTGGTAATTGTTCAATCATTGAGGGCACTTTATCGCACTCGTCACCCATATCCTGAAAATATTTTTTGGGTGATTGAATATGCAAATACCAGTTTAGGCAAAGATTTAGATGCGAAACGAAAGCTTTATGCCAAAGCTGGGATTAGGGAATATTGGGTTGTGGATTTAAAGAATCGTCTCGTTAAAGTTTTACGCAACCCAATTGATGAAAATCATAGTGAAGAATTAACGCTTTTAGATGGGGAAATTAGTCCGATCGCGTTTCCGGAAATAAAGGTTTTAGTACGACAGTTATTGGGCTAATTAATTCAATACAAGTATTTGCGATCGCACAAAATAATAGCTCTAACCTGCTATGAATGGTTTAGTTGTTGCGATCGCATTTCGACTATCTTTTTCCTGACCGGAATTGTAGAATTTGAATGTGTAGATTATCACTGCGTATATTACGAGACTTTGGAGGTTAAAATGACAGGCGGCTTTTAGTTTGGCGATCGCTGAAGCTAGAACTGTTACTTGATTATTTTAATAATATAACTAGCAAATAAATACAACCATGCCATGAACGATGAAATTCCAGTCAAAAAAATCTTAGTGTTGTCAGCGAATCCCAAAGGCACGAAACCACTGCGTTTGGATGAGGAGATTCGTGAAATTAAGGAAGGGTTACGACTAGCGAAAAAACGCGACAGCTTTGAGATAGAGTCGGCATCAGCAGTGCGCGACATAGATATTCACCGCTCTATTCTGAATTACAACCCCCAGATTATTCATTTTTCTGGACATGGTGCAGAGGAAGAGGGTTTAATCTTTGAAGATAATACCGGACAACCAAAGCTAGTGGATGCAGAAGCATTAGCTGGATTATTTGAATTGTTTGCAGATGAAGTGAAGTGTGTATTACTTAATGCTTGCTATTCTGAGATTCAAGCTCAAGCCATTGCTCAACATATTGATTATGTGATCGGCATGAGCAAGCAAATTGGGGATAAAGCCGCCATTAAATTTGCTGTTGGTTTTTACGATGGGATGGGGGCTGGAAGAGACGTTGAATTTGCATATAAACTTGGTTGTCGAGTCATCCGCATGGCAGGGATTCAAGAGCATTTGACACCTAAACTGTTGAGAAAACAAGATTTGCGTGGGGCAAGTATAAATATAACTCCTGTACAGCCTTCACCTCCAGAGGATGCTCGCACAGCAAGCGTTGTTTCTCCTTCACCCACAGCATTGTAATCAACATGGGCGAAATCCGATACCTGGCACTGCTGAATAGAAATCACGAGTGGGTTTATAGCAATTCGCTTCAATAAATACCCTTGCTACTTCCTCTACTTCCGTGCGTCTGTCACTTTTTGCTTGTCCCAAGGTAACGTCATCTGTCCTTTGAGCCTTAAATATAGAAATTAAAATCTTGGGTTGCGTTATCCTCCGGGAAGCAAGCTACACTCCACCCAACCTACAATAAAATATCTACTCACTCTGCTAGTGCGATCGCAATGATTTATAGGTTGGGTTAAACGAACAACTATCTGTAAATTTAATTAATAATCTCTAATGCGTCGTAACCCAACATTTTATAATTAGGGAGTATTTCGTGACGAAAACTCAACCCCGATGACATTACAAGAACTACAAAAACAGGTTTTACAATTGCCAATTTCCGAACGTTGGCAATTAGTACAAGCTGTTCTTACCTCTTTACAGCAAGAAACAGATTCAGAGGGAAAACCCAGAAACCTCTCCAGACTTCGAGGAATCGCAAAAAGCGCAAATATCTCGAACGATGCCGACTACAAAGAAGATTATATTGCCTATCTTACCCAGAAATATCAGTAATGCGCGTTTTAGTTGATACTAATGTCGTTCTTGATTTTTTACAAGAGCGAGAACCGTTTATAAAAGATGCTGCGAAACTGTTCGAGTTAATTGATGCTGGAGAGATTGAAGGTTTTATTGCTGCAACCACAATTACCAATATCTACTATATTGTTCGCAGAGCAGTAGGGTTGGCAGCAGCCGAAGATGCAATTACTCAAATTCTTACAGATTTACAGATATGCAAAGTAGATCGGGCAATTTTAGAACATGCATTAGCATTGCAATTTCGAGATTTTGAGGATGCAGTTCAATATGCTTGTGCATTGGCTTACGGTGTAGATGCGATTGTTACTCGTGATGTATCTGGGTTTGTAGCCTCAAATATTCCAGTTAAATCGCCAGGAGAACTGACATTATCCAGCAATTAGAATAATCCAAGTGATAGGTTTGAACATCAGTTAAAATTGACGTAATACGGTTTGATTATTGTTACTAACAATGTGGCAGACTACGCTGATTTTCTCGAACTAAAAATTGAAAATTGGTTTATATGAACTTAACAACAACTATTACGTTCTATCCAGCCTATTTTTTATTGCGATCGCATGACCAATTCTGACATTAACGCCATTTCCACAAAGTAGCCAACGCGATAAACCTACGGTTCGCTGACGCGATCGCACAACTATAATTACAAACATAATTAAAAAAACCTCTCAGCAATTTACCTACGGTGTAAACACAAGTCAGATTTTCCTGGATATTGAGGAATTACCCGACTTTATTTGTGAATGATTTTTGTTGAGCAATTATTTGTCGCACGATTAAAGGAAAATAATTAGAAAAGTTGCTTCAGTTGCAAAAGTCTCAAAGAAAGTGGGATTTTGTTTGATTCTCTTTTCCCAAATTTAAGGAACGCAAAAATGGAAGTTATTCCAGCAATTGATTTACTCGAAGGTCGCTGTGTACGACTATATCAGGGTGATTACGCCCAATCGCAAGTATTTAACGAAAATCCGGTTGAGGTCGCCAAACAATGGCAAGATGAGGGTGCAACTCGACTGCATTTAGTCGATTTGGATGGTGCAAAAGCAGGTAAACCGACTAACTTAGGTGCGATCGCAGCAATTACGAATGCGGTATCAATTCCCGTTGAAGTTGGGGGAGGATTGCGCGATCGCGATAGTGTAAAACAATTATTGGATATTGGTGTTCGTTGGGCAATTTTAGGAACTGTGGCAGTCGAACAACCTCAGTTAGTTCAAGCTTTGTGTCAGGAGTTCCCCAGTCAAATTATTGTCGGTATTGATGCTCGGAATGGGAAAGTTGCTACCCGTGGTTGGTTGGAGACTTCCGAAGTCCAAGCTACCCAACTTGCTATCCAAATGCAAGAATTCGGAGCATCGGCAATAATTTATACTGATATTCACCGGGATGGAACCCTGGCAGGACCAAATTTAGAAGCACTGCGTGAACTTGCGAATACAATTGATATCCCGATAATCGCTTCTGGTGGTGTTAGTTCTGTCACCGATTTACTGAGTTTACTCGGACTTGAACACCAAGGAGTAACAGGTGCGATCGTTGGACGTGCTATCTATACGGGTGATGTTTCGCTACGGGAGGCAATCCGTGCTGTTGGTCCGGGACGTATCCAAGATATTCCCCCAAATTTAGATTTTTCCAGTTTTGCTTAGGTTTCTCATCGGAGTTAGCAGTTGATAATCCCGTAGGGGCAAACGGTTGTTTGCCCTTATTTATTGCATTAATTATTCTTTTTTACCCTTATTTTATTGCATTAATTATTCTTGTTTGCCCTTATTTTATTGCATTAATTATTCTTGTTTACCCTTATTCTATTGCATTAATTATTATTTTTTACCCTTATTCTATTGCATTAAAAACCATTCTTCTTTACCCTTATTTTATCGCATTAAAAATCATCATTTTTTACTCTTATTCTATTGCATTAATTATTCTTGTTTACCCTTATTTTATTGCATTAAAAACCATTATTCTTTACCTTTATTTTTATCTGTATCCAGAAAATACAATATCCAACTGATATATTTATCAATTCTATCATTCATAAAGAAGGGCGGGGAAACCCCACCCCTACGGTATCTTATTGATTTCCTTCTTTGAATGGTAATTCCGCGTTAATTGCATCGATTTCCCGTTGTTCGAGGATATTGACTTCGCTGATATAGGGAAGCAAAATCTGCTTTAATCGAGGATTGTAAAAGCGATGTAAACTGTAATTAGGCATTGCCGGAAAACCGCGACGCTTTTTATGACGACCACCAGCACCAGGGTCAAATAATTGAATCCCGTTGTTAATACCCCATTCAATGGGTGAATAATAACAAGCATC
This sequence comes from Calothrix sp. CSU_2_0, assembly GCA_012034595.1. Classification (GTDB taxonomy): domain Bacteria; phylum Cyanobacteriota; class Cyanobacteriia; order Cyanobacteriales; family Nostocaceae; genus Brunnivagina. The sequence continues at coordinate 20,665 of JAAUPE010000104.1, read as the reverse complement.
AAAATGGAGACAGTCTATTTCTTGAAAACTACCCCAGTAACGTCCATATAAGCGATCGCTCTTGTACAGGCAGAACGACATACCTACGGGTTGATGGTTATCTTGTTCGCTATAGGCAGGCATCAGCAGGACGCGATCGCGATAGTTTATATGCAATAATTCAAAAAATTGTTTTGTTAAATATTTACTACCCCACCAACCAAATTTATCGCAGGTGTCGGCATAGAAATCATACATTAAGGGTAATAATGATTGGGGAATTTCGTCGCCTGTTACTGGTTGTAAGCGTAAACCAACTTTTTCGACTGCTTTACGTTCGCGTTTGATGTTGCGACGCTGGTTGGCATTAAATACCCCTAAATAATCATCAAAATTACTAAATCCCAGGTTTTGCCAAACATAACTGTGGTGTAACCAACCAGTAAAACCATGTCGTTCGATTGTGGGTTTCCATTCTGGGTCAACGTATAAAAAATTGCAGGTTGCTATCCGGTGCTTTTTACAAAAGCTGTCGATTTCATGCACCATTAAGGCGGTAATTTCATCTTCGTCTTCATTTGCTGCAATCAAAAATCGATATCCCTCCGCAGGGGTAAAGGGTGTCATCCCCAACAGCTTCGGGTAATATTCAATCCCAATGCGCTGTGCTAAATCTGCCCATTGATGGTCAAATACAAACTCACCTTGGCTGTGACCTTTGAGGTACATTGCCGCAGCTGCAATCAGGGTATTATCTCGCCAAATTGTGAGATGATTTGGTAGCCAGCCATTAGGGGCAGTTGCACTACCAGAAATCTCTAAATTATGCAACCACTTCCATTCTAAAAATGGGGTTTTTAATGGCATTGCTAAAGCATCCCAAGCTACTTGCGGTACTTCCGAGATTTTGTTAACCCAAGTGGCTTTAGGGTGTGGTTTTACTTGTTTCAACATCTTACCTGGCTGTTTCTTGGCAAACAAGATAAAGCATTGCTTTACTTTTCTTAAGGTAATTGAATCTGGTAAAAGTTGCAGATAAATATTTAAGATGATAACCGCCAAGACACGGAGAACGCAGAGAGAATAAAATAAATATTGAATAAGTTTGTAACACCTGTCACTCGCGGTTAAGTGGTGAATGCTAGTAAAATAATACACCTGAGCAGATACGTGTTTGGCTAACGGCAACTTAATTCGCAACACAGAGGACAATGCACCAAGCTCCTGAGGAACAGTCTAAGGATATTGCTACACCTCCAGAAAATTTAGCTGCGACGAATTTACGAACTGCCGAAAATCCAAATGTGGAGCCTGAGTTATTACGTCAGCTTGCTGTCAGCGATGATACAGCAGTTCGGGAAGCTGTAGCGGCAAATCCGAATACTCCAACTGAGGTTTTGCTGAAATTAGCAGAAACTTGTCCGCAGCAATTCTTGAGTAATCCGGTGTTTTCCCTACTATTATTGGAAAATCCGAATTTTGTCGCAGATATTCCCTACTATGCGCTAATAAATCTTCTCAAACAGCCAGAATTGCCTGATTTCTTCTTGGTAAGTGCAGCAAATCATGCAAATCCGGAAATTTTATATTTGGTGGCAAAACATCCAAATACTTCGGATCGTGCTTTGGAAGAGATGGTACGTCGTAACCCGAAGGATACACCTTTGGGATTGTCTATTATTAAACGTGAAAATGTGTCGGAACGGGTACTTTCTCTGCTTGTGGAATATAGCGCGATCGCGGTACGTTTGTCTTTAGCGAAAAATCCGGCAACTTCTGCGAATATTTTGGCGAAATTGGCGATAGTTAGGGAAGCAAATCCGAATTTTCAACAAGAAATTTATCTCAAACTGGCGAAAAATCCCCATACTCCGATACAGGTTATTTGGGGGTTGCTAAAAAAGTGCGATCGCAAGATTAAACAAACGATTTCCCAGCGTGCTGACTTGCCCATTTCGATAATTGTTGAGTTAGCTGGGGATTTCCAGATGCACGCTACTAATTCGCTGGCAGAAAATTTAGCGATTGGTGCTGATGTTCTCATGGAGTTAGCAAATCATCCCGAATTGCGGGTACGACAAATGGTGGTTAGACATCCGAATGTACCCCAATCTTTGCTCGATAAAGCCGTGACAATTGGGGAATTGCGTCAATATGTGGCAGAAAATCCGAGTACACCAGCAGATTTACTTGTGGAATTGGTGGAAGATGGGGAAGAAGAGGTATTAAAGGCGATCGCAACAAATCCGAGTGCGACAGCATCGGTATTAGAAAGTGTGGCGAAAACTCATTCCCAGGATATTTTAATTGCCCAACATCCGAATGCTACAACTAAATTATTACAACAAATATTGTGGCGTTTAGCAATGGATGAGCGCTTATCTGTTCGGAAGTATGTAGCGAAACATCCCCAAACTCCCACTGAGATTTTGATAGTATGGGTGCGAAAACGACCCGAATTGCGTTTATTTATTGCTCAAAATCCGAATATTTCTCTGGAAATAATCGAACAGTTGGCAGGGGATGCATCAGCAAAAGTCCGTGAAGCATTAGCTTATAACCCGATTACACCAGGTTACATTCTCGAAAAATTTGCAAAAGATGCTCAAATTGCCGTTCGTCAAGCGGTTGCGAGTAATCCGAAGACATCGGCTAATATTCTCGAATTTTTGGCACAGGATTGGCAATGTAGTACTTTTGTTGCTCAAAATCCGAATACTCCAGCGCTAGTACTGGAATATTTGATGCGCTCGTCGGGATTTAACTGGCTATTGCTAGCACATCCTAATACTTCGCTGCCAATGCAGCACAAGTTACTGTGTATGTTAGGGACAAGTGGGATTGAGTCGGAGCGAATTTATGCAGCTAAACATCCCCACACACCAGTGGAGATGCTAATGCAGTTAACTAGCGATCGCAATCTAGAGATTCAGGATGCAGCGTTGAGGACAATTGAAAAACGCGATCGTTCCTTTGAATCGTAAGTCGAGCGATCGCGCATTTTTATTGAATCATTGGGAATAATAATAATAAAACAAAAAGTCAAGACGTTCCACCGGAACGTCTCTACAATCCAAAATCTAAAATCCAAAATCTAAAATCCCATGACTCCCAACGAACTGAAGACCTATTTAAACCATTTGATTGCTAAAAATCTGCAAATCAGTACAATGATTTGGGGACCTCCTGGAATTGGGAAATCTAGCATCGTTGGGCAAATTACCAAAGAACATGAAATGGATTTTGTTGATGTGCGTTTGTCGCAACTAGCACCAACCGATTTGCGGGGTTTACCTGTTGCCGAAAATGGCATTTCTAAGTGGTTTCCACCGGAATTTCTTCCCCATCATGGCAAGGGCATTTTATTCCTTGATGAATTAAATATGGCACCACCAGCGATGCAGGGTGTTGCACAGCAGTTGATTTTAGATCGAAGGGTTGGTAGTTATATTGTCCCGGAAGGATGGTTTGTTTGGGCTGCTGGGAACCGCAAAGAAGATAGAGCAGCAGTCTTTGATATGCCATCACCTTTAGCGAATCGATTTTTGCATTTGGAAGTTCAATCTGATTTTGAAAGTTTTAAAACATACGCATTAGAAAAGGGTTTACACGAGCAAATTATCGCTTTTCTTTCCTTCCGTTCCACATTACTACATAAAATTGACCCCCAACAACCCGCATTCCCTACACCCCGTTCTTGGGAGATGGCAAGTGCTTTGCATTATGCTGGACTTGATATTGCTCCTGCGGTGGGTACGGGGGCAACGGCTGAATTTATCGCATTTATTGCCCTGTATGAAGCACTGCCTAACCTCATACCAATTTTAGAAGGGAAAGGAGAGAAAATAGCTTTTCCCAAGGAACCAAGTGTTAGATATGCAACTGCGATCGGTTTAACGGTACGTGCCCAAGATGCGAACCAAGCATATAATGCTTTTACTTGGTTGAGTGACAAAGCAACGGCAGAATGGGTGCAGTTATTTGCGACGGATTTATTTAGGGTGATGCGAAGTCGCGGACAAATGGGAGTTTTAGCAAAATTGGTGCAGAAAGATGTGAATTTGCAGAAGTTTATGAAGGATTTTCAACAACTTGTTGGGTTGTGATTTATGGAATTTCAAAAAATAATTAGTGCTTCCCTTCTGCGTCTGCGAATGAAATCTCCTTTCTTCGCAACTTTGGCATTATTTGCTCGCTTTATTCCTACCGAATCCCATCACACTGCTGCAACCGATGGCAGAAATGTTTACTTCAATCCAGAGTTTTTAGTTTCATTAACTCCTGCCCAACAAGATGGATTGTTGCTGCATGAGGTTCTCCATGCTGCCTTACTCCACGTACCTAGAAGAGGTGTACGGGATGCTCAATTATGGAATTTTGCCGCAGATATTGTCACCAATGGGATTATTATGCAGCAAGGTGCTTTTGAGTTACCCGCAGGTGCTTTGCGTGATGAGCAAATCGAACACGAAAGTGTGGAAGAAATCTACGAAATTTTATTAAAAGATATCGAAAAATATAAATCTTTATGGGAAGATTCGGGTAATGATGATTTACTCGATAGTCCTGGTGATTCTTTAGGTGATGGGGAAGATAGCTTATCGGAAGCGCGAAAAGCTGCCTTAGAAGCACATTGGCGAAATGCACTACAACAAGCAGCAGTTATTGCCCGTACTGCCAATCAAGGTCAACTTCCCACAGGTATCGATCGCGAATTGGGTGCGGTGACATCACCACAAATCGATTGGCGTTCTTATTTATGGCGCTATTTAGTCCAGACACCTACTGATTTTACCGGATTTGACCGTCGATTTATTGGACGTGGTTTGTATTTGGAAACGCTCCAAGGTGAATCTGTGATGGTTTACATTGCGATCGATACTAGCGGTTCGATTGATGTTGGGGAACTGCAAATGTTTCTTGGTGAAGTTGGTGGTATTTTACGTTCTTATCCACACATTCATTGTGAATTATATTACATAGATGCCGATGTTTATGGACCCTATGAACTCGATGCTAATAGTGCATTACCACAGCCTCAAGGTGGTGGTGGTACTTCGTTTGTGCCCTTCTTTGAGAAAGTACGCGATCGCTGGGATGGGCAGAGTCAGGGTGTATGTGTTTATTTAACGGATGGGTATGGTGAATTCCCCGTGAATACTCCAGAATTACCGACGTTATGGGTAGTTACATCTGGTGGTTTGGAGTTGGAGAAGTTTCCATTTGGGGAAACAGTACGGTTACTGAGTGTCTAGGGACAAGATTTGGGAATTATATAAATATAACTAGCTAAATTTAACCATTTCAACCCTATCCTCGATTTTATAGAGAAGTTGGGGATAAAAGAATTAGGGGATATTTGGCTCGATATACTTAATATATATGTTCCCAAATTATGAGTAATCACAATAATAATTTTTTAGAAGAAGCTTTGGATGAAAATACCCCAACGGAACGTTTGCGGGAAATTTCGCGGAAGGGGAATAAAGCAATCCGTAATGCGATCGCACGGAATCCAAATACACCTCCGGATATTTTAGTCGAGTATTTTTATGAATTTCCAGCCCATGTTTTGCATAATCCGGCATTAGAGTTAATTCTATTAGAAAATCCTGACTTTTTTAATGAATTAGTAAGTAATAATCCGTTTGTATTTAATGATGAATTACCTTTATTTTTTGTTGAATGGGCATCGCGTCATCCCAAGGAGTCGATTCGTGAGTCTGTTGCTAGTAGTACGCAAACACCCAGGCATTTATTAGCTTTTTTAGCGGCAGATGAGAATGATGATGTTCGTCAGAAAGTGGCAGAGAACCACAAAACACCGAGTCATTCTTTAGGACAATTAGCAATAGATAAAAACAAAAATATTCGGATTTCAGTTGCGGAGAATCCTTGTACTTCCTCTGAATGTTTGGGGAAGCTTGCTGAGGATGAGGATTCTGATATTCGCAGGAAGGTTGCAGCAAATGAAAATACTCCGATTACTACTTTGGAAATATTAGCTAGAGATAAATCGGGAATGGTGAGACTTGCTGCGGTGGAAAATTCCTGTCTGTCTTCGGAGACGTTAGAAAATATAGTTAAAGGTTTAATTGCACTGGATATAAATATTATTCGTCAAATCAAGTTACCTTTAGTATTTTTTGATTGGGCTGTAAATCATCTAGATAGAAAGATTCGCATTTGTGTTGCAGAAAATCAGCATACTCCACAGAATCTTTTAACTAAATTAGTTGATGATAAAGTTGCAGCAATTCGTCTGACTGTGGCAAAAAATCCGAATATTTCTAAAAGTGCATTGAAAATATTAACTGAAGATGAAAATGATGCGATCGCATTTGTTGCGGCTTTGCAATTACGGCAAAAATTGGAGGATTACTATTTTGATGATGAGGAAAACCCTTTTTAAAAATTATATTATCACCCAGAGGCGTAGAGTAGAGATATTGACAAGCATATAATACAATACGGTTTAGTTAAGACTAAAAATCTTTTATTTTGTAATGAACCGCCAAGACACGGAGGACGCAGAGAGAATAAAGAAATACCTTAACTGTAGCTTGCGCTAGCGCGTCTACTGCGGAGCAGTACTGTATTGACATGTAATAGAACCCCTTCTCTGTCCGAACTTTGCCAGAAGAATCAATCTCCCCGAAGTTTTGTGGACGGAGACCGTCCCCACAAACTTCTCTCCGGCAAGTTCTCTCTGTCCGAACTTTGCCGGAAGAATCAATCTCCCGGCAAGTTCTCTCTGTCCGAACTTTGCCGGAAGAATCAATCTCCCGGCAAGTTCTCTCTGCATGAGGAAAATATTTATCTATCCGGAAAGACAATTATTTCAGTGAAAACACAAAGGTGATTTAGATAAAAATATGACAGTTTAATAATAACTGATTGCTCTTATTCATCTTTTTTCGCTATGGTTAATTCTTCAAGATTACTTACACTTGTACAAGAAGCAGCAAGCGAAACTACTTCACATCAACGTTTAGAAGAATTAGCCCGGATGAATGTAGAATTAGGACGAGTTGTCGCTGCAAATATTAGCGCTACACCTGAATTACTACAGGAATTAAGTTATAGCGATGATGGGGAAATTCGCAAAGCTGTTACTAGTAATCCGAATACTCCAACTGATGTATTATTGCCAATGGGGGCAGAATTTCCGGAAGAGTTGCTGGAAAATCCAGTTTTTTCGCTGCTGTTACTCGAAAATCCCAATTTGCTGCTAACAGAAATACCCGAAGAAACACAGGTTAGTTTGTTGAAATTGGCAAATATCCCCGATGCGTTTGTGCAATGGGCACTTACTAGTAGACGGGCAAATATTATGTATGCTGTGGCTATGAATCCAAAAACTAGTAAATTGGATTTACAAAAGCTGATTGCGGAAGCGAGTAAGCATTGGGTAACTTCACGAGTTCCTAATGTGGCAAAATTGCATGTGAATTGGGCTGGAGAAATGACAGCAGGATGGGATGATTTTGTGTTGTCAATTTTGCAAAAGCGGCAACTTTTTAAAGATTGTATCCACGAAGAGCAGTTTTGTGAAACCAGTTTGTGGCAAATGGGTGTAATTCCCGATAGTTTTTTACCATCTCTACATCGCAATAGTTTAGCCCAGATTGCCCGTCACTATGACACTCCAGCCCAGACGATCGCAGCAATTTGGCAAAATCCCAAGACTTTAATTAAGAAAATTTTGATTGCTATAGCTGGTAATATTAATACACCTGTGCATATTTTAGAAAAACTTGCAGGCGATCGCGATGGTTGGGTACGTCGCACGGTTTTTCAAAATCCCAGTACTCCTAATGCCATTTTTCAAATATTTCATGAGTATGAAGTCGCGATCGCAAATCCCCATACTTCCACTGCCAAGTTAAGCGAAATGGCTACAAGGGATTGGGAACAGACGCTTCTCGGTATCGCTAGTCATGGTAACACTGCACCAGAGCTATTAATTCAACTCGCAACTGCAAAATCCTGGGAAATTCGCGCAGCTGTGGCACTAAATCCCAATGTTCCGATGCAGGTATTGGAAGAACTGGTATTGGATAAACGCTTGGGGGTACGTCGGCAAATTGCCAGAAATCCAAAGACTCCTGCATCGTTGTTGGTACGTTTGTTGCAAGACAAAAAAACAGATTTACGTCGGGAAATTGCTAAACATCCTCATATTACCTCAGCAATTTTAGAATTGTTGGTACGGGATGCTGACTATTATGTGCGGGTTGGTGTGGTGGAAAATGCGAAAACACCTGTGGAAGTACTTGCGTATTTGGCTAATGATAAAGATGCTTATGTTCGCAAGCATGTGGCACGAAATCCGCGAGCAACGGAGGCTATATTATTACAGTTAGCTTCAGATTCTGATAGTAGTGTGCGTCAGTGTGTTGCTCGCAATCCCAATGTGCCAATTTCAGTTTCAATCAAGTTGGCTTTAGATGATGCGATCGCGGTACGTTATTCTATCGCAGAAAATTTCAGCACTCCCAATCATATTTTAACTTCTTTGACTGCTGATAAATTTGTGCGGGTGAGTTTACAAGCGGGTAAAACTCTCGAATACAAACAATCATTTAATCAGTCTAATAGTCAAAATAATTTTGTTTCACAAGTCATTGATGATGACTATGTTGTTGCTAGTAATCCACAAACACCTATTCCAGTTTTAATCGAATTAGTATTAAAAGATGGTTATGAAGTTACTCAATTAGCGGCTAAAAATTTATATCAACAACTAGCATTAAATCCTGCTATTCCTGGCAATGTTTTAGAAAAATGTGCGGAAATTAGTAAACTCGATATCAAGATTGCATTACTACGACATCCGAATGTTCCTGTTTCCGTTTTACATAAATTTACAGCTAGTTCTTCGTTTCGCTTGCGTCGGTTGTTGTCACAAAACCCCAATTTGGATGTGGATGTTAGTTTGTTTGAAAAGCTATTGCAGGATAAGCATCCAGAAGTTCGACGTATCGCGTTAGAAAATTTTTTACGAACCACAAAAAAGTGGGAAAATGACGGGTTGAGAGAGTTTTTGCGGGAATGGGAAGCGGTACACAATTCAGGTACTACAGCAGAAAAATTGATGAAATTGAGTGCTAGTAAATGGGTTTTGATTCGTGAAGCTGTGGCATTACATCCAGATACCGCGATGTTACTTGACGATGGGGATGGGGTTATGAACATAAGTAAAAAACCGGTCAATACCAAGAATAATTATACTCCTGCCACCTTATTAGAAAAATTAGCAAAAGACAAAAATTCGGCTGTAAAGATTGCTATTGCTCAAAATATCAATACACCAATTAATATTTTAGAAGATTTACTACGTAATAGCTTATTAGAAAATTCGATACATATTGCCGCGATGAAAAATGCGATCGCACGTTATCCAGAGCGAGCTAGTTTGTATTTTGGACAATATTTTCACTCGTACCAATCTCTATCACGCTTCTTTGTCTTGTTACACCCTTTAGCACCTATAAGTTTGTTAAAAAAGCATTTTCGTTCTTCTTCTTGGTTAGAAAGATATGCAATCAGTAAGAATCCCAATACTCCACCTCATATTCGCGAGTACCTGACACGAGATGCAAATAAAATTGTTCGTGCAACTGCGAGAGAAGAGTTCAATAATAGGCATTTAATATTACACACTTTACTATAGTATATCCGCGTATTCCTACGGGAAAGCAAGCTACATCTGCGGTTTTTATGTTGTACTGACTTCCGGAACTTGGAATTTACTGTATCAATTATAAATTAAAACTTACAGGAAATTGTAATTATATGAGGTACAGTCAAACAATCGAAAAGCCATATATAGGAATCCGGTTTGATTTCTGAATGAGTTTTTAGGCTTTAAGCTTATACCGTAAGCTTTTGAGACTCAGCATACGTTCAAAATTTAAATAGGAATCCTATATAAAGCTGTTTTACTTCTAACTGCTGTATAAATTCCTAATCAAGTAGAGACGCTTAAATGAAGTATCTTTACTTTTCTAAAACAGAATTCTTAGCAAATGTGACGAGCAGTAGGAAAATCTTTTTATTTAGGTATGTTTTGTTTAATTGAATCTTATTGAATTTAGCTTGAATTTAGCGGATATTATATAAAAGTTATAGAAAATTAGATTGTAAGCATAGTTTAGCTTAAACATTACGTTTAGAGGAGCGAAAACAATTATCAATTATGCAACTTACACCCGAACAAGAAGCATTAAATTCGACTACAACAGCAGAAAGACTTTGTGAACTAGCAAAAAGTAACAAAACAATTATTCTTCAAGCAATTGCAGTAAACCCCAACACACCACCAAATATACTAGTAAAACTGTTTACACAATATCCGACTCAAATTTTTAAAAACCCAGCTTTAGATTTATTAATTTTAGAAAATCCGCAATTTTTAGACATACTATACAAGCAAAATAAAAATATCTTTCATTATCAAGGATTACCATTATTCTTTTTAAAATGGGCAGTTCAACATGAAAATAAAGATATTCGTGTAAATTTAGCTGCAAGTTCATTCACCCCAGTCCATATATTAGAGATATTAGCTTCCGACCGCAATCGTGATGTTAGAATTAAAATTGTTAAAAACAAGAGTACACCCAATCAAGTATTATGCAATTTAATCAGCGATCGCGATGAAGGTGTGCGTCTTGCTGTTTTAAATGATATTAGAATTCCCTTAGAATATTTAATTGCATTATCTCAGAATAAAGAATACATAATTCGTCTGAGCATCGCTAAAAATCCCCGTACTCCCATCAGCGTACTTCAACTATTACGAAAGGATAGCTACGAATCAATCAGAATTGCTGCACAAAATAATTTAGATAAATCAAATATAATTGTTCAAAATTGGCAAATGCGATCGTAACTATTTTCCGATTTGTGTCCCAATTAACTTGTATTCATACAGCAGATTGCATTTATATGAGGTACATTCAAACAATCCAAAAGCCATATATAAAGCTGTTTTCCTTCTGACTGCTGTACTTTTGAAGACTATATTTGATTTCAATGCTGAATCCAACTACAATTAGCGAAGCTGCTAGCGAAACAACTTCACCCCAACGTTTAACAGAGTTAGCGAATACTCATATTGAGTTAGCACGCATTGTTGCTGCCAATGTTGTGACACCACCGCAATTATTACAGGAATTATCAAGACGAAAAGATATAGGAATAAAAATAGCAGTTGCAAGTAATCCCAACACCTCAACCCATATTTTATTCAGCTTAGGGAAAGATTTTCCAGAAGAGGTATTGAACAATCCAATATTTCCGATTTTACTTTTAGAAAATCTAAATTTATTAGAAAATATTCCTCTACAAACTCTAGAAAGCTTCTTAAAATCTCCAATTGTACCCAATAGTTTTATCGACTGGGTGATAAATAATCGAGCCAATTATGATTCTTTGTTAATTGCGATCGCGACTAATCCACAAGCTTCAAAACATATCTTAAATCAGATATTAAGTCGGGCATCCCAGCAGAATCTATCACCTAATCATATCTTAAATCAGATATTAAGTCGGGCATCTAAGCAGAATATATCACCTAATCATATCCTTATTCTTCAAGCAGTTGAAGCTGCATCTTTACATGTGAAGATAGCTGGAGAAATGGCTAAAGGATGGGATGAAGCTGCATTATCTGCAATTAGGAGTGGCAAATTTTTAGATAATAATCCTCAGCAGGAAAAATTGCTTAGTAAACTCCACATAATCCCTAAATTTACTCGGATTAAAAAATATATACCTTTAATTAATCTCATATTTACAGGTATCTTAAAAATTCTCAAAATCAGAAAAGTTCAAATTTTTCTTTTAATACTACTTGTCACACCTTTAGAAATCACAAAAATACTGCTTGCGATTACCTTACAAATGATATTTTTCGGATTATTTGCACAATTTGTAAATGTACTCATAAGATTAATCGCTTTATTTAGTTACTGCTTTTCTATAATATTTTTATGTATAATCTTTCTTTATAATCAGTATAAATTAGCTATCCAAAAATATACTCTTTATCAGCAACACAAAAATAACCTCAAAACGCATCACAAAAATAACCTCAAAACGAATCAAAGCTATAAAAAGGAATGGCAAAAAGTAAACAATATCGAAAGCACAAAAACCATCCTTAGCGAACTTGCAAATAGTCCTTGGTTATTTATTCGCGAATCTCTAATTAAACACCCTAATACAGATTCAGAGATACTAAACACCTTATCAAATGCCGAACCTAAATATTTATCAACATCTCTATTACTCAAAATAATCCAACATCCAGAAATAACTTCACAAATTTTAGTTACATGTGCCAAATCTACAAGCAACGAAGTTACAATCGCAGTTGCTAAAAACCTAAAAACACCAATATCAACCCTAAGCAACTTATGGAAGCATAATGAAAAATTTGGGAAAACTTCTACAGTCGCTATCGCAAATATTCTGCAACGAAACCCGCAACTAGCAGGAAAACTTTTGGCTAAGTTCGTAAAATCAGCCACACCAAGCATACCAAAACTATACTTACTATTACATCCAATTGCACCGAGCCATTTTCTATGTAAGCATTCCTCTTCCTTAGATTGGAGAGAAAGATATGCTGTCGCTCAAAATCCAAATACTCCTCAACATATCCGAGAAAAACTTACAGAAGATGCAAATCGAATTGTACGTGCAACAGCAAAAGCAAATTTATAATAATTAAACTATTCCACATTTAATCCTCCATTTAATTTATATGACTTACGCACTGTAAAAACCGCTCGTAATTTTGATTGATGTTGCTAATTTGATGGTAGATAACAACCTTTTCGTAGTAGGGGTAAAGCGCATTACTAAACCCCCACGAAATAGGTTTTTTTGACGATTCATATTTAGCATTTATCGTCAATCTATAACTCCTAATTTCAACCTTAATTTCGACTCCTGCCCTATAAATTTGTTATTGTTAAAATTTTCCAACTTACAAACTTGAATTCTCCACCATTTTCCTTTTTACAATTAAATAAATCTCCTGATTTGGTCCCGTTACTAACCCACGTCGCTGCGGTTTTACATCTTGCTTCGTTACTAATTCTAAATCCAATTGCGAAAGAATTGTTGTCAAAACAATTTTCATTTCAAATAAAGCAAATACATTCCCAATACAACGTCTAACACCACCACCAAAAGGTAAAAACTCATAGGGTGAAAACTGCCTTTCCAAAAATCTCTCCGGATTAAATATCTTCGCTTCCGTATAAATATCTTCTCGTTGGTGAGTTAGATAAATCGAACCCATCAAAACAGTACCCGGTTCCAAATCATAACCACATAAATTTACAGCTTCTTTTACCTCTCTCGGAAATGTCAGCATCCCCACAGGATAAATCCGTAAAGTCTCATTACAAACCGCATTGAGATAAGGCAATTTATTAATCGCATTAATATCAAATTCATTACCCAAACTCCGCAACTCTTCTAATAGCTTATAACGCACAGAAGGAAACTTATGTATCCAATATAAAGCCCAAGTCAAAGCTGTCGCAGTCGTTTCATGTCCAGCAGTTAATAAAGTCATTAACTCATCCCGCAGTTCCTCATCGCTCATTACCTCACCATTCTCATCCCGCGCAGCTATGAGTAAACTTAAAATATCAGTTCTTGAAGCATCAAAATTCTGCCGACGTTCCGCAATTTCCGCATATATCAACTCATTCACATATTCGCGACGACGCAAAAAAGTACCCCAAGGTGTCAACTTGCCTAAATCGCGCTGTAATGCTGGATAATATAAAAATAGCGCCCGTAAAGGTGAATTAGCACCAGAATCCATCATTACACCAATAATTCGTTCGAGTTCCTTAGCGCGATCGCCTTCATACAACCCAAACACTGCTTGCATTATCACCCGTAATGTAATCACTTGCATTTGCGTTCGCAATTGCGTTCCGGAGGAATCCTGCGTGGAAAAACTCTCATCAACCTGCCAATCTCGAATTAAGTTTTCAGTAATATTACGAATAGTATTAGCATGAGTTTGCATCATTTCGCCATGAAATGCAGGCGTTAATAATTGCCTTTGCCGCTTGTGCGCTTCCCCAGATAACATAATCAAAGAATTCTTACCCAGCAAAGTTTCAAACTGCTTATTCCAATCGCTAGGTGCTGCAAATTCCTTCGTATCGCTAGTTAATATCTGCTGTAAAGCTTGGGGATTGCTAACAATAACAATTGGTATAATTAAGTTTAGTGTAAAAATATCCCCATAACGTTTTGCACAAGCTTCCATAAATGACATTGGAGTTGCAATCCACTGAAGCATTTGCACAATTGCTGGACTTTGGGGACCATTTGGGAGTTTCATATCTGAAGAGAGAAAAGATAAGGCTTTATTCTGTTTTGCCATCTAAATCTCTAATTAACTATTAAATTTTATTGCAGAAATAAATCATGAGTACTATTTAATGCATTAGCAAATTCATCAATATGGACTTACCGATTATTTATCATCCCGATTATGTTGTCCCTTTACCCGAAGGACATCGTTTCCCCATGCAAAAATTTCGGATGCTATATGAGATGTTATTAGCAGATGGAGTCGCAAAACCCGAACAATTTTATGCACCAACAAAACCTCCACAAGAAATCATCGAATTAGTTCATACACCAGAATATGTTGATGCTTATTGCCAGGGAACCCTTGATGCTAAAGCCCAGCGAAAAATTGGTTTACCTTGGAGTCAAGCTTTAGCAAATCGCACCTGTATCGCAGTCGGGGGAACGATTTTGACAGCAAAAATGGCACTAGAATGTGGATTAGCTTGTAATACTGCTGGTGGAACCCATCACGCTTTTCCAGATTATGGTTCAGGTTTTTGCATTTTCAACGACTTAGCGATCGCATCTCGTGTTCTCCAAAAATCCGGTATTATCCAAAAAATTCTCATAGTCGATTTGGATGTCCATCAAGGTGATGGTACAGCATTCATTTTCCAAAACGACGACAGCGTTTTTACCTTTTCCATGCATTGCGAAGTCAACTTTCCCGGAACCAAGCAAAAAAGCGATTTGGATGTACCTTTACCTGTAGGGATGGAAGACGACGAATACCTGCAAACCTTGGCAAAGTATTTACCCGACTTGTTGACACAACTCAAACCCGACCTAATTTTTTACGACGCAGGAGTAGACCCCCACATCGACGATAAACTGGGGAAATTAGCATTAACCGACAGAGGATTATTTAGAAGAGACATGCAAGTTCTCACAACCTGCGTTAAACAAGGTTATCCAGTTGCCTGCGTCATTGGAGGAGGGTATGCAGAAGATTTAAACGTAGTCACCTACCGTCATTCCCTTTTACATCGTGCCGCCAGCGAAGTATACCAACAAAACCAATTATAAAACGTAGAGACGACCCGGCGGGTCGTCTATTTTAGATTTTAGATTTTAGATTTTAGATTTTAGATTTCGGATTTTAGATTTTAGATATTGAATAACACTTCCTTGTCCAATGCCCAATCCCCAATGCCCTATTCCAATCTTCAACCAAAATATATAGGCATGAAATCGTCTAATTCGATACAATTTAGATGAATGGAGAGGCAAGGAGAAATTGAAGTGGCATTATCAAAAGGCTTTGAAGTTGAAATGTATACTGGCACGCCAAATGGTGATGTCGTAGGACTCTCCGACAAGATTATCGCAGCTTTGGATGAATTTGTCCGTGAACCAGATAGCCGGAACGTAGAATACACTACCCCACCGTCTCTAAATTATGACCAACTATTATGCAGCCTTTTACGTCCTCGGCAGCGTTTGCGAAATTATTTGCATCAGTTGGGTGATTATACTCTAATTCCTGGTAGTACTTTATCCTTAGATGGGAGCGATCGCTTTGTCCGTTCCGACCCAAATAATCCCTATCACGACTATATCGAACAAACCTACGGGACAAAAGTTGTCACCGCCAGCATTCATATTAATGTTGGTATTAGCGATCCAGAAATTTTAATGCGTGCTTGTCGCTTAATCCGAGTCGAAGCACCACTATTTTTGGCATTAAGCGCTTCATCGCCATTTATAGATGGTAAGACCACAGGTTATCATTCGACTCGCTGGGGTATTTTCCCCCAAACTCCTAGCCACATACCCTTATTCACTAGCCACGCTGACCATATTCAATGGGTCGAAGCCCAACTGACAGCAGGGACAATGCAAAACGTCCGGCATTTGTGGTCATCGGTTCGTCCCAACGGCGATAAACGTCCCTATGACCTTAACCGTTTGGAATTGAGAATTTGCGACCTAGTAACCGATCCTATCGCTTTACTAGCAATTACAGCATTACTCGAAGCCAGAATTTTACAACTTATCGATAATCCCCATCTCGATCCATTGATTGCCAGCAAGTTTACCCCAGATGAGTTAATCGATATTACCGCCAAAAACGAAATTGCAGCAGCGACAACTAGTTTAGATGCCTCTTTGTTGCACTGGCAAGATGGTAGAACTATTCTCGCCCGCGACTGGATAGCCGAAATTTACGATAGCGTTTGGATGACCGCAAAAGAGAACGGTTTTAGCTGTTTTCTATCACCACTCCAAAAAATTCTCCGCGAAGGCAACGAAGCCCAACAATGGCTGCAACTGCATCAAGTCGGTGTCAACCCCCGTTGTGTGATTACCCAAGCAATAGGAGCCATCCGCGATCGGGAAATCGAATTAGAAGACAAAATTTGTTCGTCTGTCGTCGTTTAACCAAAAATTTGCCGACGTAGGATTATAAAAGATTAATGGTGATTTCCTGGATAGGTTTTACCCCTCCAAGGGATTTTTCCCCGTAAAAACTGCGAAAAAATCAAAATAATGATTAGAATTGCTTATTTTTAACAGCAATTTTACAAATACTACACAAGCAAAACCAGCAAATGTATCCAGATTATCCAATTTAATCAAAAATTAAACTTTGCCGATATCACTTATAAACACTCCCAGAAGGATTAAACTCTTCTAGGAGTATTTATTTTGATAGTTTTAAATTTCTAATCAATCGTCAGCGATTACCTCATATTAATAAAAACTATAAGTACCCCAATTTTCCAGATAGATTTGCCATCCCCAACACAAAGCCGCATTTAATACCTAAGTAATTACCATCAATGCCCCAAATTGTTCTAGTTAATCCCCTAATTCCACCGAATACTGGCAATATCGCCCGTTCATGCGCTGCTACGAATACTGAGTTACATTTAGTCGGTCCTTTAGGCTTTGAGTTGAGCGATAGGTATTTAAAACGTGCAGGTTTGGATTACTGGGAATTTGTCAAGCTGCACTACCACGAAACATTACAGGATTTCAAACTGGCACATCAGCAGCGCGGCGGACGCTGTTTGGGGTTTACTGTAAGAGGTAGCCACAACTATGCCAAATTTGAATTTCGGGATGATGATTGGTTATTATTCGGCAGCGAAACTAACGGCTTGCCAACTGATGCTCTCCACAGATGTGACCAAACCCTCTATATCCCCATGAGCCAGCCAGGTGTTCGCAGTCTAAATCTTTCTGTTAGCGTTGCAGTCAGCTTGTTTGAAGCCCGTCGTCAGTTAGGTTATCTACAGTAATCTTGTCACAATAATTTCCCCTCAATTGTAGTCAAACCAATTGATTTCCAGCTTTTCTACCTGACTTACGTAAGCAAAAACACCTACCCTGCCCTTGCCACACAAAACCCTATCTCTGTAAAACCACAGATACATGCCGCAAACACCAATTTCTTTAATATTTCTTATCAAAAATATAAGTAAATATAAGTATTTAGCCGAAACAAATGTATATATTAATCGCAATGATTGAAAACAGCATGGGGAATTATACTTACTTATCTCAGTGGTTTTATATAAGAAATTTGTATATAAGATAAGAGCCAAAAGGTAAAATAAGGCATAGTTTTTCATGAATTTACGCCCACATAATATAGGGAACAACAAGGGGAAATCCCAGTCATAGAGAACATTTGCAAGATATTGGTTGGAAATAAGCATTTTCAGGGGCGTAAAAGTACCTGCGAGTAATTACGGTTGTTTTTAGGGAATAATCAACGTAAATTCTCGTGTTGGGAGGGCGGATTTAAAGCTTGACCCATGAATATATCTACAGCAGGATGTAAACTTCTTCCAAGGCTGAGATATCAAAGCTCCGAAAGATTTGAAATTAGGCTTTCTAAATGTGTTAGTCTGATTTCTTCCGAAGAGCAGCATATTGAGCGATAAATGTAAAGAGCGATACATCACAGATGGTGAAAAGTAATAAGACGAGTAAACGCAAAATTTAAGTTTTTTTAAATAGCGTAAACTTGTCTAAAACACAGAACCAGGTTAATCTTGCCTAAGTATCTGTGGTGAAATGTGATCTCGATCTATCGTTCGTAGTGATTTGAATCATTGACTAGTATCCGACTGAAAAATCGAGGTCAGTTAAGCGCTAGCGATCGTTAAGGAGGTCGTCTTTGAAACGAGCATTAAAAAAGAAAGTAAAGGCTGCACAAAAAAGTAACCCCAATGAGGATGTTCCGGTGGATAATTTGAACGAACCAAACCAAAAAGTCAATCGTCGAGGGCGAAAAAGCGCGGCAATGATTGGTTTGGCAATCTCAATGGGTGCTACGAGCCTTTTCGTGACTCGGCAAAGCGACCAAGCCCTGGCAGCAGAGCCTGTAGCAAATCAAAATACAGCTTCTACAGTTCCTGTTGCTGATAATGCGGTGAAATTTGCTGCCACAGCCAAGCTGGATACCAAAGCCACCTCAAATATGAGCGTGCCTGAGAATCCTGTGATTGTGGAACCGACAGCAATTTCCCAGGTACCGGGGCTTGGAGCTAAATTGCAATTTGCAGCAAGTGGAGCTAGTCTACAAGTTCCCACAACAACAGAAAGCAACACCGTTGCGGTAAAAGGTCAAGCTGCCAAAGGAAAACAAATAGCCAGCGCGATCGCCAAAGTACAGGCAGCTACAGCATCTGAAAAACTCGCGGTAACAGTTGCACCAGAACAAGGGCAATTAAAAGCGCAGCAAGAGTTAGCAATTAGTCAGTTACAGGAAAAATCGAACCGTTTAAGAGCAAGTCTGGCGGAGTTGAGGTCTGGGGAGACCAACGCATCAGTATCGAATCAGGGCAAAACAACTGTTGGTTCCACCCTAACGCAGCCAAAAGCAACAGTACCTGTTAAACCTTCGGCATTGAAAGCTTACGAAGTTAAACCTGGTGATACATTAGCTGCGATCGCAATTAGGCATGGTGCTTCAGTTGCAGACATTGCTTCTTACAATAGCATTACCAATCCCAACCAGCTAAAAATCAGCCAAAAACTGAATATTCCCGTAGCTGCCACCCCAGTTAGTGCAGCAAAAACAGCGATCGCAGCAAACGGAATTGCACCAGTTGCAGTTCCAACAGCGATTGCCACCCCAGCACAACCGTTAATAGCTAGCGAAAATACCGAGCCAGGTATTAATTCCGCAGTTACAACCGAGTTAGCTGATGCTCCCGCGAATGCAAATGGCATGGGTGGGGATACTCCCGCACCTAAAATATTTGCGGAAATGCAAATAGCATCCCGGAATAACCGCAATAAGCAAGCAAAAGAAGACCGAGGTCTTCGCAGCTTGCAAGATGAAATTGAACGCTTGCGCCAACGATATCGCGCTCAACAGTCTGGAAAGCGAGGTTTTCAGCAGAATCAGAACAATACTGTTGCTGTGCCGATTCCCCTTTCGACACCAAATTCGATTGCAGTACCTACGGTTCCTGCATTCCCTGCACGCGAACGCCGTAATAATATCGCCATACCCGTTCCTACTTACAGACAAAATACAGTAGCAGTGCCAATCCCGGTACCCACACCGATGGCACCAAACTACAGTAACACTCAACCAATGAATCCAGAGTGGGTAAGCAATGTACGCAACGGTGGCAGGATGCTAAATCCTCCCGTACCCACAACGACAAATGCATCTGAATCCCTTGGCGACAGGCGCGGTACAATCGTGACACCGCAATTGCCACCTCTAGCAACAATCGATAAATACATACCCAGAGCGGTTGACGGAAATAGTCCACCAATACTTGCACCTACAAACAATGGCAATATCGGCAACGTCGCTTACATTTGGCCTGCCAAGGGTGTTCTCACCTCCGGTTACGGTTGGCGCTGGGGTAGAATGCACAAAGGTCTTGATGTGGCTAACTCCGTTGGTACGCCAATTTATGCATCCGCTCCCGGAATTGTGGCGAAAGCTGGCTGGAGTAAGGGTGGTTACGGTATCTTAGTCGAAATTCGCCACCCTGATGGCAGTATGACCCGTTATGGTCATAACAGTAGAGTCATGGTGTCAGAGGGGCAACAAGTGCAGCAAGGCGACACGATTGCCGCAATGGGAAGCACCGGTTTTAGTACTGGTCCACACACCCACTTTGAGATTCATCCTTCTGGCAAAGGTGCTGTTAACCCAATCGCGATGTTGCCTCCAAGGGTCTAAACTTTTGCTTATTTGTAACTAACTGGAAGAATGACAAGGTACAAAGGGGGAATTATCTCCCTCTTTTGCTTTTGAGCTAAACAATTCTTTTGCCTGGAATTAATTCCCAAAATGACTACGACCGCGATC
>JAAUPE010000284.1 GCA_012034595.1 Calothrix sp. CSU_2_0 | reverse complement strand
TGGGATTGGGGCATGGGGTCACTTTTACTGAGCTTTGCCGAAGTATGGGGAATGAGTATATTTATTAACTTCTGACTCTGACTCTGATTCCTAATTCCTGATTCCTAACTCCTGATACCTGATTCTGACTCCTGATTCCTAACTCCTGATTCCTGATTCCTGATTCCTAATTCCTAACTCCTAACTCCTAACTCCTAACTCCTAACTCCTAACTCCTAACTCCTGATTCCTAACTCGACCCATTTGATAACCTGCTGACCTAAACGAGTACCTTGAAAACGGTCAATTTCGCGAATTCCAGTGGGACTGGTAACGTTAACCTCGGTTAAATAGCCACCAATAACATCAATACCCACAAAAATTAAACCGTCTTTCTTTAAAGTTAATGCAAGTTGCTGGCAAATATCAAGCTCTCTTGGGGTGATTTGAGCTTGGGCAACAGTACCACCAGTCGCCATATTATTGCGAAACTCACCAGCAGTCGAAAGCCGATTCAGGGCACCGATTGGTTCGCTGTTGAGTAAAATAATCCGTTTATCCCCTTCCTTGGCTTCCGGTAAATAGGTTTGTACCATCACCTGGATGCGACCTTGGAGGGTACTTAGTTCGACAATCGAATTAAAATTGCGATCGCTTGGTTGCAAAAATAAGATGCCTTCTCCGGCTTTGTTTCCCAGAGGTTTGAGGATAGCAGCACCTTTTGCATCAACAAACTGACGAATTACTGATTTATCAGCAGTTACAATTGTTTCGGGAATTGCTTGCGTGAATTGGAGAGCATACATTTTTTCATTTGCTGCCCGTATGCCGTTGGGATTATTTACGACTAAAGTTTTGCTTTGGTCAATATAGTCGAGGATGTAAGTTGCATACAGATAAGCAGTATCAACAGGTGGGTCTATCCGCATAAATACTGCATCCATGTTTTCCAGGCAGTAATTAATACTTTCGTCCAACTTGTACCAAGGATTCGTCGCAACCCAGCGATCGCTCACTAGTTCAATGGGTGTAATTTCAACCCTTTTTAGAAAAGCCCAAGCTTTGCTGTTGACTACACTTAGCTGATTTGCTTGAGTTATCCAAACCTCATGTCCTAAAACACAAGCAGCTTCCATGATAGCCACACTGGTATCATGGCAGGGATCGAGTTTATCGATAGGGTCAATAATAAAAGCCAGTTTCACAATTACTCTCTCTGTCGTCTCTAGGGAAAGGGGAAAAATTACTAATTTCTTTACAGAGACACGATGTTACCCTGCGGGTAGGCACGGAGTGACTTCCATTGGCGATAGCCGCCCTGTAAGGGCTAGGTAGCGCTTCGCTCTACGTGTCTCTACATTTTTTGTTAATTAATTACTTTTAGCTTGCTAATAAATTATCTAATTTTCCTTGGGCATCGAGTGCATGAATATCGTCGCAACCACCGATGTGGACATCATCGATAAAAATTTGTGGGAGCGATCGCTTACCATTTGCCCGTTCTGACATTTTGTCCCTTGCGTCTTCGTCTCCGTCGATACTGTACTCGACAAAATCAACACCTTTCTTTTTTAATAAAGCTTTGGCACGAATACAAAACGGGCAAGTACTCCAAGTGTAAATTTCTACTTTGGCAGCCATAACGTTATTATTTTATTTACTCATAATGTTGTTTACAGTTCTTAATTGTAGACTGCTGTTGCCGGAAATTGTCCAGTTCGATGATTAAAAATTGTCTTTGTGGAGAAATAAGGAAACGAAGATACTGAAATATGGGAACGGGGAGATGGAATTTAAATACAGATTAGCTGATGGTTTAATTTAAGTTAGACATAGGCTAGACTTGGCGAACTTTGGTTATTAAGATTCAATTTATCAAGTTTGATATATCCTCTGTCTAAATCAATAATTCCCATTTCAAATAAACGATATTCAATATATTGTCTAATTCCTTTATCAACAATGCAATTAATCGAACCATCTGGATTAATTTCATTATATTGGCGATTTCCTTCGGCGATGGGATAGCCGCTACAACTGCCGAAAAATTTACATTTGCTACAAGTTTCTTGAATTCGCTCTTCTGCTTCAATAATGATTTTTTGATGCTGAGAACTACTAATTAATTCGGCAAGAGGTTGATTAAATATATTGCCGTGGGTATGGGTAATTGCGTAAGCATCTGCATAGCTGTAGACTTCTCCATCAACGTCAACAATATAAATTGACTCCCATTCCCGTTTGTCGTAGAAACTCGTTGGTGCATTGGGGCTGTAATGATAAATTACTTGTTTAATTGCTTCATAGATTGGTGATATCCAAACAAATTTATCATCCGCTAGCCATAAATCTACAAGTTTTTTATATGCTTCTAAAACTTCGTATGCAGTAATTTCAAATCCTTGATGTTGATTTTCAAATGAACCTTTGAATAAAGGTAATATTCTGGCAGAAAGATTCATCTCGCGATAAAAATTATATATTTCAGGAATAGAATCCAAATTCTGCTTAGTTAGTACACTGATACAACCAAAATCAATATTTGCGGCTGTAAGTTTGTCAATGTTTTCTAAAACCTTATTTTGGGATTCAATACCTGTTTGATAAACTCGTAATCCTCCAAATAAATCAATTGAAACTCCAACACCATCAAATCCTGTTTTTAAGAGGTTTAATCTTTGTGAATCTAATAATGTGAGGTTTGTTTGGACTCCGTTCCTAATCCGAATATTTTCAGAATTGAATATTTGTTTTTGTAAATCAAAAACTTGCCAGTAAAAATCAGGTTTTTGCAATAAAGGTTCTCCACCATGCCAAACAAATTCAATTTCGATAGGAAAGTCTAAATGCTGATAATAACTAGCAATATTTGAAAACATTTGTTCAATTTGAGCTAGTGCGATCGCGTTTTTATTTCCTAGTTCTGCAAATTCGTAGCAGTAGCGACAACGAAGGTTGCAATGTTTCGAGGTTTTGACCACAAATTGAACTTTTTTTGTTTCCTGTATCATGATAATTACCAATTTTTGAGTGGGATAATTCGGAATTAATTAATTTTGGAGGTTATATCAAACGAAGTACAACCCAGCATTAATGAGACTATGATGTTGGGTTGTAATCTTGAGTTTTGCGATAACAAAACTCAAGTTAAATAGGAAAATTCAGAAAGCTTTAATGCAAATATCAAAGTTTAAGGAGTTTGAATTTGTTTGAAGGTATCAACTGCGGATGGACGTTGCTTGATAATTGGATTTGTGAAAATTGAACCATTAATAGGTTTAGTAAAGTCAGCAAATCCTGGTTTTTCTTTAAAGTCAGCAAATCCTTCTTTAAATGGGTCAGCAGCATTAGTATTGATTTTTCCTGGGGTCAATATCTCAATTTTGTCGCGAACAATTGGATTACCAATTTTTTGAATCTGAGCTTGACTGACAGTGCTTTTAGAAATAAAAGGATTAGATTCGGCTCTAGCAACGGTGCTAATAATTGAACTTGCTAGAGCCAAGCTCATTGCTAATGCAAAATGGCTAGATTTAGAAGATAAAAAATTCATTGATTTTTCCTGGTAGGTAATTGAGTTTCGACAAGCGATTTTTGTTTTTTTTCGCTTCTACCAGTTGATATGTCCGACTATTTTGGTTTATGCAGTTGATGCAGTGATATCAAAAATTTTCTGACACCAATTTAAAACCAATAAATAAACCCCAGTGATTTTACCAGGGTTTCGGGAGATTTATCCAAAGGGCGGGATAACCCCGCCTTTAAGGATGATAGGATTGATAAGTCTATGGATTGGGATATTTTATTTTCTGCAAATCCCTACGCTAACTGATTTTAGGATTCAGTTTTAAGATTGAGGGGCAGAATCAGTATTTTTTTCTTCATTGCCAAGCTGCCAGCAGCCAATGCACTTAGTCCAAAGATAATGCTAGGTTCGGGTACTTTTTTCTGAGGTGGTTTTTTAGCAATGAATAATGAAGCGTGAGAAAGGGCTTTACCGTTTTTACCACTTCCATCTAAAGCAACACCAATGGTATTAAAGAGCCTAAAAAGCTCACTGCATAAACTTTACTCTCTTCTACCTTGTGCATCCGTACTACTGACGAATTGCATTAGTAGTCTGTCAAGAACTAATTGACGGTTGTAGAGACAGCGAAGTTGCCGCGAAACTTTGCCACGGGGAGAAGTTTGTGGGGACGGTTTCCGTCCACAAAACTTCGGGGATATTCCCCTGTGGCAAGATTTCGAGAATCTTCTGTCCCGGCACATTCGCGTAGCAATGCTACGTCTCTACAGGATTGTGGATTTATACATAACCGTCAAAATAAAATTGACAGACTATTTAATATAAGAAGTTGACACTCCTCGGCATAAATGCACGAGGATTCTTGGTTCACTGAGACCACTTAAGACAGATACCTTGCAGTGTCTATCCAAGAGGTGGGACTCTCCCCAAGCGACTTTGGGTATGCCCTACCCTAG
>JAAUPE010000283.1 GCA_012034595.1 Calothrix sp. CSU_2_0 | reverse complement strand
GGGGGGGGAGGGAGAGAGAGGAAGAGGGGGCAAAGATTTCCAGTAAGTCGATTAAATCTGCTTCCGTGGTGGTTTCATCGAGGGAAATTCCCACAGCAGTATCATCGAATATTCGCAGGTTGATTTTTTTGGTTTCGCAAGCTTGGAGAATTGTCTCTAAATTTTTGCTTCCTAATTCGACTTTGATCGTGTCAAAAAAGTTATCTGAAGCAATTTTGTAACCTAATTCCTTTAACTGTTGTGCGATCGCAACAGTTTTTTGATGGATATCCTCAGCAATCTGCTTTAACCCTGCTGCACCGTGGTACACAGCATACATCCCCGCAATCACAGCGAGTAAAACCTGTGCGGTACAAATATTACTGGTGGCTTTGTCGCGACGGATATGTTGTTCACGGGTTTGTAATGCCAACCGTAATGCCCGATTCCCGCGAGCATCTTTAGAGACACCGACGATACGACCGGGTACTTGCCGCTTATACTCTTTCTTAGTAGCAAAATATGCTGCGTGGGGACCACCGTAACCCAGGGGAATGCCGAATCGCTGGGTACTACCGACGACAATATCCGCACCAAATTCACCAGGAGGTGTCAGCAAGCACAAGCTCAACAAGTCGGCGGCAACGGTGACTAATGCGCCAGTTGTGTGGGCTTTGGTAATAAATTCTTTGTAGTCGTAAATTGTACCGTCGCTGGCTGGGTATTGGAGTGTAGCTCCAAAAATAGTTTGAGAAAAATCGAAATTGCGATGGTCACCAATAATGATTTCGATTCCCAAGGGTCTGGCACGTGTCTGTAACACGTCGATTGTTTGGGGATGGCAATCTTGGGACACAAAGTAGGCATTTGCTTTGTTTTTGCAAACACCGTAACTCAGACTCATGGCTTCTGCTGCTGCGGTTCCTTCGTCGAGGAGCGATGCATTGGCAATTTCCAACCCGGTGAGGTCAATTA
Source organism: Calothrix sp. CSU_2_0 (assembly GCA_012034595.1). Classification (GTDB taxonomy): domain Bacteria; phylum Cyanobacteriota; class Cyanobacteriia; order Cyanobacteriales; family Nostocaceae; genus Brunnivagina. The sequence goes on along the minus strand of JAAUPE010000283.1, from coordinate 3,542 downwards.
CCATTGTTTGGAAGTTGAGTAAAGCTTCGAGTCGTCCTTGGGCAATTTCTGGTTGGTAAGGAGTATAAGCAGTATACCAACCTGGGTTTTCCAGGATATTCCGGAGAATTACGGTTGGGGTAATGCAGTTAGCATATCCCATGCCGATGAAGGAACGGTAAACCTGGTTTTGGGAAGCAATTTGTTTGAGTTGAGCTAGTGCTGCGGACTCGGTTTGAGCTTCTGCCAGATTGAGGGAACGGGATAAGCGAATGTTTGGGGGAACAGTGCGATCGATTAGTTGGTCAATGCTGGAAATTCCCATGATTTCCAGCATTCTTTGTAGTTGATTTTCGGATGGTCCGATATGTCTTTGTTGAAAACTACCTAGCTTTTGAGTATTTTCACCTTGAGTCTGCTGTTGGCTTGATTTTGGCACAGGTGCAGAAATTACCACTAATTCGTCTCCAGACGCTACTACTTAATATTTTGCAACAACTGGATTAGTAAGGTGGGCTTTTTGGTGAGGTTTATAGAAATTTTATGGTTTCTTTCCGGATGATCTATGTCCCAATCCTAAGACTGCAATACCAAACCACTCAAACTAGCTTGCAACTCCTGCCAATGGACACCCGCAAGACTCGGTAAAACTACTGTAGCCTGACCAACCCTCTCCACAGGACCTAAACCCACAGCCCGCATTCCTGCCGCGATCGCAGCTTCTACACCTGCACCCGCATCTTCAACAACAACGCATTCCCCCGGCTCCAATCCCAGTTCCTGAGCGGCAAACAAGAATAAGTCAGGTGCGGGTTTTGGTTGCTGAACGCTAAAACCGTCGGCAATCACATCTATATATACCCCGATTCCCAATTTCTCAACTACCGGACGAGCATTCTTACTCGCGGAACCAAGAGCAATTTTTATACCAAGACTACGTAATTCTTTGAGCAAATCGAGCGCTCCTGGTAATAAATCAGCTGGTGAAATATTCTCAATCGATTCCACATAGTAGCGGTTTTTCCGCTCCATCATCTCTTGAAACTTTTCATTGCTGTAATTTTTGTTACCGATTATCTTCAGTAATGAGTCATGTCGAGATACACCCCGCAATTCCTCATTAGCTTCACGGCTAAAAGCTAAACCTTCTTCATCAGCTAATCTTTGCCAACCTCGATAGTGATACTCAGCCGTATCCGTCAACACTCCATCCAAGTCAAAAATTACGCCTTTGATAGATGGTTGTCCTGAAACATCAGGAACATTAGTAATATCAGTATTTTGTGCTTCCATGCTTTCACCTTTCAAATCAAATTCGTGCCAATCACCACACCAATAAAGCTTAAACTGCAACCGTTTCCAACCTTGGGGTAAATGGGGTGTGGCAACAGGTCCAGTTTCCGTGAGCTTGATACCACCAAAACCAAAAACAACAGCCTGCCAAACCCCACCAGCACTCGCTCCATGTATCCCTTCATGAGCATTACCACGTACATCCTCGATATCCACCATCGCAGCTTGCATGAAGTAACCATATGCCTCATCTGGCTTGCCTAAATCAGATGCTAAAATACCATGAATTGCGGGACCCAGGGAGGAACCATAGGTAATATCAGTGCGGGGTGCATAATAATCCCAGTTTTTCTCCAGCACCTCTAAGGAGTAGGGAAACTCTTCCGATTCCCGCATCAGGTACAGCAACATTAACACGTCAGGCTGTTTGAGAACTTGACGTTTGTTTGCAGCTTCAATACCGAGAATAGATTGAATCGATTTGGTACGGGGTTCGTAGTCGGCAAGGTTGATATCTTCGAGTTTAAAAAACCCATCTGATTGCTCGATCATCCCCGTACTGGCATCATAGGGAATCCACAAATTCGCAATAATATCCTGCCAACGCAAACGCCGACTCAGGGTTAATTGTAACTTTTGTTCCAGTTCCTTCGCTTTATCTGGGTATTTTTCCCGGAGCCAATCTTGGGCATTAATCGCTTTTTCGAGATGCCATTGCACCATGCGGTTATTAAAAGCATTGTTATTAGCGAGTTCATGGTATTCATCTGCACCAATTACACCACAAATTTCGTAACGTTCGTACTTGGTGTTATATTCTACCCGACTCCCCCAAAATACCGCCGTGTCGAGAACAATTTCCGCACCATAATCCCGCATCCAGTCATCATCACCCGTCACTAACCAGTAAGACCAAACCGCGTAGGCAATATCAGCGCTGATATGAATTTCGCGATCGCGGCACCAAATCCGAATATCATCGCCGTAGGGGTCATTGGGTGGCAACCACCGGGGAGTAACTTCATCACCCGTATCCGCGCTTTCCCACGAATACATTGCCCCTTTATAGCCGTAATGTGTGGCTTTTCTTCTCGCACCCCCGATGGTGTGATAGCGATATGTCAGCAGATTTCGCGCTAAAGCTGGCTGGGTATAGATGAAGAAGGGGAGAATGAATATCTCTGTATCCCAGAATACGTGACCGCGATAGCCAAACCCCGATAAAGTTTTCGCCGGGATACTGACTTTATCATCGTTTGCGGGGGCGGAAATTAGAAGTTGAAATAGGTTATAGCGAATTGCTAGGGCTGCCCGCACATCTCCCTCAACAGCAACATCACTTTTATCCCAGACTTGCTCCCATGCCTGCTGGTGTTCTTTTAACAGGATTGGGTAAGGAGACAAGGCAGCTAACTTTTCTTGTGCTGCTTGCAGGGGGTTTCCCGTATCTCTCGATGTAAAAATAGTCACTGTCTTTTCAACGGTGACAGCTTGCCCAGATGTGCCTTGAAAGGCTGCAATCAGGGTGGGATACCCAGGGGGATTGGTGACTTGTAGGGATGCTTCAGCATCATTAACTGTCAAACCCGTTGCTATTCCCAAGTTAATCCGCGAACCACGAGTACGTAGGTGTAACCAAGCATTTTTGTCATATTTGCCTTGGTCGATGACTTCCCAGTGGTTAAAACCTTGGTTTTCGGGATAACCGTTAATACTGGCTTGAACTTCAATTAAACCGCTAAAATCTACTGGTTTGATTTGACAGCGCAGACAAAGTACATTTGGGTCTGCTAAACTAGCGAAACGCTCGAATTGTAGGTCTACAGTTTTACCATTGGGACTACGCCACCGAATGAAGCGACTGAGGACACCACGTCGTAAATCGAGCTTGCGTTCATAACTAATTATTTCCCCTCGGTCTAAACGGAACCTGTCCCCATCAATAATCACAAGTAACGGTAGCCAGTCGGGACAGTTGGCTAATTCTGTATACACGATGGGAACGTCATCGTAGACACCCTGTAAAATAGTCGCATTAGTCGCACGGGGGTAACTTTCTTCAAAAGTGCCTCGTGTCCCTAAATAACCATTACCAATTGTAAATACTGTTTCGCGGTGGTGAATTTTTTCCGGATCGAATCTGGTTTCAATTAACGACCAGTCAGTATAAATAAAATCAAGATTAAGATTTTTTTCCATCCATCGGCACTGCTTCCTTAAAAAATACTTGGAATTGGAAATTGGGAATTGGGGATTGGGGATTGGGGATG
>JAAUPE010000103.1 GCA_012034595.1 Calothrix sp. CSU_2_0 | reverse complement strand
ATTGGGCATTGGGGATTGGGGATTGGGGATTGAAATGAATTAGATATGGATTCAAAGGCTCATTGAAAATTCTTTCTTTGAATTAGATTAAGTGTCTTTTTTCAATTTTGCCCCATGCCCAATGCCCATGCCCAATGCCCATGCCCCATGCCCCATAACTACTAACTGCCAATACTGACAATGTAAGTACCGACGTAACGCGAAAGTGGTACATCTCCAGGAGATTGAATTGCCAAATTAAAGTAATACATGCCTCCAAAAGAAGGGGTTTTCATATTCGACAGGACGATTTCGACATTGCTACCTGCGGGAATTGCTTCTTGGGGAAAAATTGTAATTGCGTGGCTGTCCTTATCCCATTTAGCTTCTTGCAGAGGTACGCTCTTACCTTTGACTCTGACTTCAATTTTTTTCGGATCGAAAGAACCTTTGTAGTATTCGGGGTAAGAAACTACAAATTGTGCCACTGCGGTTTTAAGTTTTCTCTGAGGAACCCGTAAACGCAGTCTATCCCAACCGTTTGCTTGCCCACCAAAATCAAAACGGTGGTTGAGTTGATTTTCTCCTTTAACACCACTCCAGAGGTTGATACCGGATTGTGCCAAGCTAACTCCAGAAAATCCCGTTAGCAAACTGCCAGTTATGGCTAAAGCAGATAAAAGTCCTAGTGAACGTCGCATATTTCTCACTCCTTCCTTGGATTGTGCAATTAGGGTCGTAACTCAACTTTACTACTCACTTGCTGATATTGAGACGTTACGCGATCGCATAAAGTGCCAATTGTGGAATTGGGGTAATGGGATACAAAGTTTTTGTCTCGATTATTTTGGGCGATCGCATGTTGAGTATACACACAATATACGAATTTGTTATTTATTGTGAATGAGAAACAAATTCAGTAAAATATTACCCAAGTATTTTAAGTAAAAATAACTATATTAAAAAATAATTATGGTCGAAATAACTTATCAAGCACAATTGCAGAAAAAGCTGGCTTGTATTGAAAATCAGGGGCAAAATATACTTTGTTATTACGGTCGTTCGGGTATTGGTAAAACAGAACTATCGAAATCGCTATTTAAATTATTAAAGCCGAATTATCCAGCTTGTCTTTGGTTGGATGGAGAGGGAATATTTGACTTTGAGTCGGTACGAAAGCCAGTTGAACCAGTTTTGATGCAAATGCGATCGCAGTTATCGAAAAATCGGGTCAATCTCAGAAGCTTTGATTTAGCTTATTTGATTTATCGAGCAGCCGCAAACCCTTTAATTGCGACGATTTCCCTAGAAGCAGCTAAGGGGAAAAATGCTGCCGAAAAGTTGAAGAATGCCCTGGATTTGACCGATGCTTTTGTACAAATGAACTTTGGTGATTTGGCTCCCGTATTGTTAGAGGGAGTATTTGAAGTTGTCAAAAACGGATTACCGGGAGGAAAAGCGATCGCAACTCTCGGTTGGTTTTTGATGCAGCATTCGGAGGGGTTGTATAAGTGGTGGATAGAACGGGGAAACGAGGATTTGCGGGAATTAAATGACTGTATTAGTCCTTACGATATTCTCGAAAAATTACCTTTGTTTTTTGCCAGGGATTTGCAAAATTATTTGCGTTCTGCTGGTGAAGCAGGAGTTATTTTTATTGATGGCTATGATAAATTTTTAGATGCTTCGGGACGATGTAATTGGCTGGAAAAATTAATTTCGTATAAGAATTCCAAATTATTATGGGTAATTTTTTCACAGCAAAAATTAAATTTTATCGATACAGTTGAGAATGTGCCGATAGTTCCCCTGACAACAGCCGAATGTCAGATAATTCTCAGTGAAAAAGGTATTAATGACCCGGAAATTTGTCAAACAATTATTCAAGCATCCCAAGGTGTCAGATTTCATTTGAATTTGAGTATTCAGACTTGGCTAGATATTAGTAAAAAGCGCCAACCCCAAGTAGAAGATTTTGCTCGTAATCTCAGCGAAGTATTACGCAAGCAAGATGCAGCTTGGGAACCAGATGAACTACGAATGTGGCAAGTATTATCAAATTGTCGCACTTGGAATCAAGAAATTTTTAACGAATTGATGGTGCAGTTTAAATTAGAAAAGTGGCAGAATCAATTTGCCAAAATTATAGCATCTGAATATGTGGAAGAAGTAAATGTAAAAGTAGATGTCAATCTATGGCGTTTGCATCCGTTAATGTACCAGCATTTACAGTTAAATCAACCTGAAGATTTACGGCTATTAGTTAATAGCTGGTTGGGGAATTATTACCAACTCGAATACCAGAAAATCAAAACCCAATCCTTAGAATTAGCCGCAACTGCGTTAATCGAAACGATTTATCACACTTTAGATTATTACACTTTAGAAAGTGAACAATCGGAAATCAGAATTAATTGGTGTTTGCAGGAAATTACCGCACTGCAACAACAGGGAAAACACCGCATCATCGTTCCCATCCTCGAATACGTATTAGAAAATCCCAGTTTTACCAACAATGGAAAATGGGCTGCCCTAACTGGGACACTATTAGGTAAATCGTTAAAAGTTATGGGAGACAACGATCGCGCTCTCAAAACCTTAGAAACAGCGCGATCGCAATGGCAAACTTTAGATTTAAGCGAAAGTCTCGAAGCGGCAACCGTAGAATTAGAATTAGCTGGGTTGTACCATCGCATGAATCGGACTTTTGATGCAGATAAAGCCAGCGATCGCGCACTCAGCATTCGCACCAAATTACTAGGGAAAAACTCACCAGAAGTAGCCGAAGCGCTCAACAGTCAAGCAGAAATTGCCGCTTCCCAAGGGTATTATAGGCAAGCTGTGAATTATTGCGATCGGGCTTTAAAAATCCTTCAGTCTCATCCAGATACCCAACCTTTGCAATTAGCCCAAGTCAAGTTTACTGCGGCTTGGTTGAATGTTTATAACAATAACTTGGATGCAGCCGAAAGGTTGTTGCAAGAAGCCTTAGAAATGGTTGTGAGTGCTGCGAGTGAGGAGCATCCTTTGGCGATTTCCTGTCAAGCATCTTTGGGGGATATTTACCAACAGATGGGAAGCCATCAGTATCAAAAGGCTTTCGATCGGTATTCTATTGCCTTGGATGCATCGGAAGAGTATTTGGGTATTAGTCATTGGCAGACTTTGAATTTACTCAAAGCTCTAGCGAGTTTTTGCCGGAAGCTGGGGGAATACGAGAAGGCAGAAGAATTTACCACGCGACATAATGATAATGTCGGGATTGGGGATTGGGAAGAAACTGCTGAGTTTGCCATGAAGCTGAATAATATTGCCTTTTCACTTTGGCAAAAAGGAGAATATGGAAAAGCCGAACCTATGTTCAACCAAGCCCTACAAATCCGGCTCAAAGTGCAAAGAGAAGAACATCCCGACACAGCCTCAAGCCTCAACAACTTGGCAGCGTTGTACAAATCCCAAGGAAGGTATGATGAAGCCGAACCTATGTTCAACCAAGCTCTGCAAATCCGGATTAAAGTACTAGGAGAAGAACATCCCCACACCAAAATTACGATCGCTAACTTGAATGATTTACGTCAAAAAATGTCGGAAGAAAATCCTCCAATATAGTTTGGTGCGATATGCCCTTGGCATTAAGCTCTGCTTATCGCGGTTTTTCGCGTGGTTAGAGAAACCCGGTTTCTATTGGTGAGGTGACAAATATCTTCGTGCTGATTTGAGCAGAAATTTGGTTTTTTGGGTTTGGTGCGACATGCCCTTGGCATTAAGCTCTGCTTATCGCGCTTCTACCAACAGCAAAACTATTGTTTGTCATTGCGAGCGCAACGTAGTGGAGCGAAGCAATCGCAATATCTAGGAAGAAAACCGATCGACGTGACTGCATCTTTAGCAACGCAATAGAAGCACATCACAATATTTCAACTACGAACAAGTTAATGCGATTGCTACCCTGCGGGATGCAAGCAACGTCGTTACCTCCACCCTACGGGAAGCAAGCTACGCAATGACAGGCTTTAGAGGTGCGATCGCGTCATCTAATTTACTTTGATTTCCCAAAATGGGCGATCGCAATCCAAAAGATAATAGCAGCTGTTTTGCAAATGAAGCATTTATGATTCAATTATCAACCTTCGTCCACGCCAAAACCGTTCGATGGAAATTATCGACGTTACCATAAGAGAACAGGTAGCCCAAATTATTACGGAGTTTTTGGAAGATATATGAATACAGCAACACTTGATCGCGATCGCTTCGTGCAAAACAATATCACAACGCAATTAAACTACTTGGCAACCCACCTAGAGCAAATGCGATCGCTAATTTTAATAAATGCTGACTTGGAAGTTATTAACTTGATGCGCGAGAGTCGGTATTATATCGAGTGGATTGTACCGCAATTGGTAGGTATTAATGTAGAAGTATCTGCGGAATTAGTGGATTTCGGACGTGTTTTGACTCGCTGGTTGTACGATTGGGAAAAACTTCGAGCTAACATAAATTCTCGTTGTGAAGTAGCCCAAATTGCTGCTGGTTTCTGCGATCGTATTCGAGAAATTTCCTCTATGGCATAGTAATAGGACAATTTTGGGATTGATGTGTTCTAATGTTTGCAGACTGAGCTACTCTCCGAGAAGCCACGCAAGGTACATTTATGGCGATCGCGTTTTTCCCAAATCCAAAAAATACAAAATAAGCTTGCATAAACAAGCTTAAAATTCAATCTATAAAAAGATATAAGTTATTAGGTTTTATCAATATATGAAGTCTCGCTAGTTTGATGCGAACTTGCGTGATTTGTGGACTCAAATAAACGTGTCATCCAAGGCATAATTACAAGAATTGAACCTAAGACAACTAAAAAAATTGAGATGCCAAAAATTTGAATAGTGGGAATCTCTAAAACTCCACTTAATATTATTTCTCGCAGTGATGAAACAATAGTAATTTCTACTGCTGCACCTACAGAAATACTTTGTTCTTCTAGATAATCAAGTAAAAGACGAAATAACTCCACCAGAATCAAAATAAATAGAATATCTGAAGTAATTTGCCGGACTTCTAAAGGGTGTAATAAACTGGAAAACATGTCAATTAGTCGCAGCAACATCACACAGAATAAGCCAGCACATAGGGAAATAACAATAATATCTTGGAAAAATTCTAAATAGCGAACAATACGTTCCCGTAGTGACTCTGGAGGAGCATCACGTTTTAACCAATTGAGAAATTGTTGTTTGAGGTTTGATTGCATAGTACCCCAAGTAGTTAAGGGAAGGGTTCACCTTTATCATAGGGATTTTAGAAAAACTAAAGGTTCGCAGTTTACCGAAGCAAGTACAAATACAAAAAATTTCTAATACCCAATATCCCATAACAATTAACCACCATGTTTAATCGGTATTTCAATCCAAAATCCTGTACTTTTGCCTGGTTTTGAAAAGTATTCGATTTGCCCACCGTGTTTTTCGACAATAATTTGGTGACTAATAGACAATCCTAAACCAGTACCTTTACCTGGTTCTTTAGTGGTAAAAAATGGGTCAAAAATGCGCGATCGCATTTCTTCCGCGATGCCACAACCGTTATCTGATATACATATCATAATTGTTTCTGCATCCAATACATTTGTATGAATTATAATTTGCGGATTTTGGCACTGTCTATTTTTACACTTACCTTCAAGTGCATCGATGGCATTACCCAAAATATTCATAAACACCTGATTTAACTGAGCTGCATAACATTCAACCTTGGGTAATTCACCATATTTTTTGATAACTTCAATTGTTGGTGATGTTGGTGTTGCTCGCAGTCGATGTTGCAAAATTAATAACGTACTATCGATACCTTCGTGGATATCAACAGGTTTAATTTCTGCATGGTCTAGACGGGAAAATGTTCGTAAAGAACCAATCAATTGTAAAATTCTTTCTGCACCAATTTGCATCGAATCTAAAGTCATAGGTAAGTCTTCGACTATATAATTCAAGTCGATTTTTCTGGCTAGGGCTTTGATTTCTTGTCCTGTTTCTGGAAACTCTTGTTGATAGAGACTTAACAACCGAATCAAATGCTCGGCATAATCTCCTAAATGGCTTAAATTTCCATAAATAAAATTAATTGGATTATTGATTTCATGGGCAATACCTGCTACTAACTGCCCTAATCCTGCCATTTTTTCATCCTGGATTAATTGGGTTTGCCTTGCTTGCAATTCTTTGAGTGTTTGGCTGAGTTTTTCTTTTTGTCGTGTTGTTTGTTCCAGTAATTCGGCTGTTTTTGCCAGTTGTATAGCTTGTCTCTGATTTTGCTCTGAATATTTGACTTGTTGAATGGCAATACTAAGTTGTCCGGCTATTTGCTTCACAAATTCTATTTCTGAATCTAGCCACTCCCGTATAGAACTGCATTGATGAACGCACAACAAACCCCAAAGCTTTTCTCCCATCCGCAAAGGAACGGTAATACAAGCTCGAATTTGCAGACGTTCGAGGATTTCTACATCATAGTCTTGAGAACAATCCTGATAAATATCTGAGATAACGCTGATTTTTTCTTGTTGGTAAAGCGGTGTAAACTTTTCAGCAAAATAGCAATAAGCAGGAAAGTTTCGCAAGCTTAATGCCTTCGGCAACTCGCAAACTTTAAGATCGATTATTGAACTCCAAACTCCACCGACATCCTCAGAAACAAATTCCCCTTCCCAACCCAACTCAGGAAAAAAGCGAAAAACAGCAACTCTATCGGTATAAAGTAGTTGACGCAATTCTGTAACAGTCGTCTGAAAAATTGTTTTTAAGTCGAGTGATTCGTGGATTTTGTCAACAACTTGTGCTAGCACTTTGAGTCGCTTGCCATGATATTTTTCGGTAGCTTGCATATCCCTGTTAGCTTCTGATGCTTGGCTTGATACCAGAGCTTCGGCGGCTTGTTTGTTTTTCATTGCAGATTGGACTGATAATAAAAACCTTTCTATATATCAGTATTCCCCGTACTGCTAGTTAATTAACAAGTATCAATAAAAACTTTAGTTTGGATATTTAATGTATCAATAAAAACTTTAGTTTGGATATTTAATTTAGATATTTAATTTGGCTATTTAATTTGGATATTATGTTATGGATAACAATGTCTATTTTGAATTCGATGAAGTAAGTCTGGTGAATAGTGTTTACGTATAATTACTAGGTTTTAATTGTATATTAATGCATTAATAAATTTGATAAAAAAGTTGGACAAGAGATTTAGGAACACGAAATTTCGTGCCCCTACAAATCTTGATTTTGTTGGAGGATTGCGAGTTATTTCCGCTTGGGAGAAGAACGTCGCAATTCCAGGTTTTCCTTTTCTTGACGACGGCGATCGCGCCAATCAGAAAGTGTCAAATAACCGACACCACCAGTAACTGCGACTAGCAGGAACATAGCTACTATTGCCAAAACATTATTCAGAAGTTGACTTTCCACAGTCCTCCTACAGTCCGTTGCGACCCCAGACTACCATTGCAATAGACCAAGTAAAAACAACTAGCAGTGAAACCCAACCTAATGTCAAAATAGCCATAGCGGTACTTTTAAAGTTATTTACAAAACGACTGTGACATGCTCACATACTGACTTGAGTACAGTTACAGTGCGAGCTTCTCAGCGACTCCTCTACGAGGATATTAACTGAGCTTTAAGGTTCCCTGTGTCCCAGGGACTTTTAGATATAGTTCTTAGTTTTTTAATAGGCTGCTTTTCAGCATTTAATTGAACTACACCTATCGCCTAAGATTATAGCATTGTAGATGCAGGGGAATTAAACCTCCAAACTTTGTTAACCAATAAATATAAGATGACGGAACGACTAGAGTCTGTAAAAGCTGCTATCCTTTCTGCCTTTTGCCTAGCTTTAATGTTTAGCTTCACTACATTTGCGAACAATCAACTATTTGCCAAGTCTTTTTTAGGAATTGAACCCTTAGAACAAAAACAACTAAGGATAGATTTCCTTGGCTCCCATTGGTGGATAAGTGCTGGGATTGCCGCATTTTCTGGGTTTTTGTTTGGTATAACCTATCGTTACATCATTCGCACCAACAACAACCAGCAACTCAAATCTGGGGGAATAATGGCTTTTGGCTTGGTGCGTGGTTTAGCTCAAGTCGATGTAGGAATTAGGTACACAAGTAATATTGTGCCGCTTGTAGTGGTGGCAGGAGAGAGCATCCTGTGGTTTGGACTGGCTGCGTTAATTCTCGATCTGTTTATGCAACTTGGCTGGATTCAGCGTTTTGAATCAAATTAATGCCGACCCAAAATATGGAATTTTTGTGGCATCAAAAGACTACATATAAAAAGTAGTTGCAAGTAATTTCATGCAAGCATGTTATGGAAGTAGTTATACCAATTTGAAAAATGATTGTGAGAGATGGAGTCGTGAAAAGCTTATTCAGTCAATACTTCACAATCCCAAATCCCAAATTTAAAATTCAAAATGGTATTACTGATTGAAGCAATTAAGCATAAATGACTAAGTAATTTATTACTCATCAAAATTAAAATTTGTGGCTGTAAAAAATATCAAAATTTGCCTGCGATCGCAAGAATTGTAGACGAATCAGTTTATCCTTATGATATGGGTAATGGTTTTGCACTATTCCGCCATAATGTTGATTTTTTTGATTGTTGTGAAGTTACGATTTTACCTTTAATTCCAAATTTACCTTTGAAAAAGAATAAACGCATCTGGGGCTACATTTTCCGGTTTGAATCCTTAAAAATTCAATCCCTTAGTTTTGTAGATAATTAGTAGCCCGATGTTGCCAGAACCGAAATAAATTGAGGTAGCATCCGTTGAACTCACCACGCAAAAATAACCAAATCTTCCAGTTTGAAAGTCCAGACGACAGCCCAGGGTTTTTACTATGGCAAGTGTCTAATCTTTGGCAAAGAAAAATGAATTCGGGGCTAAGTAAATTGGGATTAACACATGTACAGTTTGTGCTGTTAGCGGGAATAATTTGGCTCAGTGAAGGACAAGAAACTGTTACTCAAGCGAAATTAGCGGCTCATGCAAAAACTGACATTATGATGACTTCTAAGGTGATACGTGCTTTAGAACAAAGAGGTTTAGTGAAGCGGGAGATTGATTCAAAAGATACTAGAGCTAAATCGCTCACAATTACCCAGGAAGGACATGATTTGACGGTTGCGGCAAGTCAGATAGTCGATCGCATTGATAATGATTTTTTCAGTACGTTAAATGAGCATCTCACAGATTTAAATTTGCATCTGTTAAAAATTCTTGATTCTAGTAGATAGTTAGAGGAAAAGGAGGGGAAGGAATTTTTTGCAATTAATGAATTGACAGGATAATTGAAGCTAATTGTGGCTTAATTTGGTTGTCAAAAATTTCGTTTTTAGTGGGGTGGACAAATTGCCCACCCCTTTTTCATATAATCAGTATTGACATTCCCACAACAAAAGTGCGGGATTCTTGGGCTGAAAACAACTTAGTTCAGTTTCCTTACTTTAAGTTTTACGTTCTCATGTCGCACCGTTTCGAGTGCTTCCTCAAGCGTTGATTTCTGCGTGCCCCGCAGTATGTCTATAATAGTAACATATATTGAAGTGGTTTAATTGTGTAAAACAGGTGTGTGAGTCATGGAAGGTATGATTGAATAACATTCACCAACAATGAGAGTTGGTAAATTAGTGGATGATTCTTCGGAAGGGCATAAATAACCTTCGATTTCGCTACCTAGTTTTAATAACTGATTAGCTCGACACCAGCAAAATTCATCTTTTTTGACTTCATCATGTTTGGAATAAACGATAAAGTAGCTTTTATCTAAACTATCTTTTGCGACAACTCGAAACCTTTTGTAGAGTAATGAAAAATTTATTTGTCTTGCTAGCATGGTTTGGTTATTCTTGATTAATCTGTATTTTGTTAGACAGTATTCTGATTTGATGACGGGAAAGAAAAATACACTTGTCCAGTTATATATAAATAATTGAAAAAGACCCTTAGTAAATATACGTAAGTGAGGAAATAAAAGTACAAACCCATTTATTGATTACAATTATGATATTCAACTTACAAAAATACGATTCAGAAATTTAGTGATTTCCAACCAAGCAGAAGTTGTCGCTACAGAGTCATATCTATAACCATCATCACGCATAAATGTATGTTCGGCTGAGTATAAAAAGACTTGGTGGGGTATTTGCGCTGTTTCAATTGCTTGAATTAAAGTATTGCGATCGCACTCAGGAATATGTGGATCGAGTGTACCTAAAACTAGGATTATTTCCCCTTTGATTTCCCTTACTCGTTGAATTGTATCAGCAACATCTTTCCCTAATTTTCCACTGGGAATACCTGTTGGATAGCAACAAACGCTAGCTTTAATTTCTTCTTGAAATGCTGCTCGAAATGATAAATGTCCACCAATACAAAAACCGAGAGTACCAATTTTATTCGGTATTACTAAACTATCAGCTTTCAAAAAATCAATTACTGCACGAGCATCAGCGTCATATTCACTAACTAAGGTACGACGAGCATCATCATTACCCCGCATTCTGCCAATATCATCGGGTTCAATTACCATCCCCACAGACTCAATTCGATGGAAAATTTCTGGTGCTGCAACTACATAACCAAATCCAGCTAAGTAATTAACCATGCGAATCATTGCACCACCAAGTTGATAAATATCGCTGTAAAACAAAATACCTGGATAAGTTCCTGGTGTTTTTGGTGATGCAACATAAACACGCATTAAACTATCATTACTCTTAAGTCAATGTTACGTTTGACAATTTGCATAATGTTTTAGGAGTCAGGAGTCAGAATAATTAGTACTACTAACAGCATAAAAATATTATTTAATAAATACTATTAAAAAATCCGATTATAGCAGTTCTCAAATATTCATCCCCCAACTTTATTCTCCCCTTTGCGACTCTGCGTGAGATAAAATATGATTTTATTAATCACGACTAATCCGAATCAAATCCGTCAAAATATTATCCAAACCACCATTAACCTGAATCTTGTCAATTTTCTCCGCAATCCGTTCTAATACTTCCAGTTCTTTTAACCTTAAGGCAACTGGGTTATCCTCCATCACTCTTGCGGTATTCAACATACTGCGGGTTGCTGCGGTTTCTTCCCTGCGTCTGACTACGTTTGCTTGTGCGGCTTTTTCTGCCTCCACAACCTTACTTAAAATCGTCTTAATTTCCCCAGGTAAAATAATATCTTTAACCCCTACAGAATCAAATTCAATTCCATAGTCTATGGTTTTGGCACGAATGTATTCAGCGATACTTCTATCAATTGCCCCTTTATCCTCTAATAGTGAATCTAATGTCTGTTCACCAACTGCCGCACGTAAAGCAAACTGTAATTCTTTGTACAAGAAACCAGAAATATCCGCCAAACCATTCTTTGCCTTGAGTGCATCTTGGATGCGGAAACCAGCAGTTAAATTTAAGCGCAGAGGTACTTTATCTTTTGAGAGGATTTCTTGCCCCGATACCTCAATATTTTGCGATCGCAAGTCAATCGCTTCGATAATTTGGGTAACTGTATCCAACGAAAAAATTTAGATAAAAACATTTATAACTTATGCTCTCAGAATTTGTTTCTGCTTGTAGTAAGTTTATTCTCTTTTAAGTTATGTGTGGAAATATATTCTCTAAATCCCATCTCATGCAACATAAAAAT
The DNA here is from genome assembly GCA_012034595.1 of Calothrix sp. CSU_2_0. GTDB lineage: Bacteria > Cyanobacteriota > Cyanobacteriia > Cyanobacteriales > Nostocaceae > Brunnivagina. The sequence continues at coordinate 15,623 of JAAUPE010000103.1, read as the reverse complement.
ATTTTTTACTCTGCCAATACAAGCATTTACAGTTCCGATGCGGGCAAAAGCTTCTTTAAAACTGGATTAAGATGGCTGAAATCTTCCCAAAATTACCCGTAGGTAATCAAAAGGAAGAAAACAAACCTCAAATATGTCGTTCGGTAAACCAACCTAGAATCCCCGTAGGGAAAATAAATATAGAAAACGAAGGACATACTCAAGTCAGGAAGAAATGCATTTGCTCAAGCTCTTTACTGCTAACAAACACTTGCATGACAGAGCGTGACTAAAATAATGGAATCGAACCATCTGGGGATTTCTCCCGTACCAAAATTGGATACCGTGGAAGGGTAGTGTCTTTTAAACCGGACAAGGTTTTGGGTAAAAGTACAGGATTTGTAGACGAAGTCTTCCCGGAGGGTACCTGTTACAAATCGATTAAGAGTCGATCGCTCTACCAAATGAGCTAACTTTTGGTGTATGATGCAGGACTCGAACCTGCGTCCAACCGATAAATTCGGACGCTCTACCAACTGAGCTAATCACACGATGAGATAGTTCAAAGTACTTTGCGATATACGCTCAATCCAAAAGTTGACGCACCAGTAGGGATACAAAACCCTAACTATAGCTTGGCAACTTTGTTACTACTCGGTTCCAATTTAGCACAAGAAAAATTGAGATATGGAAAAGTGAAAATGTAGAAAATATTCATGATTTGAGAAAGCTATACTTCTTTATAGGAACCACGTATTTTCTCATTTCATCACTTACAGTCATGCATCAACCAATTCCAGAATACAACCCTAGTGGTGTCGGACAAGCCAACGGCAATCTTTTTGGTTTACCGTGCGATCGCAACTCGGCAAATTTAATTATTTTTCCTGTACCTTGGGAGGTTACTGTTTCTTATGGTGCGGGAACTGCAAATGGTCCACAGCAAATTCTTGATGCTTCTCCCCAGTTAGATTTATTTGATTTTGATAATCCTGATGGTTGGAAACAGGGAATTTTTATGCAAGAGATTCCCCCAGACATATTAGAAAAAAATACATATTATCGCGCTCAAGCTGCAAAAATTATTCAGCGATTAGAAGCTGGAAAATCACTTTTAGAATCACCAGATTTAACATCTGTATTGAATGAAATTAATCAAGCTTGTGCAAATGTGAATAATTGGTTATTTCAACAGTGTCAGCAAGCAATCGATAGCGGTAAGCAAGTTGCTGTAATTGGTGGTGACCATAGCTCTCCATTGGGTCTTTTCCAAGCACAGGCAGAGAAGTATGCTAGTTTGGGGTACGATTTTGGGATTTTACATATCGATGCCCATGCTGATTTACGCAATGCATATGAAGGGTTTGAATTTTCCCATGCTTCGATTATGTTTAATGCGATGAAAATACCACAAATTAGTAAACTAGTTCAGGTTGGTTTGCGGGATATTTGCCAAGAAGAAGTTGATATAATTAATAATTCTCACGGTCGAATTGTTGCTTATTACGACACAAAAAATCAGCAAGAAATGTATGCTGGCAAAACTTGGTTAGATTTATGCCGAGAAATTATTAGCCATCTACCCGAATATGTTCATATTAGTTTTGATATCGATGGATTAGACCCAAAATTATGTCCAAATACAGGTACTCCCGTTCCTGGTGGTTTGGAATTGGAACAAAGTTTTTGTTTGCTTCGAGAATTGGTGAATAGCGATCGCAAAATTATTGGCTTTGACTTGTGTGAGGTCGGTGATGCCGAATGGGATGGTAATGTGGGTGCGAGAATTGTTCTAAAATTGGCTAATTTGATGAATTTGTCAAATAAAATTCAGTAGTCAAGATTCAAGAGTCAGAATACCTACGGTTCGCAAGAAATATGGAGTTTACTAATCAGTAAGATTACGGTTTCTAATTTGAGGATTTTGCTTTAGGTAGCAACGAAATTTATCAGAAAAATAAGATTATTTGTATTTTCTCTATCTTTAGATAGATGCAAAATTATTGTTTGTCCGATTAACGTCAAGATTAGTAAATGTTTCGACACTCATTGGAGATGAGTTTTCGGTTCAGTCTGCCGAAGTTGCGCGAATAGCGACGATGGAGGTAATTGTCAATCACAGATTCAGGGAGATTTATCAACCTAAATTTGGTTGTCAGTGACAGTGGCAGGGGCTAAATGACGGCTGAATCGTACACATTATGAAAATCGCACAAATCGCCCCTCTGTGGGAACAAGTACCACCTACAACCTATGGTGGAACTGAGTTAGTAGTGAGTCGTTTGACCGATGAATTAGTTCGTCGAGGTCACGAAGTCACACTATTCGCTTCCGGTGATTCGCAAACATTAGCTCATTTGGAAGCTGGTAGTCCTTGTGCTTTGCGGTTAGACCCAAACATCAAGGAACATGCAATTTACGAGCTTCAGCATCCCAGCAACGTTTTCCATCGTGCTGCGGAATTTGATATTATTCACTCCCATGTGGGTTTTTGGTCTTTGCCATTAGCAGCGATGGTGTCAACTCCAACAGTACATACATTGCATGGTACTTTTACCCGCGATAACAGTAAAATTTACAGGCAGCATCACTCGCAAGCGTACGTTAGTATTAGTGATGCTCAACGCTTATTAAATATTAACTATGCTGCGACTGTCTATAATGGTATTAGCGTTGACCTATTTCCATTTTACGAGCAGCCACAAGAACCTGCCTACTTAGCGTTTCTGGGACGTTTTTCTCCAGAGAAAGGACCACAACACGCGATTGAAATTGCCAAAAAGACAGGTTGGCGGTTGAAAATGGCTGGTAAGGTTGATGTGGTCGATCGGGAATTCTTTGAGCGGGAAGTTGCTCCCCACATCGATGGTAAGCAAATCGAGTTCTTGGGAGAACTAAACCACGTACAGAAATCCGAGCTTTTGGGTAATGCTTCAGCGACTCTGTTTCCGATTGCCTGGTGTGAACCCTTTGGTTTGGTCATGGCAGAGTCAATGGCAACTGGTACACCTGTAATTGCCAGAGCGATGGGTTCTGTACCGGAAGTCATCGCTAATGGAGAGACAGGTTATGTCTGCAACACTTACGAAGAAATGGCAGACATGGTAGCAAAAGCTGTGAAATTAGACCGTCGGAAATGTCGAGAGCATGTCGAGCTTAATTTTAGTGTTGCTCGCATGGTCGATGGTTATGAAGCAGTTTATGAACAATTAGTAGGCGATCGCAATTTCAGAAATTGGTTCAATTCTGCCCTCCGTAATTCGTTGGAATCAATTACTGCTTTCAAGCGTTAGATTTGGTTGCTTTTTGTTCTTTTAAACTCACATCTTCGCGATTGTAGTGCTTTAACTGGCATTGGTTTGCGAATACTAGTCAATCAGACTCCCATTTATTGGGAGTTTTTTATTGGGTTCTCACTGTTCCAATACTTGTCGGTTAAGGATTTTTTGTAATAATTCTAATTTGTAGAGACGTTGCATTGCAACGTCTCTACATGGATTTAAATGTCAATCTATTTATTTTAATCGAGCAATATTGGTACAAGTGTGTGGAATCAATCTAAAATCTAAAATCTAAAATTGACCGAGATTCCCCCCAAAAACCAACCTAATGTTAACCCCAATGCGGCAGTACCAGTAAGAGTCAGCATTGCAGCAAGAAAACTTTGCAGATATTTATTTAATCTTGCTCCTGCATTCGTTGTAATTATCATGAGATTGCAATACCAAACCAAGCGCAAAATAGTTTCCCAGTTAGTAATTCGGAATAGTAATAATGTAATTGCTGAGATAAAAACAGCATAAAAAGACCATTATCGCTGATTGTATCTAGCAAGACAAAGGCAAAGAATAAGATATTTAGTCCATATAAAATTATGGACATTGCAGAAAGAATAGGTAAATCTAGATTCGCGATCGCAAATGCTAAAATCCCCCACGACACGACTAATGACAATTGCAATATCAAAGTATGATTAAAAATTTCATATAAAATAAAAACTAGGGGAAAAACTGCGAAGCAAATGACTAGTGGGTAAGCTGTAGAAGATGCTCGTAAAAACCAACCATTACAACCACAAATCACTAAAAAAGCGATTAACCAAACCCAATCTGCTAACTTCGGTTCTTGGATAAGTTCCGAATAGTAATCTTTTCTATGAATATTTCCCACGCCAAATATTTAACTAAGGTGACAATAATGGTCTTTAATAATTAGCCTTCAATTTAACAATAAAAGTCTTATTTCCCACGATAAGTGCAACACAAATGATACATTTTGTGGGATTGGGTATTACGAATTACAGATTTCAAATTATATAGGCTAGAGTAGAATCTAGGGTTTTAGGCATATACGGAGATGCTATCCATTCCGCTTTGCTGCATACCCTTAGGGGAAAGTAAGCTACAACATGACAGAACCTCTAAAGTCTTAAAAGCAATTTGTTGTAGCAGAGCTAAATTTTGTGGGACATAACCAGATTATCGAAAATAATCTGTCATGTCTGATACAAATTTAGATGGTCTTAACCTGGGAGAATGTATTGTTTTAGTAGAGAAAACCAGAAGATTATAAAAATATTGAATATATGAATTTTTTTTAAATTTTTCCGTAATTTAAGTTTTGAAACTGTTATTAATATCAGACGTTGTATTTTCTATAGTCAAAGATAAATTTACTTAGTGAAAAATACTCAAAACTCCTATTTTAAGTTTTTATACTGAGTACAATAACTCACAATAGAGAAGACAGAATACAGCTTAGGAATAATGATTGATTCGTCAGGATTTTAGGCTAGATAAATTGTTAATTTATTTTCATCAGGTTGTACTAGTAGTCTGTCAATTTTATTTTGACGTGCTACCTACGTCTCTACAACCGTCAATTAGTGCTTGACAGACTACTAGGTGATTTCTAGTTAATCGACTCAAAATAGCATAGCGTTCGGAATTTGATACAAGCCAGATAAAACTGAGAAATAGAAACTACAAAGGTAAATATCAAAAAAAAGTCAAGTGTTCTTGTCTAATTGTCAATAAATCACATTTGGTTTGAATCGAAACTGTTCTCTAGCAAGCTGAAAAAAGAATCAAAATCAAAGCATCATGGAGCAAGAAACTTGATGAAAAATCTTGTGAAACCATTGCGATCGCTATTATTCAAAAAACTACAAGTAAAAAAAATCAAGGTAAAAAAATTACATTTTCTAGAGTCACTAATGTATTTAGATGCTGTTATTACTTTATCACAAATGCAAAATGAAGCCAAGAGTGCAATTTCCACCTTAATTAATGCGTTGAAAGAACCAGAATTACGTGACAATGCTATTGTCACTTTAGGGAATATTGGTATTGCTGCCAAAGCTGCGGTTCCAGATTTGATAGAGATTTTGCAAGATGAAAACGCTGTAATTCGCATCAGTGTGATTGAATCTCTATGCAAGATTGGTGCTGAAGTGAAAACAATTCCTTCATTAATTGCGACTTTAGAAGATACATCACCACAAGTTCGTGCTAGTGCAGCTTTTGCGCTGGGTTGTTTTCACCAAAAAGCGAAAGCTGCTGTGGAACCATTAATTGTCGCTTTGCAGGATGAGGATGATTGGGTAAGAACAAATTCTGCCGAAGCTTTGAGTCGAATTAAAGATGCTAAAATCGCAATTCCGGCTTTAACTATTGCCTTGCAAGATAATTATCCCAGAGTGCGGGGTAAAGCTGCTTTAGCATTAGCAAATATTGGGAAAGCAAGTGAAGTTATTTCCTCCTTAGTTGCTGCATTTTCAGATAATGATGCACGAGTTCGTGCTGCGATCGCAGATGCTTTGGGTTCATTTGCAGAAGAAGGGAAAATAGCTGCTTGTGTGTTAGTTAACGCTTTGGAAGATAATAATGTTTACGTTCGCATCAGTTCAGCGAAAGCGTTAATTAAAATTGGGATGGAGATTCCAGTTAGTATGCGAATTTTGAGGGATGTATTTAAGACAGAAGATAAGCAAATTCGCATGAATGCGGCATTAAATTTGGGTATTATTGCTTTAAATGTTCAGGAGAAAGCTAATAAGCTATCTGCGATCGAGCTTGAACAGGTAATCTCTAGTTTGAGAAGCTTTTGTGATGTTTTGAAGGTGCAGGGTTTTGATTCAACCGATTTTGTTTTGGTGTTGCTAAATGATGCTTTGGAATCTTTGAGGAAGGAACGCAGAAGTAGAGGTAGATAAAAACATCAATTGCTGTAATAAAACTACCCACCCTAACCCTGCCTTGAAAGCTTTACAAGGGGGATTAAGGGAGGTAATTTTTATTATGTAGATATTAACTAAAAGCTTCCGAAAGGTACTCTGCGGCTGCGGATACAACAGCGATCGCACTTGCATAGTCGAGTCGGGTTGGTCCCAAAACTCCTACACTTCCAAGAGCGATCGCACCTCGTCGATAAGTTGAAGAAATTAGGGAACAAGTACGTATCGGTTCCAACATATTCTCCGCACCAATCCGAACTGTCACCTTCTGCTTACCCATTTCTTCTGCTTCCGGTTCCTCAAAAATCAATCTCCAAAGTTGCTCCTGTTCTTCTTCCAACAATTGAATAATCGTTTGTACCTGTTGTAGTTGGGAAAACTCCGGTTGACGCAATACCTCAGAAACTCCCCGCACCATTATTTGCGAGTTGGCAGGTGTAAAACTACGACGACTAATTTCTGCCAGGGAAGTCTTCAAAAATTCCCCATAATATTGAAATTCCCGGTCTAATTCCGTCCAATCAAGATTCGCTAATTCCAACAAACTTTTTCCCCGCAGATGACTATTCAAAAAGTTCGAGACAATCTGCAATTCCCGATCGATTAACTCGACATCGAGTTTATTTCCATCCTCACGAGATGGAACATCCAATAACATCGAATGGGTTTCATAGCCATCTGTCACCACAATCAACATCACCTTTCCAGCTTCTATTTGCACCATTTGTAAATGACGCAACATCGCCGTACTATTTTGTGGCATTGTAATCAAAGTTACGCAACCGCTCAAAGTCGCCAAAATTTGCGCTGCACCATGCAACAACGCTTCCAAACTCCAATCTTCCCACTTCAAACCCTTTTGCAGTGCTTGCTCGACTTGCGATGTTGACACCTCACTCGGCGTTATCAGCTGGTCTACATAAATACGATAACCGGAATCGGAAGGAATTCGACCTGCTGAGGTGTGCGGTTGATATAGCAACCCAGCTTTTTCTAACACCCCCATCACATTACGGATTGTCGCAGAACTTACACCAAGGTTGTATTCCTCAAGTAAAGTTTTAGAACCAACTGGTTCTGCGGTAGCAATATAATGTCGCACCGTTGCCCAAAGTATGTGCTGTTGTCGATTAGTTAGCTGGACTTGCATAGGTTATGTTTACTGAAGGCAATTCTTAATCAAACTTTGATAAAGCGAGTCAACTTAAAACTGAGAAAAAGAAAATTAAATTAATATTTAGTGTAAGAAAGATAGCAAATTAAGCGATTCAGAATAGTAAAAGTAAAATAAAGTTACATTGTTGCGATATTAATCGCATTATTACGCAAAGCGAAATTATGTGCGGCATTTTTCGGCGTAACTAAATCAAGACCTTAAATCTCATTGTAGCAAATTAGACATTCATAAACTTTGTTCATAGCACTATATTTTCATATACAGCCCCAAAAGGCTGTAGTTTTGATTACTAATTTGATTACTAAAATACTTGTCAATTTACAATTATAGCCTGCGTAAAAATGCTGGGTTTGTGAGACACCGAAAGAGAAATTAATCATGTTTTACCCACAAACCTTGTAGAGCGGCACTTGTTCCTAGATATTTCTACGTCTTTATCCGGATATATCTAGAACAGGGGAAACCAGAAAATAATTATTCTCTGCATTCCTGCATTTAAAATTATGGTTAATATTGGGGAATTGAGGGGTCAATCATTATTGAATAGGCATCGATTCCACCAGAAATATTTTTAACATTTGTAAAGCCTTGACTAACCAACCACTGACACATTTGTTGCGATCGCATTCCATGATGGCAGAGAACTAAGGTTTCAGTCTCCATATCCAACTGGGAATGAATTTGCTCTGACCAAGTAGGGAATTCACTCAATGGTAAATTTGTAAAGCCCTCAATGCAGGCTATTTCGATTTCTTGAGGTTCGCGAACATCGATTAATTGCACCTGAGAATCGTCTGAGGATAGACGTTCTTGTAGTTCTTTAACATTAATTTGGATAATAGTTGGGTTTGGATGGCTGCCAGTCATGAAATTTTTGTTAATAATCTTTTAAAGAATCCTATTCTTTATCTTGACAAAAAATCGCTCAAATGGGGAATTAAACCTCGTCTACATTGAGAACTGTAGTTTCCGACAAAGACCTTGAGATTGCTTCCTTACGTCGCAATGACGCATTTGAATCGTTAAAAAACTCCGGGTTTGATCGTGGACGAGGTTTAAGTTAATCTCAGATGGGGGAATTGAAATAGAAGTTTCTATAGTGATTGATAGAACAAATTCGATCGGATGAGCATATAGAAAAAATCAGTAAAGCCTTAACGGTTGTTTTATGCATTAATTAATATATTTGTCAATCCCCTGATTCATCGATAAATGCGATTCCTACGGATAGCTACCCTACGGGAACGCTAACGCAATTTTGATTCCACCACTCAAAAAAGCCTAAATTTTGAATTGTTTGCCATTTCCCCCTTCCCCCTTGACCCTTTTCCCTTTAACCTGGAATTGTTGTTAGGTCTTGTATGGAGAGTTATGGGTCGAAGCTTATTCTTTCGTTTCCTGGCAGCAAACTTAATCATGCTGCTGATAAATTTTGCTGTATTCAGCCAAACTACGATCGCCGCTCCTTTTAGCGCTAGCAAAGGAATTAGAGGTGGTGGAGAACAACCATCTGCGGCTATTTTCGTGTCAAAACAAGCTCCTGCGATGGTGTCGATTCTCAATCCAGACAAATTACAGGAATTGGACAAACAAGTTGATATTTCTAAGCTGAGAGCGGGTTTGCTAGAAAATTCGGGAATCGATTACCGCAAAGAAATACAACCTTGGTTGGGTGATGAAATAACCCTCGCAGTCACGAGTTTAGACTTCGATCGCGATCCAGACAATGGTAAACAACCAGGTTATTTATTGGCAGTAGCGACAAAAGCACCAGAAAAAAGCCGCGAATTTCTCCAATTATTATTTTCTAAGCGAGTATTAGCAGGTGCAGATTTAAATGTGGAAGAATATGCAGGTATAAAAATTATTGCCGATTATTCCCAACCCGAAAAAGGAATGTTAACTGGTGCAGTTGTTGGTGATAAATTTGTTTTGTTTGCTAACGACCCCAAAGTATTACGGGAAGCGATAAATAACGTCCAAGCTCCCGATTTAAACTTAACTAGCGAACATCAGTATCAAGAAGCAGCAAAGCAAATTTCTAAAGGTGCATTCGCGATCGCTTTTCTAAATCTCCCCAATGTTGCCCAATGGCAAGGATTAAAGTTACCCGTCCAAACTTTCGACACTCAACTTGTTTCCCTTTCCCTCGTCGCAAAAGGTTTGTTAGCAGAAACAGTTGCCTTAACCCCCGAAGAACTTCCACTTGCTTCGCAACAGCTATCAAAACCTGTCGCTGCATTAGAATATGTACCTGCTGATTTCGGTGTCGCTGTATCTGGTCATGATTTGAGCAACCTGAGTAGTAGCAATCTCGCTCCCTATTGGCAGCAACTCGCTGGTGCTTTATCCGGTAAAAGTGAAGTTAGCACCACTAATTTTGTACAACCTTTAGCAGAAATTCAAAATCGTTGGGGTGTAAACTTATCAACAGATATATTCCAGTGGGTCAAAGACGAATATGCAGTTGCTTTGATGTCCAACCCCCAGCAAAAAAACCCTGATTGGGTTTTTGTGGTGGGAAAAACACCAGAGACAAGCGACGGAATTTCCCACTTGGATGACATTGCTGCTAAAAATGGCTTGAATGTCAGTTCGTTCACATTTGACAAGCAACCCATCACCGCTTGGATACAATTAGCTGCAACTACCACAAAAGCTGACACAAAAGCCAAACCATCCTTTAGCATCGAAGCACAAGCTTATGGGGTGCATACTACCCTGGGAAATTATGAAATTTTCACTTCATCCTTGGAGACGATGCATGAAGTCATCGCCACCAAAGATAATAATTTATTAGAAAGCCGCAATTTCCAGAAAAGTATTGCTACACTTCCCAAACCCAATGGGGGTTACATCTATCTTGACTGGGCAAATAGTCAAGATATACTCCAAAAACAGTTACCAATACTCAAATTGCTGAAAGTTGTCGCTAAACCATTATTTGATAATTTGCGATCGCTCACCATCAGCAGCTACGGTGGCGATATTCACTCACTTAAAGGTGGTGTGTTTTTTCATCTTGATAATTTGTAGAAAACTAATTCCCCAGGAATGAGCATTTATTCATGTACAATTCCTAAACCATCAAGATTTGTGTCAGATACGAATCTGGCACAACCCCCAAGTTCTTCAAGGGTATTTTCATTACAATATGTATATAAAGTAACTTTACCTATCATAGACAATGTTGGAGGGCTGTGATGAATAAACGTTGCCCCCGACTCCTACCAATCATCCAAACTAGAAAAACCCAAGTGCGGAATAGTTGGTTAAAAGGCGGATGGCTTTTGGGCATTATTACGATATTTTTTGGTACACCTGTAGTAGCGGATACCGCCAACTTCGGTACAATTAGTTTGTCCCCTGGTTCAGATGTACTCATCTCATCAATCTCAGGTTATACAGGGGGTTCTTACTCTTTATCCGCGATCGCAAATCGAGATATAAACAACAAAGCCTGTTTTGGTTTTGCCGATCCAAACCCTGACTACATAATAGTTTTAGAAAAAGACTTTTCTAACCTGAAGTTGTTAGTCAATAGTGGTGGTAGTGATACCACAATGTTAATCAAAGCTCCCGACGGCAGCATACATTGCGGTGATGACACTGGCAGAAGTAAAGACGCTAGCATCGACTTTAAGAATTTAAAAGCCGGAAATTACAAAGTTTGGATAGGAACCTTTAATTCCAACGTTAAGCAAAACTATACCCTGACCGTGCAGCAGTAAGAAAAAAAGAAGACATAAATTGCCCCAAATAGCTGTAGGGGTGGGGTTTCCCCACCCTTAATATTATTGAAGATTGTATATTTTGCAAATTCCCCGCGATCGCATCCAACCTCTAATTTCCAATCGGATTAACGGAGATAACGCAAACTCAAGTTAAAATAGATTTAAGCTATTTTGGCAAATCGAGGATGTTGTTAACGTGTTATCTACACTCATAGCTGACTTCCGCATTATATTTGAACGTGACCCAGCAGCCCGTAATTGGTTGGAAGTATTGTTTTGTTATCCCGGTTTGCAAGCACTGCTTTTTCACCGGATTGCACATCGACTCTATAACCTTACCGTTCCCTTTATTCCCCGGTTTATTTCCCACATTGCCCGATTTTTAACTGGCATTGAAATCCATCCAGGTGCGACAATTGGACATGGAGTATTCATCGACCACGGCATGGGTGTGGTTATTGGTGAGACTGCGATTATTGGGGATTATGCTCTGATTTACCAAGGTGTAACCCTTGGTGGTACTGGAAAAGAAATCGGTAAACGTCACCCAACTTTAGGCAAAAACGTTGTAGTTGGGACAGGGGCAAAAGTTTTGGGAAATATCGACATTGGTAACGATGTCCGTATTGGTGCGGGTTCTGTTGTATTACGGGATGTTCCTTCTGACTGTACGGTAGTTGGGATTCCGGGACGTATAGTTTTTCGTTCTGGTGTGCGGGTAAATCCACTAGAACACGCAAGCTTACCGGATGCTGAAGCTCAAGCAATTAGAGCATTAGTCGATCGGATTGAGCAACTTGAAGAACAGGTAAACCAGTTAAAAAATACACAGGAAAAAGCTGCTGTTCCTGTCAATGTACCAGTATTTTTCGGTATTGATGGCTCTCAAAACTTAGAGCAAGAAATACGTAGTGACATACACGAGATACACAATTATTGCCGTCTCAAAGATAAGGCAATAGAAGAATTTTTAGACGGTTCGGGAATTTAATCGGGAATCTGGAATTTGGGGAATAAAATCTGCGATCGCATTAGTCAACCAAGAAAACATCAAAAAATAGATTTCCCCAATTTTTATGGCTACGGTAATCCTACCCATTTCAGATTTCGGATTCACGTTTGTAAAAATTTGATTCCAGGAGATTGATTTTTTTACTTTTTACTTTTTACCTGTTCTACTTCTCCATTCGCTTTCAGCAATGCTAAAAATTTTCTTCGCATCAAAATCCCTGGTTTATCAGTCATCATGTGCTGCTCTTTGGTAATATCAAGTGGCACATCAAAATCAGTCGTTTCTAAAATCACTTTATCCTCCAAAGTTACAGCGCGATCGAAAGCAATAATATTCTCAGCTTTTGTCTCCGCTTCAGTATCATTCCGCAAGCAAAACTGCACTATTTGAGAAGTCGAATCATCAACCGGAACTGCTGTATTCACGACAATATGTACCAAACCATTGGGATAACCGATTCGCAATTGAGCAGTAAAAGGCATATACCAAGTCATGTGCATAGTGCGGACTGTTTTATTTTGTTCTAGCTTGGTATTTTCTTGTTGTAATTGAGGATTTGTCACACCTAAAGTCGTCCAAAAATCGATTCCCCATTCACTCTCTGCTAACTCCATCTTATCGGGAGTTGGATGTTCTTCACTGCCGAAAGTTGTAGTATGCACAAACGTTGGATGTGCCGTATCAAATTCATTTTCCATGACTCGCAAACCAGCACATTTCCAAGGTTCATAAAATTCGGGAATTAAGCGAAATTTAGCATCTTTAGCTTCGGGAATATCGGGAATATCGCAGATAGGTTCCCCCAAACATACCCATGCATAACCATATCGCTCCGTACAACCATAAGCACTAACTTTGTAACTAGGGGAAATCATCCCTGCTTGTAGTTGCGGTACGTGGGTACAATTTCCCACAGGATCGAACCTCCAACCGTGATAAGGACATTCGATACATCCTTCTGTCACCTTGCCAAGGGATAATTGAGCAGAACGGTGACAGCATCTATCTTTGACTGCGGCAGGATTTCCGTGATTATCGAGCCAAACAACAATTTTTTCTCCCAAAAGGGTAAATTGTTGGGGATTCCCATTGGTTAATAGATTGATGGGAAAAACTGGATACCAGAAGCGTTTGAATATGGGTTGTTGGGTTACTAACATAATAAAAACATATTTAATTTACATTTTTGATAAGCAATTTATCGAGATATTTAAAACAATATTTAAGTTTACAAACCTCAATCTATAAACCTGAATTTATAAACCTGAGTTGATGAGTCAGGGATAAATACCCAGAATGTCTATAAAAAGATTTTCGTATTTTTTTACACTTATGCTGTATTATAAATCACTTTTTCGCGAATGGCATGTGGTTAAAAAGTTGAAAATCCCTTTGTATTAGAGCTTTAGCGTCAAAAAACAATGAAAATCCGAAAAGGAAAAATAGCAAGATATTTGATGCAACAAGTAGCAAAATTTCGCGAACCGCATGCCGCAAGAATATCACCCACAATATTACAAAATAGAAACATTAGTTAAAAATTCCGAAATAAACGTCAATAAAATAATGCAAAAAATATGTAAATATTACGTAAACATTTATATCAAAAGCTCTGTTTTCTGATTTAATGACTATTATTATTTTCCCTAGCAACATAATGCGATTCTTGTGAAGAATTAAAACAAGAATAGAGATAAAACACCACGCATAATGCTATTTTGAAGTCAAAGTCTATACAAGTTATTTTCAGAGCGTTAGTGATTTTTGAATCTGGGAATCGGCTAAATAATTAAGGAGAATTATGGGGATGAAGGTTGGTATCCCAAAGGAAATTTACCAAAACGAATATCGCGTTGCCGCGACACCAGATACAGCCAAGCAGTTAATGAAGCTTGGTTTTGATGTCCTAATAGAGTCTGGTGCTGGTAATGGGGCAAATTTTGCAGATGAGACTTATGCAGGAGTGAATTGCAAAATAGTTGCCGATGCCCTTACATTATGGTCGGAAGCTGACATTGTGCTGAAAGTTCGTCCACCACAAATACATTCAGAACTTGGCAAACATGAGGCTGAATTACTATCTGAAGGCAAGTCATTAATTAGTTTTATCTATTCAGCGCAAAACCCAGATTTGATTAATGAATTACGCGATCGCAAAGCGAATGTGGTGGCAATGGAAGCCATACCCCGCATCAGTCGCGCTCAAAAACTGGATGCGCTCTCATCGATGGCAAATCTTGCTGGTTATCGGGCTGTAATTGAAGCTGCGAATAACTTTGGACGCTTCTTTAACGGGCAGATTACAGCCGCAGGAAAGGTTCCACCAGCCAAGGTATTGGTAATTGGTGCTGGGGTAGCTGGTTTGGCTGCGATTGGAACTGCAAAAGGATTGGGTGCGATTGTCCGTGCCTTTGATACCCGACTTGTGGTCAAAGAACAAATCGAAAGCTTAGGTGCAGAGTTTCTCGAACTCCAATTTACCGAAGATGGGAATGGGGAAGGTGGTTATGCAAAGGTGATGAGCGATGAGTTCATCAAAGCGGAGATGGAATTATTTGCTGACCAAGCCAAAGAAGTTGATATTATTATCACCACTGCACTGATCCCAGGTAGGAAAGCACCCATACTCATCACCCAAGAGATGGTGGAGAGCATGAAAGATGGTTCGGTAGTTGTGGATTTGGCAGCAGAACAGGGTGGTAACTGTGCTTGTACCCGTCCAGGTGAAGCTTATCGTTACAAAGGAGTGACGATAGTTGGATTCACCGATTTACCAAGTCGGATGGCACAGCAAGCAAGTCAGCTTTATGGGACTAATCTTTGTCATTTACTCCAAGAGATGGGTGGAGGAAATAATTTTCATATCGATCTCGATGATGATGTTGTTCGTGGTGCATTAGTACTTCATGGTGGGGAAGTTCCAGTTCTCCCAGCCAAAATTGAGAAGGTAGTTGAGAAGAAAGTAGAGACAAAAGTTGAGAAGAAAATCGAAGTTTCTCAAACTGCATCTTTGAATTCTCACAGCAATTCCCAAGAAACTTCCAAAGAAACTTCCAAAGGTAATTCTAAGAAGAGTAGTAATGACTTACTTTGGGTATTTGTTGCAGCTTTTGCCTTGATTGGCATTGGAATTAGTGCCCCAGCTTCATTTTTGTCGCACTTTACAGTATTTGTGTTAGCTTGCTTTGTCGGTTGGCAGGTGATTTGGAACGTCAAACCAGCATTGCATACGCCTTTAATGAGTGTTACCAACGCCATAAGCGGCATTATTATCATTGGTGGAATGCTGCAACTTTCCGGAGATTCTGGTTCAGCCACAACTATTTTAGGCGCGATCGCAATCTTTATCGGCATGATTAATATTTCCGGTGGTTTCCTCGTTACCCAACGGATGCTGAAAATGTTCCAAAGGTAAGAAGGCAATGGGCAAGGGGCAAGGGGCAATGGGCAGGGGGCAATGGGCAATGAGCAAAGTTAAGAAGAAAT
>JAAUPE010000102.1 GCA_012034595.1 Calothrix sp. CSU_2_0 | reverse complement strand
ATTTGCATGTTTTTTGGGTTGGGGAATTTCTGAATATAACTGTTCGCTCGAAAGAGAGGAAATAGCTGAAGATTTGCCCAATCAAAATAATTTAGTTACTTCTACAAATACTCCAGCATCTCCACCGATGAATCCTGGTATTTCTGGAAAAAATATTATTCAATTTACCCCTCGTGTATCCTCCAATTCCACTTTAAATTCAGAAACACAATCTCAACTCTTATCTCCTGAAGAGTTCTATTCTCAACTTCAACAAGAAGATTATTGGGACGATAACGAAGATACCAATAATAACAATAAACGCTAGTTAATTTTATTGAGGTAGATATGAGCAGAAACCGCCGTAATTTTGATGTGGATTATTCAGAAGGTGGAGCAATTATTCCCACTACTCGCTTGCAAGGAATGTTAAATCAAGTGCAACAACAAGGAGGAATTGTCAACCAACAATCGGGAATGCCTGTAATAGATACCCAACCCTTGGAAGTACGATACGTCAATTCCCAAACCTCCATCAAACCAAGAGTTCCCCAAATCGAAATCCCATACATAGAAGTGTGGAAAGCTCATCGATTACATCCCCAAAACACTTGGCGTTTTGTTTGGTATCCAGCATATTTTCTTGGTGATTGTATTAAATCCCCTATCGGTGTGGGTGCTGTTGGATTGTGGTTGTTTGTACTGTTGATTAATTTCTTGCTCAATGGCAGTTACACTGGACCCGGTTATGCTAATGGGAAAAAGATTGATGTTGTGCCGGAAAAAGTACCATCATTCGCGATGCCAGTATTTCGGCAGTTGGAGTAAAGCATGTTGGTCAAGATTTGCTTTGGAATTACTCTGTTGGTGTGGCTTCTAGATATTCTTCAACCGGGATACCTCAAGTTTTATAACTTGAATAACGTAACTTCAAAGATTAAATTTCCAATTTCCACTGCGGCTATTTCTAAACCGATATCAACCCCCACTGATTCGATTTGTAATAACCCCAAAAACAATTTTGAGAAGTTACTAAGTTCCACTAATTCGAGTTGTAAAAATGCGAATCAAGCTGGAAATTGATAGTACCAAAATAAGTCATGATGACAGACAAGTGGATTACCAACAATTCGATGGTAAGTCAATCGATGGAAATTGGCATTATGCTTTTGCAACTTTTGCGCTAACAATTGCGATCGCAATCCCTCAAATCTCCTCCTGGATTGAATCCCAACTTTTGGTCAAATCACTCCAAAACTTAATTGGTGCAAGCAATACAAGTATTACGAATGAAAAAAGCAACAGTCAAATAGCTTTCCCCACAGCAAAAGGTACACCCATAACGAGTGGATTTGGTTGGAGAATTCACCCAATTACCGGAGAACGCAGATTTCATACTGGTATAGATTTTGGTGCTGCGATGGGTACTCCAATTTATGCGATGACTCCAGGAAGAGTTGAGTTTGCAGGGAAAAGAGGTGGGTATGGTAACGCTGTAATTGTGAATCATGGAGGGGGAAAATCAACGCTTTATGGTCATGCAAGCAAGCTTTATGTGCAAGAAGGACAGCAGGTTAGACGGGGACAAGCGATCGCAGCAGTGGGTAGCACAGGTATGTCCACTGCACCACATCTACATTTTGAGGTTCGAGTGAACGATAAACCTATTAATCCTCGTCCTTACTTGCAGCAATATTTAGCAGGTCGGTAATATGTTAGGGAAAATCTTCATTTCCGGATTAATTGGTGCTGCGAGTTCAGTTGCATTGAACTATGGAATTGCTTCTGTTCCATGCGGTTTAGTTTCTCCTAATACTGATAAAATATGCCTCGTTAGCGCTTTTGGGAAGTCAATTGATAGTTGGAAATTAGGTTTTATTATTGGTGGTATATTTGGACTAGTTCCTGGAGTAGATTATCACCGTGTTGCCAGTAAAATTAAACCAATTCATTTATCTTTAGCTTCGATTTCTTGTTTGGGTATTTACTGTTTGTTAGGTTCTCAAACTTTTGGATTTAACACTAGTTCTCTTCAGACTAATATTGGAGTAAATTCTAAATATTCTCCGAAAATGCAAGCTTTTTTAGCAACTATTCGCTGGGCTGAAACTGGAACAAATAGAAAAGAAAGTTATCGTAAATTAGTTTTTAATGGTACTTTTAATAACTTTTCAACGCATCCATTAATCAAACAATGTGCCCCAATTAATGGTAAACAAGTCTGCTCGACTGCTGCTGGTGCTTACCAAATGCTCGATAAGTCTTGGTGGGACTTACAACCTAAGCTCAAACTAACGGATTTTTCACCCCAATCCCAGGACAGGATGGCTGTTGAGTATATTCGTAGGAATCATGCTATTAGAGATATTGAATCGGGTAATTTCGCTAAAGCAGCATGTAAAGTCGGTAAAATCTGGGCTTCATTCCCCTGCAATTCTTATAACCAAAATCCCAAAAGTATGAGGAAATTAAGCAAATATTACCAACAACAATTGTTAACGCTTGGAGGTTGATATGTCAGATTATAGTAATTCTGATATAACCAATGCTATTCATATTCTCAAATCCCAAGGTGTATCAAACCAGGATATTATCGGAGAAGCAGAACAAGTATTTGATTTGAATCAACAGCAGTATGTCGCTAATATTCTTCAAGAATCAGACTTTGGCAGTAAAATCATTCGTCCCACTAAGAATTATGACCATAATTATTTATTTAAAATAATTTATCAAGCTGTAATTAGCGGGACTTACACAGAAGAGATTATTAGTGCTTGCTCGGAAGAGCTAAACTTAGAAGATTTAGCTTTTTCTAAGTTGGCTTTGGAATATATTTTAACTAATCGATATATTAGTAAATACGAGCGTGATGCTTTTATTGTTGAGCTATACCAGCAATATCAAGAAAGTAAATTCTACCAAGATTTAATTACAATAGCTGAATCTACCAAGAATATTTATCTGAAGCAACTTGTCTATAAAACAGCAGAATTGGTTGCTAAGAAAAATGGAGAAATTCCATCTTTATCTAGTGATAAGGCTATTACTCAGAATAATGCGATTGCAAATACCGATCAAAATACTGCTTTGGTTCAAGAAAGTTTCAACTCCCAAGTAGGTAATACTTTGGTCGAAACCCTAAATGATTTTGGCATTACCTGTAGTTACCTCGATACTAAAACTGGTCCCACCTTCAAACGCATCAAAATCAAGCTGGGGAAAGGGGTTAGCTTTAAGAAAGTTCAAGGACTTGGTAGCGATTTAGTTCAACAATTGGGGGAACAACTGGGATTTGATAACCCACCGATGATATCTGTTATACCAGGTGCTGTTGTATTTGATATTCCTAGATGCGATCGCCAAATAGCAAATTTCGCAGATTATGTGGATTTAACCAATGAGATTGATATTAACCGCATTGTCATCCCCGGTGGTGTAGATGTTGATGGGAAGTATATCGAAATCTCCCTGTGCGATTCAAATGTTTACCACACTTTAGGAGGGGGAATGACGGGTGGAGGAAAAAGCCAGTTTGAAAAAGCGATGGTTTTATATTTAGCATTGCGCTATCCTCCTAGCTTCGTCAAACTTGCCCTCAGTGATGTGAAGTTAGTTTCTCTGACTTGCTTTAACGGACTTCCCCACCTCATCGCACCAGTTGCCGAGGATGCAGCAAATACCCTGCAAATTTTCAATTATTTGGTCGCAGAACAGGAAGTTCGCTATCAGGAATTTAAAAAAGTGGGTGTGGAAAATATTGGCGAATATAACCAAATTTTTCCTAATTGTCCCATGCCTCGGATTGTGTTGGTGACAGATGAGTGTTTTGATTTACTCTCCGATAGTTCTTACAAAGACCAAATCGAAATGGCTTTGATGAAACTTTTAGCCAAAGCTGGTGCTGCGGGAATTAATATTTTTCTGTTTACCCAACGTCCTGATAAGGATGTAATTAAACCCTTGATTCGTTCAAATTGTTCGGGTAAGGTTGCTTTTATGGTATCCCGTCCTGAAGATAGTGGGATTATTTTGGGTAATCCTGATGATGACCGTGCAGCAAGTTTACTTGGTGGTGGGGATATGCTGTACAAGTCTCCCAAGGGTATGATGCGTCTTCAAGGTTTGTATTTGGGTACGAAAGCTGCTTTTCAGGAGTATCTCGACCAAGCGATGTGTACAGTTTCTGATACTCCTTTTTGGGATTCTAAGTTGAACTTTTCGAGTTTTAATATTGGGTTTAAAGGTGAAACTTCTTCTAATAATCAAACTTTGCGGACAAGATTAAATAAATTGACAAATGATTCACTGGTTAATAATAATCAGTCGGAGGAGTTCTCTTTTAATATTATCCTGGATGATTTTACAAAGTCTCAAATTTCTTCTCTCCATAGTCGAGGTTATGAACTACATCAAATAGTCCAGGAGATATTTAATTTGTCCCGTGCTGATGGCAGAAAATATAAGCGAATTCGGGATATCATCGCTGAATTTATTTCTAGTTTGAAGGAGGAAAATAACGATGATACTTGAACTTAAATTCAATCTGCTTCCTCCAACACTAAATGAACAAATTGATTTAGCACGTTCGGATTGGAGAGCAAGTGCTGCTGTAAAGAAACTTTGGACTAATAAAGTTGCTGATTTAACTCAAAAAGTGGATTTTAGTTTTGATGATAAAATATGGCTTGAATATCATTGGCATTTAAAAACTTTTGCCCGTGATAGTGATAATGTCTCCGCAGCTAGTAAATATATTTTGGATGGGTTAGTTGATGCTGGAATTATTAGAAATGACAATCTTACGGTGATTCAATCTCCGATATCCCACTATTACTATCGAGCTAAAAGTGATGGAGTTTTATTGAGGTTATCTTCTACTCCATATTTCTTACAAGAAAACTTTTATAGATATACTATGTTAGCAGCAAATTAGGTGATTTATGTTTGATTTATCCGGTGATATTCCTACTGGTGGATTATTGTAGTTGCAATAAGGTAAGTTCAACTCTTACTATTACCATTGGGGATAAATAATTACTGACACTGAAAATTAGTACAGAATAATTTTAATTCTCAAATCTAAGAGAGTAAGGTTCAAGCTAATTATTTTCCTCAAATCCCAATTTCCAAGATGCCGGGGCAAGAGTAATTTTTGCTTTCGTTACCTGTATTTAGAGAGGGATAAAACCATGTTAAAGAGATTTTGTAGTCGAGCATTTGAAACGATTAATATAGCAGTCGGAGTTTCTTCTTTAGCTGCAATTGTGATTGGTGCGCTAACAGTTTTTGGAAGTGGTGGTTTGCTTTGTCTTGATAAAGCTGGAGTTAAAACCATACCAGAGAAACGCATTCAACAAACCTTACAACTCGGAATGGGTTTTACCCTGCTAGGAAGTGTTGGGTTTGTATCTGCAACTGTAACTGCTGCTTGTATTGCTTCGATTTCAGGTGCGGTTGATAAGGATGATGAAGAGGAATCTGTAACTTCTAGTCAGACTAATTCTGTGGTATTTAAGTCGAGCGAGAGTATCCCAACTCAAGATAATACTAATTCGTTATATCTCTATCAGATAATGCGAGTTACAGGTTGTCGTCACCTCGACAATAAGTTGATTGTTGGCAGAGTTGAAGATGAAATATCACGAAAGGTTGTTGTTTACGATTTGTTAGATTCTGATTCTCAAGATAGCTTGATGGAATTATTTGACCTTGATTATGATGAAGAGAAGCTAATTGGTAAAGCTTTTTCATCCCAAAACCCAAACCCTAATCATGCAATTCGTGAATTTGTTGGTTTCTACCGTCCTCAATTAGAGTTTAAATCTAGTTGTGAAGAATTTTCTAATTTTAATATAGAAATATGTGTAGGATGTCGCAATTTTCATGGTGCAGATAAGATAGTTTGCGGTATGTATCCTTATGGATGGGAACGAGATGAGAATTGTCCAGATTGGCAATCCAATAAACATCGTAAAAGGGTCTATTTTCTATTTGAGCGTCAAGAAGTTATTGAGCAATTAAATCAAAGTATTAAGCCAAATCAGGCAACTTTGATAAAAAATGATGATGGCACTTTAAGTCTTTGGGATGATTATACCAATCGTAGATTTCAGTTTTCGTGGTCTGGTGTTCTACTTGATGATTCTGATAAACTTCTAGAATTAGGTGAACATCCTCACTTGCTTGATTACATCCAATATTTTTCAGTCCGGACTGTAATTAAATTTGATTATTCATTCAAAATTGATGAATTTGCTCAACAATTGCAGGGTATTGCTACCGTCAAGATTAGCGATTATGGTATTAATGTCAGGGTTAATTATTGCCCGAAACTCAATGTACACATTGATCGAAAATACCGTTTTCGTTTTGATGGTATACCTTTATATCCTTACGAATCAATTGTGCCGCAATCACTCAAATATAATTACAATCTTGTGACTTTTGTTGAATGGTTGAAACTTAATCAAGCGAAAGTGAGGGAATGAATCTAGATTCTAACTTTCAATTTATCGAAATACCAAGGATAGAGTATTAGAGGTTTGGATTTCTATTAACTTATTTATTCCTTTGAAGTCACTACAAATTCTCAGATATTTAGCTTTCTTGCTACTTTTTCGGTAGTGAGACTCTCTTGACTTCAGGGTTATGGGGATGATTTGTCTGGTGTATTCAGTACGGGGATGTATCTCCCCGCTACTGGGTGATATCTACAAATCACCCAATAATTATCTGGAGGAACTACAATGTTTGAATTTTTGTTTGATTGTTCGGCTTTTGAAATTTCTACTACCACTCAATTGCTCAACAATATCTTGTTTCCGGTTGTTTTGTTTCTGGTCATCTTTTGGTTGATGTGTGAGATTTTCCTAATTGATGACAATTTACCAATGGTATATGAAGAGTTTACCTCTGGTGTTGTCAAAACTCAGATTGATGAAGATATTTCTGATCAAGAAGATAGATCAAACATTGAAAAATTGCTTGCTAGTATGGCAGCAACAAGTGATGAGAAACAAAGTAAAACTGCACTGTTTGATATTGATAGAGAAGGTGAAAGCCTCAAAGCTTTGGGTGTGCGTAAACTGCGAGATTTCTGTAAAAATAGAAAAATCAAGGGTTACGCTGCTGTTTATAACCAACAGGGAATAGATGGCTTGGTAGAGTTTTTGCTGCAACAACAAATCTACGCTCGTAATATCGAGCAACAAGTCGAACACGTAGAAATATCGGCTTAGAGCGAGTGAAAAGTCCTGGCACTTTAATTGGGATATGCTGATAGTGTTGAGCGATACTCCCATTGCCAACGCACTCACGTCCCAGTGAAGGTTTTGTCAAGAGTGCGTTAGCGTAGGCGTGTCCCCTTGAGACTCAGATGAACGAAGTTCTAGCTTGCGCTACGTGAGTCGTTCGCATTTGTGAAAAGGCTAAGTTTAATTTAAGAATGAAACTTTAACGCAAAATATATTCTTCAATACTGTCTTTGAAACAAAAATTAAAGATAAAAGTTGAAGGGATCATAATCACCAGCCTTGAGTGCTTCTAAGGCAGTAGAGAAGTTAAATTTGAATATTTAGTTTGTATTTATAACTCAAATGTATAATGAGCAAGCATCTCGCCTTTGAATAGTGGCAAGCGACTCAGGTTTAGCAATTGCAAAACAGTTCACTATTTTTATTTTGCTGTCAATACGTAAGTCCTAAAAATTAGAACCCCTTAAAGAATTAGACAAAAAATTGATGCTTTCAGAATTTACTGCGTTGTTCAATACAACCGATGTTATAGTCGCCAATTAAAGCAACGTCGTAGGGACCCGGTTCAAAGCTGAGTTTATTTTCTTTCTTCGCTTTATCGAAGTGGGGGAATACCCAGTCACGAATTGCGTCGTTTGCAATGTGGTGTCCCAAAGATTGCGATACACCACGGAAACCTTCGCAACGAAGAGGAATAACAGGTTTACCGATTTCTTTAGATGTCTTTTTAGCTACTGCCTCGATGTCATCACCAATCAAACCGATAGGACACTCGGATTGAATCGAAACACCACGATTGAGGGGGAAAAGTTCGTCAATTTCGTGGATGATTTTAGTGAGTTTTTTATCACCACCAAACACGATATCGCGTTCTTGGAAGTCGGAGGTAAAGTGCATAGTACCGAAACTATCGACACCTGTTTTACCTACGTAGTAGTTACGACGACCAGACCAAGACCAGTAACCACAACCAACAGGACCGTGGCTGATATGAACCATATCTTTGATTGGTCCCCAAACCACACCCTTGGAACCCGCATAAGCACAACCACGAGCGGTCATTACACCAGGAACAGATTTGATATTAGACTTAACGCCGCAATCAGATTTACCTTCTTCGTGTACATTAAGGTGCTTTGCGCGTTTTTTCTTAGATTTCTCAGGATAAGCTTCGAGAACTTCGTCGATCAGCTTTTGATGTTCTTCTACAAGATTCTTGTCGGGAGGTGTCATATTTTCCTCTGTTACTTGAAATTAGTAACTAAGTATGTGGAGATAATTGCTCTTATGTTTGTCTGAATGCTGAGATAAGGTGAGGATAAGGGGAAAGGGAGGAAAACTTTTTATTTTCCTGTCTTCCTTATCTTCCTTATCTCTCTTTCTACCGCATTATTTATTTGGTAGCTTTGGCAGGTTGACCGATGATATCTGCGTGTTTGGTATCATCATCTAATTGGCATTGCGAAACCGAGGTTGTAGATTTACCAATACCGCCTTTACCGTAGAAAGCTATCTGTCTAATATTTTCATCGGACACGATGACCTATCCTTCTGTAATTGGTTGATTTGGTGTTTTTTGGTTTATACGAGCGCACTTTGTACGACTTAATAGAAAGAGCATTGCATCTGTAGGTGATGAGTATATACTCCGGGGAAGTCGTATTTTCGGATAAGCGATCGCACTTTGCCTGAGGGTGCGTTTCCACACGATGAACGTTGCCTTTTACGGTGGCGGACGCTCAACCGCTTGTTTAGTAGATTGGTGTAGCATATTGGTTGTAGTAAATAATTGGTCTTGCTGGATAGAAATATTAATTAACGCGCCTAATTTTTGATTAATGACCCTACTGATTGAACTACAATATTCGGGTTGATGCGATCGCGTAATCTTGCTTCAATGGCAATTTTTAGGGTCGCGGTACTGCTGGAACAAGAACCACAAGCACCTTGGAGTAATACTTTGACAATATCGCCGTCTACATCGTAAAGTTCAACATCTCCCCCATCGGCAATGAGTACGGGGCGAACTTCTTCATCGAGGACTTTTTGAATAAGTGCTATTTTTTGAACGTTAGTGAGGGGACGTGGTGCTGGTTCACCTGTAGTATTTACTGAAGGATAAGTATTAGTTACTACTTTTTGAGTTGCGACTTCTTTCTGAACTGATTCAATAATATCATCAATTGTTGCCAGACAGGAACCGCATCCACCACCAGCTTTGACATAATTTGTTACATCTTCAGCACTGGTTAATTTATTTTCTAAAACTACACGGCGAATTTTGCTCTCAGTGATACCAAAGCAGCTACAGATTAATGCACCTTCTTCATCATCTTCGTGAACATCGCGTTCAATTCCACGATAATTATAAATAGCAGCTTCGAGTGCTTCTTGCCCCATTACCGAACAGTGCATCTTTGCTTCCGGTAAACCACCCAAGTAATCAGCAATTTCTTTATTAGTTACTTTGAGAGCATCATCTAAACTTAAACCCTTGACTAACTCTACCAAAGCTTCCGAAGATGCGATCGCACTTGTGCAACCAAAGGTTTGAAATCGAGCATCAAGAATTTTGTCACTTTCTTCTTCAATTCTTAGGTGCAATCTCAAAGCATCACCACAGGCAATACTACCTACTTCACCAGTCGAAACTTTAATACCAGCTTCGCCATTATCTTCTAAAATACCCTGATTTTTAGGGTTATAAAACAAATCTAATACTTTATCTGTATATTCCCACATAAGCCCCTGAAGAGATTTTGGATTTTGGATTTTAGATTTTGGATTGGGAGTAAGGGGTAAGCATTAAGTAGTAAGTAGTAAGGAGAAAGAAGCTATTGTTGATGATGGTTAAAAACTTTTGACTTAATAAGTATTAACTCTTAATTATTAACTCCTAACTCCTAACTCCTAACTTCTAACCCCTAACTTTTAGCTCCCAAAAGAGTTTGTTCGTGTTCTTGCAACCAAGCTGCTTTATCATCGGTAAATGGTGAGAGGGCACGCAAGCGTTCAATAATACCAGGCATTACTGCAATCACTGCGTCAATCTCATCATCAGTCGTGTAGCGGCACAAACTGAAGCGAATCGAACCATGTAAAATTGTGTAGGGCAAACCCATTGCTCGAAGAACATGGGAAGGTTCCAACGAACCAGAACTGCAAGCAGAACCAGAAGATGCACAAATACCGTATTGATTCAAGCCGAAAAGAATGGCTTCACCTTCAATATATTTAAAACCAATGCTAGTGGTATTAGGTAAACGTTCCGAACCGTAACCATTGATTTCGCAATCAGGAATATTCGCAATCAAAGTTTGCTCCAAGCGATCGCGCATTTTGCGTTCGCGTTTAGTAGCTTCTTCAAGGTGCATCAATTCCAATTCGGCAGCTTGTCCAAGTGCAATAATTGCAGGTACATTCGGCGTTCCCGAACGTCTACCGCGCTCCTGCCCTCCACCAATTAACATCGGACGGAATCGTGTTCCACGTCGTACATACAATGCACCGATACCTTTGGGAGCGTGAATTTTGTGCCCAGACATAGTTAACATGTCGATGGTGCTAGTTTTCATATTCATCGGAATTTTACCGACTGCTTGCACC
This sequence comes from Calothrix sp. CSU_2_0, assembly GCA_012034595.1. Lineage (GTDB taxonomy): Bacteria > Cyanobacteriota > Cyanobacteriia > Cyanobacteriales > Nostocaceae > Brunnivagina. The sequence goes on along the minus strand of JAAUPE010000102.1, from coordinate 16,639 downwards.
GCATCCACGTGAAACAATGCACCACTTTCTTTAACACGCAAGCCAATTTGTTCGATGGGGAAAACTACACCTGTCTCATTATTTGCATACATAATCGAAACGAGAGCGGTGTTACCCGTAAGTGCTGCTTCGAGTTCGTTTAAATCCAACTGTCCCTGACGATTCACTGACAAGTAAGTTACCGTGTAACCTTTACTTTCCAATTGTTTGCATTGCGCTAACACTGCCGGATGTTCTACCTGGGATGTAATAATGTGGCGTTTTTCGGGTTGTGCCAGCAGTGCAGAGCGAATAGCAGCATTATCGCCTTCTGTTCCACCGCTTGTAAAGATAATTTCCGATTCCTCAGCACCAAGCAAAGCTGCCATTTGTTCACGGGCTTTACTTACTGCTTTGCCAACTTGCCCGCCAAAGACGTGCATACTAGAAGGGTTGCCGTAATATTCGCTGAAGAAGGGCAACATTGCTTCGACTACTTGAGGGTCTACTTTTGTAGTGGCGTTATTATCTAGGTAAATACAATCTTTTTTCATGTTACGCAACCTGCGGGCGTTTTTTTTCTAATTGTTCGGAATACTTCTGGGAATAGCAGTTAAACCAGCGTTCCCAATAATTGTCATTGTTATTATTCAATTTTGCTACGCATTTTTTATAAGTATCAAACCAACATTCCCAATAATCTTTGTAGTCTTTAACGCAACCATCGCAGGTAGGACATCCAGCAACACATTGGGGAACGGTGTAGATTGTATCTGTACAGCCGTTGCATAAGTTAGAGTTGATTAAGCGCTGACCGTCGATAACGGTTATTGCACCAGTCGGACAGACAGGAAGGCATAAGTCGCAGGAAATACATTTGCTAGTAATCTTGTAAGACATGGTAATGCTTCTCCTAATAATTGCGATCGATTATGTGGTCATGGATGCAGAATAATTGGTGATGTGCGATATGCCCCCAGCATTAAGCTCCACTTATCGCGGTATAAAGGGCGAGTTTACCAATCTCAAAATATGCCAAAATAATTCTTGCGAACTCGCCCGTAAAGTTAGTTATTAGTGATAAGTTATTAATAATTAGTTTGTCTGTAATTTGATTGCTACTGGCTGGGTGTTGGTAATTACTTAATTAGCAACTACCAACAGACAACCATTAACTTGCTATTACTATTAACTCCTAATTCCTAACTCCTAATTCCTAACTCCTAATTCCTAACTATTCCTTTCTCTCTGTAAACTCTTGGTGAAATTCTAGAGCAACCTTTTCAATCACATCATAGGACTCGATTACTTCAATACCAGCATTGTGTAATTTTTCTTTGGGTGATTCGCCGATTTTGGAAACAAGTACTGCTTTGCAATCAGATATTGCATTAATGATATTTTCTAAAGTAGCTTTTTCACTGTATCCACCTTGGCAGAAATGGTCTACTATAATAGGCATCATCAGGTAAATTGTGAAAAATAAATTAATGGTAGTTGGGTATGCGCGGATTAGTTCTGAAGAACAAGCGATTGACGCAAATGCGTTGGTTAAACAGGTGGCTAGATTAAGGGATGCGGGTGCTGCAAAGATATTTTATGATGTGGCGCAGCGTACAAACAACAAGAGAAAAGGTTTAGCAGAGTTGATAGCTTGGGTTAAAGAGCGTCCGGTAGAAAAACTGATTTTTACACGGTTGGATCGTGTGTCCTCATCAGTAGTTCTGTTTTACCAGTTAGCCGACGTTTGTCGAGAATGTCGGATCAAAATGATCGCTATCGACGATCCAATCGACATGGATTCGGTTGGTGGCGAAATGGGCGTAGATGTTCGCTTGGCAGTTGCAAAACATGAGGTAAAAATGTTGTCGCTACGTGTCAGCAAGGATATTGAGGTACGAAGGAAGCGACACAAACCTCACTATGTATCCCCTTTTGGGTATAAAGTTGTTGGAGAATATCACGATCGCTATGAGTTAGATCGAACCCCCATTGTGTGTTTACTTGAAGGACGGAGGGAATTAACGGTTGCTGATGTTGCAAGATTTGCGATCGATACTTATTTGGAGATTGGAAGTTGTAGAAAAACTGTAATGGCTTTGCACGAGACTTTCGGGATAACACTTAGAAAACCTAACCGTTATGGCAAAGAAGTATCACACTCGATAGATGATAGCAGCGAGTTAGAAAATCTTGCTAAGAGGCAAAGGGCTACGAAACAGCCAGGTCTAGGTTGGAGTGCTAACGGGTTACAATCTTGGTTGCACAACCCCGTCTTAGCTGGAGGAACCGCATTTGACGACACGCCTGCTAAATACAAAAATCGAAGTTATAAAGAAATTTATCGAGACAGTAAAATTGTTTGGAACACCCACCCAAACGAAGCATTAATGACTATGGCGGAAAGACAAGAAATCGCCGAAATTACTGCGCGAAACCGGGGAAACAAATGGGGAAAACAAGGTTCGAGCAAGCAAAACAGTATGTACTCTGGGTTAATTAAGTGCCACAGATGCGGATCTTCCTGCTATGTGCAATGTTCGCAAGTTCGGAAAAAAACGGGAGATACAATTGTTTACTATCAGTGTAATAACTATTACAAAAATCGACTTTGTGATAATCAACAAATGATAAATGACAAACAAATTGAAGCTCAACTTATCCCTCACCTAACAAGCGCTGCGGGGCGGTTGATGTCACTCACTGTTGAAATCGATGAACAGCCGGAGAGTGAGGAAATATTGACACTTCGCCGGCAGTTGACACACTTAGAAGCTATCCCTGGTAGAAACCAAGTGATCGTCGATGCTGTTGAATCGATCAAAATGCAAATACAAGGGATGCTGATGGTTGAAGGCTGCAAACGACAACAATCAGAGATTGCAAAGGAGCGATTTATCCAAGCGTTCGGCGATCGCGATTTTTGGGAATCAATCGAAAATCCTGGCGACAAAAAAATACTCTTAACTGAAACTATTTCAGAAATTCTTGTTGACGGGAAGCGCTTAATGTCCGTAAAACTTAAGGTTTACTGAGGTCTTCAAAAGAAATACCCTTTTTGGCGTAATAAGCGATAACTAACCGTCTGACAAGTTGGGCGGTTGTTTCTCGCTTTTTTGTATAAGTTGGTGGTTGTCTCATAGAATCATTTTCTGTAGCGGTCATATTCCCAAAATAATCAAATTTCTAAAAATTTCTGTGCCTAGCGATCAAATTCTCATTAAGATCGCACTATAGCCAGAAAGCATTACTAAGAAGGCAGTTTGAATATTCTGTACGTAAATATGGATGTACAGTCTTCTTGCTGCCATACTTAGTCTTCTTAACTTGATGGCATAGCATTGGGGTAAGCTATGCCATCAAAAAACAGCGGTTCTGACTCGATTTTTTGTTTTGCTTGAATCCAGGGATACATTAGTGTTTTAAGTACAACTACCGCGCTGACAAAATTATCTGAGGCAAAGACTTCTGTCGGAATAATTTGCAATTCAATTACAAATTATTTACGGCGTAAAATTACAGGGTTAGCGCATCTCAAACCCTATTGACAGGAGGAATTATGGCAGATGGTTTGGGTTTGAGAGAGCCGCAGCCAACACAGAAAGCATGTAGCGATCGCTCATAGCCGCTCGCCGTGATTTTTGACGAATACTGCGACGAAAAGATGATTCTCGCTCTAAAGCATTGAGGGCAATGCGGCGTAATAAAGCAAAGTTTTGTGGACTATGCATCGAACGAATTCGAGATTCATCCTCATGAAAGGTAACATCTAATGTCCAATGAACAGAATTTTCGATTCCCCAATGCTGTCGAATTGCGCTACCAATTTTGTTTGCATCACTGGCGAGACTGGTGATATAAAATTGTACTTCTTGCGTAGTTTGATTCCAATGATTGTGGAGGTGAAAGTATTGTTAGATGAAGCATCGAGCCGTAAGGTGGCAGGTTTGACGAATTTGAGTATTCAAGTCGAAATTAATACAAATAAAAATGACCAACCCTAAAAAATCTAAGAAAAAACCCCTATTTTTATCCTGGCTGCAACTCAAGAAAGAGCGATCGCGTTTACTCGTAGCGATTGCGGGGATTAGCTTTGCCGATGTGTTGATGTTTTTGCAAATGGGATTTCGGGGAGCATTGTTCAGCAGTGCGGTGGAATTTCACAATAGTTTGAATGGGGAAATCGTCATGGTCAGCAGTCGATCGCGATCGCTAATTTCTTTGGATCGATGCAATGGGATTTCGCGATCGCTATTTGCTCAATGTACTACTACCCCAGCAACTTATCGGGAGGACAAAAACAACGAGTTGCGTTAGCGTAGCTTACCGAAGGTATCGCTCGTGCTTTAGTCAGCCAACCAAAAATGATTCTCGCAGACGAACCAACCGCAGCCCTCGACAAAAAATCGGGACGGGATGTGGTGGAAATCATGGAAAAACTTGCCAAGGAACAGGGTTGTACGATTTTGCTCGTTACCCACGACAATCGGATTTTGGATTTAGCCGATCGAATTATTTATATGGAGGATGGATATTTGCGCGATCGCGATGATGCTGTTGCGAATGTCCGGTAAGCGATCGTATAGTTTACTTATTTGTAATTCAAATGTTGATATTTCTCCAAATCCCACACAGGAGACTGGAGAAATACTAAATATATACATTTGAGGCTTTTTCCTGGCTAATTTTTGTATAAGTCCCATTAATAGGAATCAATCGGGCGAATACTTAGTTCCTACCACTTTGCCATCTTTGAAATAAACAGTCATCATTTCCGCATTGTAACGACCATCAGTTTATGATTATACACTGGAGCCTCACTTTTATGAAGTAAGCGACCCTAATCTAAAAATGTATGAAGAACTGTTAAGTAGTATGAAAATAGTTATCAAGTAATAAGATCGTCATTAAAGATAGCAAAAACAACTTGACTCTAGAAGATGCTACGACAATTATGATAAAACCAAAGCAGGAGTAGTAGTAATTGGTGTAGGAATTTATTTTTTGTTTCAAGCATACAAAGCAAAATTTCGTCACGAGTTAAAACTTCACGAAATGACTCACAATGAACGAATCTGGGCAGTACGCTTAGGCAGATTTGGAATTGCTGCTCGTGGCTTTGTTTTTGGCATAATCGGCATTTTTTTAATTTTAGCAGCAATTCAAATTGATGGTAGTGAAGCTAGAGGTTTAGGCGGTGCATTAACTGTCCTTGCACAACAACCTTTTGGTTCTTGGATTTTAGGTACAGTAGCACTGGGTTTAATTTCTTATGGTATTTACTCAGTAATACAGGCTCGTTATAGACGGATTAGTAATATTATATAATTCTGTAAACTTATATATGTATAAATATGACCACAGTTGTAAAAATATAATTAGTAAATCTAACTCCTGATTCAGATTTTCGCTGAAGGATTGAATTGTTATAGTTTAAAAGAGAATTTGCATCTACCAAGGTCGATTAATTAGGTTATCCTTAAATCTCGGATTATCTGCTGACATTAATAGCTAATATTAATATACATGTCCGATGACTTACTAGTCTTCCATAATCTTCGGGTTTTGAACATGCGATCGCAAATAACTGTAGAACTTGCTCCATACTAAATTTTAGAGGTCGCCAAAAAAAGTAGTATACTTATACGTCGCACCTAAAAAATTGAACAAATTGGTGTTTAAGAGGCACACTTATTATTAGCAAGTAATAAATTTATACACATAATTCCAATAGTGCTGCCACCTGAACTGCTAGTTTCTGAGAATTAAAGGGTTTACTAATGATGCCTTTAACACTTAAGTTCGCAAATAAACTTCTGTCAACAGGACACCCTCTAGCTGTTAAAAAAATCACAGAAATATACTTAGTCGCTGGATTTGCTTGCAGCTTTTGAAACGTCATTATTCCGTCCATCTCAGGCATCATTACATCTAGGAGGATAGCATCGGGTTGAGTAGATTGAGCTATAATCAGTCCTTCACTACCACTCTTTGCGGTCAAAACTTTCCAACCAACTACTCATGCCCAAATTCAAATCAGCGACACTGGTATTGGTATAAGTCCTGAGTTTCTACCGTATATTTTTGAACGTTTTCGTACTGTAGATAGTACAAGTACGAGGTCAAACAGAGGGTTAGGTTTAGGGTTGGCGATCGCACGTCATATAGTAGAACTACATGGCGGTATTATCCAAGCAGAAAGTCTTGGAATAGGGCGAGGAGCAACATTTACAGTTAAATTGCCATTGGGAACAGACTCGGAAGCAAAAGATACTCAAAGCAATGCTTCTCAGATACAACCACCGATGCCAGTTGAAGACGCATTCTCATCAGATAATTCTTTAAGACTAGATGGGTTAAACGTGTTAGTAGTAGATGATGAAGCGGATACACGGCAATGGATTAGTGTGGTACTTACTCAATGTGGAGCATCCGTTTTTACTGTTGGCGAAACTCGCAAAGCATTAGAAGCTCTCGAAGAAATTAGACCTGATGTGTTGATAAGCGATATCGGGATGCCAGGTGAAGATGGTTACGCCCTAATGCGTAAAAAACGATGGTCAAGATGGTTGGGAATTAGCGATCGCCTGTGACTATGACTTAATTTTGCTAGATATTTTATTACCAAAGTTTGATGGCATGAGCATTTGTAGGCAATTACGTCAAGAGGGTTATCAAATGCCTATTATGCTTTTAACAGCACTTGATGCCAAAAGTGATAAAGTAATTGGTTTAGATGCAGGAGCAGATGATTATCTTGTTAAACCTTTCGATTTTCAGGAGTTAGCAGCGCGTATTCGTGCTTTAGAGCGCCGAGCTAATTCTTCTTTACCACCTATTCTGGAATGGGAAAGTTTACAGCTTAACCCTAGTAGTTGTCAGGTTACTTACGCAAATCAAGAACTGCATTTAACAGCAAAAGAGTTTAGTATTTTAGAACTTTTTTTACGTAACAACCAGCGCATCTTTAACCGGGGTGCAATTATAGATAACCTTTGGGGTGCCCATTCCGATCCACCAGAAGAAAACACTATTAAATCTCATATCAAAAGTTTGCGGCAAAAACTTTTTAAAGCTGGTGCCGACTATAGTTTTATTGAAACGGTTTACGGAATGGGTTATCGTCTTAAGCCTTTATCCGATCGGAAAATTAGTCAAACCGAGCCGGAGTCAGTACTTACTCAAACTTTATTAGCAGAAATTGCACTGCAACAAAAAGCTTTTAAAGCCAAAGTTGGAGAGCGCGTTGCTACGTTAAAACAACTAATTAATGCCATGAGGGAAGGTAATCAAGACTCTCAAATATGGCAAGAGGCAAAATATGAAGCTCATAAGCTAGTCGGTTCATTGGGAAGTTTTGGTTTCGCACGCGCTTCCCAAATTGCTGGTGAGATAGATGATATATTTCAAGATGTGACACCTCAGAACCAAGCACAGTTATTACATGTGTGCAAACTCGTAGTGGACTTGCAACGAGAGTTAGAGCAGAGCGAAATTCAAGCAAGTGATGAACTTAACTCGAACAAGCTAACTCAAGACGTACTTTTGGTAGTAAGTGATGATGAGAAAATAGCCGAGCAGTTGTTAGATGCAACAGGAATTATAGTGAATACTGCGACTTTTAGCTCTATCATTAAAAATGGAGTAATATCTATCAATGCTTCGATAGTGCTAATTGACTTTGATTCAGATTCTGTTATAAGAGAGACCCTGAAGCTAGTAGAAGAATTTTCCAATCGAACACCACCAGTACCCACGCTGGTTTTGACAGAAAAAAATAGTTTTAATAACAGCTTAGAATTAACACACGCTGATGGACGGGGTTTCTTGGATAAATCAATGTCAAGTGAAAAAATATTGGAACATATTACTAAAGTATTGCAAAAGTATTACAAAGTGTTCGTATGTCGTTCACTAAAGTTATGATTGTAAAGGATTATCCCGACCTATTGATTAAACAATTCAAAGTCAAAATAAGCAGATTATAGCTGTTATCTACTTTAAAAACTTTTAAAGATCGCTTCAAAAATTGCTAATTTATCTTTGTATTACAAAATAATCATTTAGATATATTTGACTACCACAAAAAATAATATAGTTATTCTAACTTATGTATGACTATGTAAAATATTTAGATAAATCCAAAGAGAGAGTTACAAGTAGTGATTATTAGATAGGATATTATTCTCATAAACGCAACTATTAAATTTTAACCTAAAATTTGTTGCCAGGATCGATAAGCTATGGAAGAATACCTAAGCTCCCATAAGTTTTTCTATTGAAGACATAGATATAGTAGTAAATTCGTAGTATAAAATTTAGCATCAAATGCCAACATACAAGAATATTTATATAAAAAATTTATTATAATTAACTACTTATGGATATTCCAGTTTCTCCCTGGGGGTTGATGTCAGAAACTACCCCTGTTAAGGTGTACTCCTCAAAATGGTACATTTAGGTCTGTAAAGCTTGCGGGATGGGAGTTTCAACCAGGTTAGAAGTTTGTTGTTCTACTCTAGACTGCTTGCAGTCGCGTTGTTTCTCAGCCAGAAGTCGAGCAGTGGAGACGTGAGGACGGTTAGGTTCTCTTTCTCTTTTTGGTTGGGGCTTTTTTTCGGCTTTAGGACTGGAAGCAAAGCGTTTGAGGTCAACTGTCGCAGCCCATTGTTTTAATAACTCGGCAAAAGCAGGTAAACTCAGATGGTTTAAAAATTTCCATTCAACGTCGGGAATCGCAATCATCATACCCGTGTAGGTACTTTGAATTTCCTCAACTAAATAGTAATTAGAAACACCTGCATCAATTTTTCCTTGCCCATGGACGCTACGCAATGCTGATTTAATCACAGATAAAATATTGTAGGCAACTAGTGCCATGCAAAAGCTGAATAGCGCAAACTGGGCGGTGTCGGTTTCCGTCCCGCCCAAGTTTGTAAGAGAAAGCGGCTCTGGGATAACCTAAAGTCTTAATTTCGCATTCTAGAGTATCGCTAACGACTTGAAATAAACCCTCAACACTCCAACGTTTAAGGTAAATATTTGAGATTACAATGGGAGAAGCATTTTCTTTTCTGAGGTTGCAAAAAACTGCCACTTCAGTATCTCCATCGCGAGTTGGCTCATTTAAACGAACAACAACACGACGAGATTTTATCGATTCTCCTTCATATTCAATCATCACATCCTGCTCGAAAACTTTGCCTGTTGCACTATCACATATTTCCTTTAATTCTCCTAATTCTTTATAAGGCATCGATGCATGTTGGCGAATCACAAAGTAAGCTTTTCTCTTTGCAATTTCAACTAGAAACATACAGGTACAAAAATTTCTATCTCCCACCCAAACATCATTCTTTTCCACAGTTTCTAATACTTGGCTAAACAATGCTCTTTCCTGGGTATAAGCATCCTCACATGGGAATTGATCGATTGCCAGCATTAATATTGGGTCAAGCACAACTAGAGATTTTCCTGGTAATGGTCCACCATTCACTGAGCGTAAAACCGAAAGCCTATGCTCTGTTGCTGCCAGGTTATTTCCATCAATTATCTTGATTCGATAACCAGGTAAAATTGCTGGCTGTTCTCCTCCTAACTCCGATATAATCGGTGCCAATTCTTTACTGCTATAACGTACTAAAGCTTGAGAAACTGAGGGTTCGATACCGTTAATTTTACTGTAGAAAGCAACACGGGAAACTCCTATTTGCTTAGAAAATGCCTTGTACGCTGCGCTAATTGATGGGCGGATGTTACATACGACTAAACTCATTATTCCCACTACTGTCGAAAACAATAATTCCTGTGTATATTGCTTTTCTCGCGTTGCTTCAAATAATTCATCTAATTTTTCGGCGCTGAAAATTCTTTCTAATGTTGCTCTCAGCATTACCGTTACCGGAGATACTTCAATAAAACGCTCGAAAATTGAACTCAGCATGACACAGCACCCATCAATTATCGTTACCTTCTCAACCTATAATCTCATGTTTGACCTTCTATGAATTGTTGGTTATTTTTTGCTGTTCTTTGATTAATATTGGTATATTTCCTTGCCCCACAAGGGTTTCAGCCTTTTACTGGTTCATTTTTTAGTACACCTTAACAGGGGTAATGCCAATAACCCAAAGAATTGCCAATGCTCCAGCTCCAGGCCAGATTATCAACGATACGCCAAAAAATACCGACCCAATTCCAACTAAGAAAAGCAACCACTCATTCTCTATTTCTTTTCTGAGTCCAATCGCAGCAATGATTTCTAAGATGCCAATCATGATTGCCCAAGCTGCAAGTTTATCTAGTATCACTGCTACTAATCGCGCGTAATAGAGCTGCAATACGGTCATCTGGTTCAGGGTGTGTACTTAAAAATGTTGGGGGAGTAGGTTGATTGCGTAATCTTTGTAAAAATGCAATCATCGCTCTTTGGTCGTAACCCGTGCGTGCTAGAGTTTCAATTCCCCTACGGTCTGCTTCATATTCATCTTCACGACTTCTAGGGCGTTGCAGTGCTAATTCTACTCCTAACTGCACTGCAGTACTTCTATCTAAACCTGCTGCACTAGCAAGACCACGAGTAATAGCTGTTTGTCGCATTTGTTCAATCGAATGTCGGCTAGCAATATGACCAATTTCGTGTGCTAATACAGCAGCTAATTGAGCTTCATTATCCACTGCTCTCAATAAACCACTAGTTACATAAACATAGCCACCAGCAGTTGCAAAAGCATTGATACTGTTATCTTGAACCACTTGAAATGTATAGGGAATATTAGAACGGGTACTATTTGCAGCCAAGCGTTGACCAATTTGATTCACATAACGATTAGCTTCTTGATTGCGGTAAAGCTGTATTTGACTGCTACTAATTAATTGTTCATTAATTTGTCTACCAAGTTGAATTTCTTCTTCATCCGAAATACTATACAATTGAACAACTTGCGCTCCTCGCAGTAGTAATTCTAGCCAGGGAATTGCTAGGGATGCTTCGGGTGAACCGATTACAATGCCAAATGTCATCAATAACGATAACAAAGGGTAAGGAAAACGGCGGTTGAATTTAAATTTTTCCAGTACACTTAGCATAGCTTAAAACCTTGATTCATATTCAATTAACGCTCGGCTTTCATCATCAAGATTTGTCGAGCCTCGTAAAATAATTTGGTCATTAATACGGTAAATAGCGTTGTATCTAAAAAATTCATTTGCCGCAAAAATTCGTGATAAAGAAACAGAGAAATCCTCAGAAATATCAAATACTGCTTCGGCTGCCAAGCCAAGAACTGAAATATCCCTGGTTGCCTCTGTCACCAAAGTTGGATATACCCGTAATTCACTCAATAGCCTATGTTACCCGCAGCACCAATGTAATTTCTACCACCACGAGTTGCTCAACCAGGTGTTACGGTATTAGTCTGCGCCTGCTGCTCTAGTTATGGTTGCTGGCTTTGGGTAAGATTTGGTGGTACCAGCACTGTGTTAATTGCGTGGATAAATCCGTTACTTGCTTGAATATTCGGTTGAATAACTTGAGCATTATTGACACTAATTTGATTGGCACCTGTATTAACTTGAACATTCACAGGGTTATTACCAAGTGTTTTAAATTCACCAGATGAAAGTTCATTTGCAGTTAATTGTCTCGGAACTACGTGATATCTTAAAATCCGAATCAACGTTTCTCGGTTTTCTGGTAGCTGCAACTGTCGTAAAGTTTCCGGCGATAATGCAGCAAAAGCTTGGTCTGTAGGAGCAAAGATTGTAAACGAGCCAGGAGTTTGTAAAATACCTGCAAGACCAGAGGTTTTTAATAATGAAGTAAAAGTTGTGAACGAACTATTAGACGCGGTAACGGAAAAAACATCATCCGTTACCTGAGTACCGCCAATTGCTCTGCCAACAATATAATTCGTTGCTGGAACATTACTCGCTAAGGGCTGTAATTGTCCTTGTCTGACTAACGCTTGATACAAATGTGCTGCTGCTTCTGCACGAGTTAGGGGTTGTAAAGGATTCAGTTGTCGCACTTCTGGATAGTTGACAATTAGATTTTCTCTAGTTGCAGCTGCAACTTCCGAAGCTGCATACTTAGGAATAGCATTCACATCAGTATAATAGCTAGCAAGACTTGCAGTATCATTTGCAGTTAAACCTAAACCATTAGTCAGTGCCACAATTGCCTGAACTTTAGGAATTTGCTGATTGGGGAAAAAGAAATTCCCAGGATACCCAGACATAAATCCTGTTTCATAGGCTTCCTGAATAGCGGAAATAGCCCAGTAGTCAGCAGGTACATCTCTAAATCCTCCTGTATTCAGCTGCCGTACAGGATTTTGATTAAAAGCTTTTTGAATCATTGCTGCAAATTCAGCACGACTCACAGGTTGTTCGGGTCTAAAAGTGCCATTAGGAAAACCCGTAATTATATTCCTCTCGCTTAAAGCTGAAATAAATGGACGTGCCCAATAACCTGCTCTAACGTCAGAGTAATAACGCGCGGAGCTATATTTTGACTTCGACTCGTAGTTGGGGCAGTTATTTGAGCTGTAGCTGGTTCATTAATAACTGTTGACACAAAACTAGTTGTCACTACTCCAAAAGCTAACAATGTAGATTTGAGAAAAGACAAATTCAATGGATTACGCATTATAAATTCCTTTTAGAAAACCTCAATAGTCGATATAAACAAAAAATCTTAAGTTACACACAACGAAAACATTTCAAGTGTGTAAAAAAAGATTGTTTTTTTGGAAAATAGTTAGTTAAGGTGGGTATTACCCACCTTATCAAGGTTTTGCTAGTCCATACTTAGCTTACATAGACCTAGATTTTTTAGAATAGTTTACATCCCTTATATATAACTACAGTTTAAATATAAATTGTGGAAAACTAGTGGATAAACCAAATATTTTGCGTATTAATAGTGGTTTTTATAAGTTCTATCTTTTGATATAAAGGAATTTTACCCTGAGAGCGATTTTTTAGATTGTATTGTTACAAATACCTTGGAAGATAGATTTAAATATCGCTGTTTTCAAATATTATCGCCATTGCTAGTAATTAAATAAATAACATGAATGCAGAGATATTTGCAGTTTGGGATAAAATTCAGAGCATGATTAACGGATTTATTGTCTTACTACCTAATATAGTCTTAGCTTTAATAGTTTTTGGTATTTTCTTTTTTGTTGCTAGGGCTATTAAGCGGTTAGTTAAGCGTTTAACTCGTAATCGTCGCCAAGCAAGGAATTTGGGATTAGTGCTGGGACGGTTGGCACAGGGTACGACAATTTTAGTGGGTTTATTTGTTGCTCTATCGATAGTTATACCTACATTCCGTGCAGGTGATTTAGTGCAACTGCTGGGAATAAGTGGGGTCGCAATTGGTTTTGCTTTCCGCGATATTCTACAAAATTTCTTATCTGGTATCTTAATTCTTTTAACTGAACCGTTCCAAATTGATGACCAAATCGTGTTTAATAATTTTGAAGGAACGGTAGAAAATATTGAAACTAGGGCAACGACAATCAGAACTTACGATGGGCGTCGCATAGTAATTCCAAATTCTCAATTATTTACCAATTCTGTTACGGTCAACACCGCTTTTGATAGCCGTCGCATTGAATATGACATTGGCATTGGCTACGGTGATGACATCGACTGGGCAAAGCAGTTAATGCTCGAAGCTATACATAGTGTAGACGAGGTATTGAAAGACCCGGCGCCTGATGTACTGGTGATGGAATTAGCAGAAAGTAGCGTCAATATCCGCGCGCGCTGGTGGATTAAACCACCACGACGTATAGATTCTCTCAGGTCACGGGATAAAGTAATTTCTGCAATTAAGCAAAAGCTGTATGTTGAAAACGGTATCGATTTACCTTATCCAACCAGACAAATTTTATTCCACGACCAAACCGAAGAAACAGATGGAGACCGTTCGCAACAACGAGAAGGTTGGCCTGCAGGTCACAAAGATGTACCAAAATCTCGCCGCATTGCTGATTCATTGCGGTTGCTTGCCCAAACACGCTCGTCAAACAACAATAACGGCAAAGTAGATCAAACTACGAACTACGAAAAATGAAAAACGCACACCTTAGTAAGCTCTGGGATACGCTCCACTCAAGCTATTGGTTTATACCATCAGTCATGGCTGTCTTGGCTACGATTCTGGCATTTACAATGCTAATGCTTGACCGCACAGGTAAGAGCATTGATTATTGGTGGATTTATACTGGTGGAGCTTCAGGCGCCCGTTCTTTACTTGAAGCTGTTGCAGGTTCGATGGTGAGTGTCACTGCTACAGCATTTTCGATTACAATTGTGGCGCTTCAGCTAGCTGCTTCTAATTTTGGACCTAGACTCCTGCGTAATTTTATGCAGGATATGGGTAATCAATTTGTTCTTGGTACGTTTATTAGTACGTTTATTTATTGCTTGTTTGTACTGCGAACCATTCGTGGAGAGGGAGATGGATACGAGCGTTTTGTGCCGCAACTGTCGATTACAATGGGAATTCTGCTGGCAATTATTAGCGTTGGCGTGTTAATTTATTTTATTGATCACGCTTCGACAATAATTCAAGCATCGCACATAATAGAAAACGTCAGTGAGGATTTACACAAAGCAATAGAGAGATTATTCCCACAAAGAATTGGACATGGTGTATTAGACAATCAAAAAACAAGTTCGTGAAGAAATACCATTTGATTTTGACCAAGAATCACGACCGATTAGAGCTAATAGTACAGGTTATTTACAAGTCATTGATGATGATGAATTGATGAAACTTGCTCAAGAGCATAATTTACTATTGCGTATCGAATATCGACCGGGTAAATATATTATTAATGGCTCTAGTTTGGTAATAGTATTTCCAAGTGAAGGGTAAACAAAAAGCTTGCTAAACAAATCAATTCTGCATTTATGATAGGTAGAGAGCGCACAGAGCAACAAGATATAGGATTCCCCATCAATCAGTTAGTAGAAATTGCCTTGCGTGCAATTTCTCCTGGGATCAATGACCCATTTACTGCAATTCGCTGTATCGATAGACTTGCTGCTGGATTATGTCATCTCGTCCAACGTGATTTTCCCTCACCCTATCGTTACGACAAAAATAATAAACTGCGGGTAATAATTACTGAGCCAATTTTATTTGAGGAATTGGCTCATAGTGCTTTTAACCAGATTCGTCAATATGGAAAGTCAGATACAGCAGTAACTCTTAGATTATTAGAAGCAATAGATCGAGTTAGCACTTACACAGATAATCCTCAATATCAAAAAGTTTTGCGTCACCATGCTGACATGATTTTGCAAGACAGTAGCAATAAACTGTCCCAGGAGAATGACTGTAAAGAGGTGCAAAAACGCTACCAAGCCGTAATTCAATCTTTAGACAATGGTAGTATGATTAAGAACAGGTATACTTAAATGCTATTTTCACGGATTCCCGCCGTTATTATCTAAATTAGCTTGACTATTTGCTGTAATCAGTATTTTCTGTCTGCGACGATATTTTCTGTGTTGCTGCCAATTGTTAAGCACATCTTCGATCAAAATCTCTTGTATCCAAGTTTGCAGTACAATTACTAGTGGAACGGCGAGAAATACGCCTAAAAACCCAAAAAAGCTACCAAATATTACTACCGCGACTAAAGTAACTGCTGGCTGTAAAGATGCCTGAGTTTTCATCACCAAAGGTACCACAATTAAACTCTCAACCTGCTGAATTCCAAAATATAAAGCAACCACCGCCGCAGCTTTAATTGGTGTCTGACTTAATGCTAACAGTGTTGGTGGAATAACACTCAACGTTGGTCCAACGTTTGGAATAAACTCTAATATCCCCGCTAACGCAGCATTTACTAATGGTAATGGTACATTTAAAAGTAACAGACCAATATAACTTAAAATTCCAATAAGTAACATCGTTAAAAGCGTACCTTTGAACCAGCCAGTCAAAGAGGTGCTACATTTATTGAGAATTTCATGTATCCTCTGACGGTAAAAAGGCAGGAAATATAAGTATAAACCCTTGTCGATAAGGTGATGGATTTGCCAAAAGCATAAATACTAAAGGCAGACAAATAGCAATACAACCTAAAGCAATAGATAATGAACTACTAACTAATGAGAAAAAGTTGCGAATAAGTTGATTTAACCAAGTTTGTAAACCTTGAGTTATATACCTAAGCCCACGAATATTCTCTAGCAGTTGGTCTGGAATAACACCTTGTAGCCAATTATTCCAAGTACGCAAGCGTTCTAATGCCATAGGCATGATGTTGCCAAATTGTTGTAATTGGTCAATGATACGCGGTACAATCAGTGCGAAAAAACCGACTAAAATCAAGAATACAATAATGACTGAGATACTGACTGCAATGCCTCGCTTTAGGCGTAATTTTTGTAAGATTTTCACAAGCTGATTGAGAACTGTTGCCAAAACAATAGCCGCAAAGATAATCAAAACTATTTGCCGTATTTGCCATATAATGTAAAGAGATATCACAAGAGCTAGAAAGCCGATTAGTTGTCCAAAACGCACAATGTACCCTCCACTTTTTGATATAAAGCCGTTTTGCTAACTGTAATTCTTTCAAAATAGCTTTACCATAATTAAAAAAAAGCATCTAAAAGAAGGATTATT
>JAAUPE010000016.1 GCA_012034595.1 Calothrix sp. CSU_2_0 | reverse complement strand
AGTGAGAAGGAATAATATTTGCGATCGCAAATATTACATTTTTATTAGACATAGGAGTGAAAATGATTGTAGAGACGTAGCACTGCTACGTCTCTAAAAGGGTTTCAGGCAACACATAATTGAATTTCTGGAGATGTCTATTGATTGAATACAGAGATAGGGTGTTACCCCTATCCCAATGGAATTATCGAATTGTATTAATATTCAACTCATTCCAAGCGTTTAGCACTACTTTCAAAGACTCAGGAAGATTGTTTCGCGAAATGTCATTAAATTGTACAGTTCCATTAGAAGATGTCATTGTATAAACAAGGTAATCAGCCGCACCAACTGTTGCCGGATAATTAACATTTTGGAAAGCTGTTTCGTTTTGCTCTAATACTTCTTGAAAATTTCGCATCTGCTGTTGAGAAAGACGAAAAACTCGGCGTTCTGAATCATTTGCGTCATCAATACGAGTACTAATCAAACGTCCATCATTTAATAACACCGTTTGGTAATTTCTGCCAGCAAAACCACCACTAGTAATTTGTCGAAAAACTATTCCACTTTCCAAAGCTGGTGGTAACTCGCTAGTGGGAATCGGTACACCATTCAAATTACCGCGATCGCGAATTTCACTCGCATCTTTGTCATAGCTAACAGTCACAGATTCACCAATTCGGTAAATCCAATTTTTCCGTCCGTCACTAACCGTAACTTGCCAACCAGGAACAACAACTTGGGCACAGATAACACCAGGTTTACGAATACCCAGACATGCATCTGACCATTGTTTACGTTCTACGGCAACAATTTGCAAGCGCGAAATTGGTAATCCCAACTGTTGCGAAGCTTGAGATAATACCGTATCTGCTATGTGTTGAGGCAATCTGACATTGCTGGCAGAACTGTTTAATCTCACTTCCGAGCCATCTTCTTTCGAGTGATATACTAATTTTTGTCTTCCTGCTTTTACCGTTACTTTCCATCCAGGTAGTGCAATTGAGTTGCAACCTTCACCAGGTTTTGGCAAATTCAAACAACTGTCAACGGTAATTTTTTGAATATTAGTAATTTGTAATTCGGAAACTGGTAAATTGCTAGATTCAACAGCAGCTTGAATCACAGCTTTACGAACTTTTACAGGTAATTCTTGATTTTTAATTTCGCTTTCTTTCTGATTTAAACGAATTACAGAACCCTGATTATTAGTATGATAAACCAGTGCTTGTTCCTTTGCCCCAACCACAACTTTCCATCCTGGCACAATCAGTTGAGAGCAAACACGACCAGGTTCAACTAACTCCAAACAGCTATTTCTCCAGTCACGTTTCTCTGATTGAATAATTGTTAATTCGGAAATGGGTAATTTCAGGAAATTGGAGGCACGCTTAAGAACAGATTCACGTACTTTTTCGGGTAATTTGATGGAATTATTCGGAGTATTGCGATTAGCAACTCGCAAATTTTTTCCATTCCCATTGGTATGATAAACCCAATTTTGCTTACCATTAGTAACTGTCACCTGCCAACCAGGGACTAAAGCCTGAGTACAGAGTTCACCTGAATTTGCTAATTCTAAACATCCATTTCGCCAAGTTTTTGCTGCGTACTTAACCACTTCTAAATCATTGCGAATAATGCCTTGATTTTTCGATAAATCTTGAAAAATTGCATTAGCAACTTGACGAGGTAAACGTTTAACAGGAGCTTTCTCTTTAATGTTTTCTTTTGTGACTGAGATTGTCGAATTTAATGGTGAAGCCGTCGCACTTTTAATCAGACTTATACTGCTACTAATCGATAAGATACCACTTAATACCAAAGCAGTAATAACTCTTTGTTGGTTGGCGATAAGTAGTGAAGTCGGACTATTTTTGATATTGGTTTTCATATTTAGTAATAGAATATAGTTATTGAACATTGGGGATTAGTTTTCTATCGCAAATAAATAGTTATAGAACAACTATTAAAAGAATTAGCATCAAGAGCAAATCACAAAGAAAAGCGACAAATCGTAGAAGACTAAAGATATTTCCGTTCAGATTAGAACTGTTCGGGATAAAAACTTTAACTAGTTTTTTTCAACTTCAACTGCTTTGCTTGATGAAAAAATAGACGCAAGCTCACTCACACTTTGTTCCTTGACTTTTACAAGAAATTTACAAAGAATGAACGAGCTTCACTATATATTTATATATTTAATGGCTATATCTGGTATTAATACAGGGATTCGCGATGGATATGCATCAAGAGCAGCAAACTTTCGTAAGCTTAACGCTTGCGGCACATTATTCAGTAAATATACTTAATTAAGCTGAGATTGCCTGTACTTTAGCTAGCTGTACTTGAGTGACATCAAACCGGATTGTACACGCTGCCCAATCTTTCAAATCCGGTGCTAACCAAATTAGTCTTCGCAAAATATCATCATTAACCCATAACACCAAAGGAAACTGAAACTGTTTCCGTAACTCATCACGCATCAAGTTAGTCGAAACAATTAGCTGATTAATCGCAGTTACCGACTCTAAACCCGTTATCATTAAAGCTTCTGGCTGAGATGAACCGATTGTTGCATTAATGGTTGTGTACAGCGTCTCACTGCTTGGAGGAATAATAATTTCTCGAATATCAACCGGTGAATATTCCTTTAACAAACTCAGGATGTCTTGTTGCCGTTTTGGAGAGTTACAACAAGCTAAAAGTAATGAAAAATCACCACCAGCTACCATTATTGCCCTTGCTAGAGTCTTTATCGCTGCTGTGGCATTGACCACGCTGTTTTGTGAATTCATTAAACCTATCATCACACACCCTGAAATTGTTAATAGTTAAAGATACAAGTCAGAAAAAATATCAGCAAAATTACCCATAATTACTCGTACTTAAATTCGGCAAGTGAGTAATTTTGTTGACATGTATTTGGGATAACCTTAGGTCGATTTTAATCAGGGTATTTAAGATGAGGGTGGGGTGCATGACCCCACACCGAAAAGATACGTATTTAATGTGGAATCTACGGTATATAAGCAAATGGGGAATAGGCGAAGACTATATTGCAACTTCTTTGCTAAATATGCAGTCTTAATTTTATCATCCTAAATGATGCAGATTGGCAAAAA
Organism: Calothrix sp. CSU_2_0; assembly: GCA_012034595.1. Lineage (GTDB taxonomy): Bacteria > Cyanobacteriota > Cyanobacteriia > Cyanobacteriales > Nostocaceae > Brunnivagina. The sequence goes on along the minus strand of JAAUPE010000016.1, from coordinate 62,530 downwards.
TTACACAAGAATTACACAAAAAATACATATGAATTGGTTTGTGAAGTGGTGGTGCAAGCGGGGGTTTTTGGCTGGGTTGATGGCTTTGAGTATGGTTGTGACAATGCTATTGTCTTTGCCACTTTCAGCACAAACAGCTTCTCGCTTACCAACGACGGAATTACGGGGAGTATGGTTAACCAATATTGATAGTAACGTGCTGTTTGAGAAGCAACGTTTGGATAAGGCTTTGCAAAATCTCAAAGATTTAAATTTCAATATTGTGTATCCGACGGTATGGAACTGGGGTTGGACATTGTATCCAAGTCAGGTAGCAAAACGGGTAATTGGCAAAGAACTCGATCCCGAACCAGGATTACAAGGACGCGATATGCTCAAAGAAGTAGTAGAAGAGGGACACGAAAAGGGTTTAGCAGTGATTCCCTGGTTCGAGTTTGGGTTTATGGCTCCCGCAGACTCCCAATTAGCAAAACGTCGTCCTCAGTGGTTAACCAGTCGTCGAGATGGAACGCAAATTTGGAAAGAAGGTACTCACGATCGCGTTTGGTTGAATCCCTTTCGTCCTGATGTTCAGCAGTTTGTCCAAGATTTAATTGTGGAGATAGTTAAAAACTACGATGTCGATGGTATTCAATTTGACGACCATTTTGGTTTACCTGCGGAATTAGGATACGATTCCTACACGGTAGCTTTGTACAAAAAAGAACATCGGGGTAAATTACCGCCAAAAAATCCCCAAGACGCAGAATGGTTACGTTGGAGGGCAAATAAAATTACCAACTACATGAAGCGGATATTTAAAGCAGTCAAAGCTGTAAAAAAAGATTGTATTATTTCAGTAGCACCAAACCCGCAACGCTTTTCCTATGACTTTTATTTGGCGGATTGGGCAAAATGGGAAAGAATGGGATTAGTTGAAGAATTAGTTTTGCAGATATATCGTAACGATTTGAAGGTGTTTAATAGCGAATTAGATCGACCAGAAGTCAAAGCAGCACGCAGTCACATACCTGTGAGCATTGGTATTATTAGTGGTTTGAAAGGTAAATTTGTGCCAATGCAACAAATAGAAACCCAAGTTAAAAGTGTACGCGATCGCAAATTTGCAGGTGTGTCATTTTTCTTCTATGAAACTCTCTGGAATTTGACTAAAGAACCAAGGTTGGAGCGTCAAGCAAGTTTACGAGGAATTTTTCCCACTCCAATGAAACATCCTAATCTATTAGCAGGTTGGAAACCCTAGTTATAAATAAATTATCCCCAATTCTTGCCGTAGGGGCGGGGTTTTCCCGCCCTTAATCATGATAAAATTGATAAATCTATATATTAAAATATTTTATTTTCTAAAAGTGTCTAATTAGAATAAGCAATAAAAATTCATAATTTCAGATTCCTATAGAGATTTTCATTGAGATGGAATATAAAGGAGGGCAAACAGCCGTTTGCCCCTACGGCGTTTTCAATTATCAACTTTATTTTGTTCATCTGAAAACTGCTATAATTCCTAACTTAAAACTCCTAATTCCTCATGTCAACCTACGAAAATATATACAAAATTGTACGTCAAATACCTCTGGGAAAAGTCGCAACTTACGGACAAGTTAGTGAGTTAGCGAATCTGAGCGGAAAACCCCGTTTAGTTGGTTATGCATTGTATCGCGTAGACATTGCCTCAGATATTCCTTGGCATCGAGTTATCAATGCCAAAGGTAAAATATCCTACTCTCCTTTACGTCAAGGTGGTGACTATACGCAAAAAGTACTTCTCGAACAAGAAGGAATCGAATTTAATGCCGAAGGAAAAATTAATCTTCGTCAATACTTATGGCATCCTGGAAACCATTAAAAATCATAATTAACCTTTACTTTTTATCTTGATTACTAACTTGATTATCAGCTTGTATTAAAACATTTTCTGTTGATTGTGGTGTTGAAAAAACAACTGCTTCACTAGTTGGAGAAAACGAATCTAATTGTGCTTGCTCCGGGATAATATCGCGAATAAGATTAGACGACTGATTCAAATAAGAACCAATTAATTTATCGTAATTAGATACAACCGCTAAAAACGCACCACCTAAAATATATATAGGTAACGGCAAAGTGAAATCTTTTACCCAGTCGAATAATTCTGCTAATACAAACAGCAACAAAAAGCACGCGAACCAGATTTTCATATCAATCCCCTGAAATATTTACACAACCCTATAATTTCACAGATAAAAAGTATAGCGTACTCACAAAATTCCGACGTTACAGATTTACTATGTGATAAAAAAGAATATCCTTAGTTGTACATTTTTCTCCAATATTCCCAGAATCTTACCCCTATACAGCTAAACCCTAAACCCACTCCGTTACCTCCGGAATCGTACGAGTTATTAGCTTACCCTGGGAAATAACATAACGAGGTTTGCGACGTAAACGAATTGCATCATAACAACTACTTTCTTCCAACACCAACAAAGAAGCACTTTTACCTACTTCCACCCCATAATCATCAAGAGAAAGTGTCTTTGCACCATTAATTGTCACCATATTGTAACAGGCATTAATTTCCGTTAATCCCGTCATTTGGCAAACATGTACCCCCATGTGGGCAACATCGAGCATATTCCCAGTACCTAAACTATACCAAGGGTCTTGAACACAATCGTGACCAAAACTCACATTTAATCCATTTTGCCAAAGTTCCTTAACTCTGGTGACTCCTCGACGTTTGGGATAAGTATCGCCTCGCCCCTGTAAAGTAATATTAATTAATGGATTCGCAATAAAATTAATTTTGGCACGTTGCAAAAATCCCATTAACTTCAAAGCATAAGCATTATTATAAGAACCGAACGCAGTTGTATGGCTAGCAGTAGTTCTTTTACCCATTCCCGTACTAATTGCACAAGCTGCGACAACTTCGAGAAATCGCGATTGTTCGTCATCAATTTCGTCGCAGTGAATATCAATCAACTTGTTATATTTTGCTGCTAATTCAAAAATTCGCTCCACCGATCGCACACCAGATTCCCGTGTCAGTTCGTAATGTGGAATACCTCCAACCGCATCCACACCCATTTTTAATGCTTGTTCGAGCAGTGCTTCATTTCCCGGTTTTGAGTAAATTCCATCTTGGGGAAAAGCGACAACCTGTAAAGTTATCCAATCTTTGACTTCCTCCCGTACCTCTAACAAAGCTTGCAAAGCGATCGCACGTGATTCGCTAACATCAGCATGGGAACGCACAAACAATATACCTTGCTCCGCTTGCAGTTTGAGAGTTGCGATCGCTCGATTTTTGACATCTTCAATAGAAATATTTTGCTTGCGATCGCCCCAAATTTCAATCCCCTCGAATAATGTTCCGCTTTGATTCCAACGGGGTTCTCCCGCAGTTAAAGCAGAATCCAAATGGATATGTGACTCAACAAACGGTGGTGAAACTAACTTCCCCTCAGCATCAATTTCCACATCCGCACTACCTGCGATCGCAACTTCAATTTTAGTAATACGACCATTTTCGATCCCAATATCTACCAGTTCTCCATCAGCTTTTCCCAACAACTTGCCTCGACGCACCAATAAATCGTACTTGCGATTCAACATAATTACTAATTACTAATCTTGCTCCTTCTATATATAGCAATCTTATTAAATCCCCAACTTCATCGAAATCAGGAAGTCAGAAGTTAGGAGACAGGAGGTCAGAATTCAGGAGGTTAGGAATTATAATTTAATAATAGGAAATTAGCGGATGTCGTTTGCTTCTTACTTTGCGAGTATTTCGATTTTTTTAACTCCTGCAATAATTTATTCTATATTCTGAATCCTGAATCCTAAATTCTGAATCCTAAATCCTGAATCCTAAATCCTAAATCCTAAATCCTGAATCCTAAATCCTAAATCCTGAATCCTGAATCCTGTATTCTTCTTCCATAATTTACAACCCCAATGATTTAATCGCACGTAATAATTCCTGACGACTAAAAGGTTTAGTCAAATATAAATCAGCACCTTGACGCATACCCCAAATCTTATCTATCTCTCCATTCTTAGAACTACAAAGAATAATCCTGAGATTCTTAGTTATTGGGTTACGCTTCAATTTTCGGCACAATTCAAAACCACTCATTCCTGGCATGACAATATCAGTAATAACAACATCAGGTAAATCACTAACAGCTTTGCTCAAACCATCTTTAGCATTGTGAGCTTTGATTACCGAATAACCACCATCTTCCAAATAATAGTTAATCAACTCTAGCTGAGAAGGTGTATCGTCAACAACTAGAAGTGTTGCCATATAAATTTATTCCCCATTTGATTTTGGATTCCTATATCGCATCTTTACTTTTTAAAAAAATTCCCACACAAAAATCCCAGCTAAGTGCTAAATATAAAACATCCCTAGCCGAATCAAAAATATTCCCAATGCCAAATTTACGTCAAATGCATAAATACAATTTTGAGTAAATCAGCTTGCGTAAAAGGCTTAGTTAAATAACCAGATGCACCAACAAACCTAGCTTTTACCTTGTCTATTAACCCTTTATTTCCCGTCACCATGATGATAGGTGTTTTCTTAAACATCGAGTTGTTGCGGATGATTTTACACAACTCATACCCATCTATACCATCCATGTTTAAGTCTAGTAAAATCAAGTCAGGCTTGTTACGAATGATCGACATCACCGCTTTTACAGGGTCATTAATTGTCACAACAGAGAAGTTCTCTTGTTCTAAAAAACGACTTATCTCCCTAAGTACAGTGGGACTATCATCAACAGAAACTATCTTATAAAGTTTGCGATCGCTCCGTACACGAGACTCCCCTGGAGGAGTTTTGACAACCTCAATCCGGGTTTGTGGTTTCGCTGCTTGGATAATTTCTGGTTGACGGTAGGACACCACCTGGGTAAGCGGTAAACCACCACTTCCCCCCGTATAACCCTCGGCTAATCCAACTCCAGTACTGCTACTACGAGCAACTATCGCACTCGATCCGACAGTCGATGTTGCCACTGTAAGAGCAAACTCGCTTTCCACCCCATCATTGTTGTCGCTACTACTATCTATAAATTTCTTAAAGGTTTTAGGTAATCGATCGAATGGTGGATCGGGTTCGTGGAGGACAACTTCCCCATTCAAAATATACTGGCACAGACTCCGTGCTATTTTGACTTCATCCTGGTTCACAATCACCGCAAGATGACGCAAACTAAAACCTTTCATCCAAGCTGTTAAATTTTGGTGAATCTCTGAAAACCTTTGCTGATTTGCTGCGGTTTGTACCCGTAGATACGGACGTTGGTAAGGAGAAGAAATATGTGGTGCGAGCGATCGCCAACCTAATAATTGCTCATCACACATTTCTAATATTTTTTCTGTATCAATCCTGCAAATTATCGGTAATTTATTTACAATGTTTATTAATTTGTAATTCCCCTCAACAATTAATAAAAACGATTCCAGAACCTCCTTTACCATTTCTTGGATTAAGATTGCTGCTTGAGTCGGGTTAATATAACGTTGACTCACCAACCAGCAAATTGCTTGATACTCTGGTGGTTGTTCTGGAAGCCTAGATGGGTTTAAGACATCAACCTCAAACATTAGCCGCAACTGGACACGAATATCCGTACTTAATGCTGGTAGCTGATGACTCAGACGACGCAAATGTCTTTCTAATCGATCGAAAGGTTCTACAGAATGGGTGGCATAGATAATTTTCCCATGTTCTAAGTATATTAACCATGAGACTGAGTTACTTAATACATACAAACAAGTACTATCATGACAGGTAGATAAGTGTCGCAATAAACTTAGGGGATTCAATTTGGTGAAGGTGCCAAAAATATTCATTTATTTAGAGTTTTTCCGGTGAACTAAGCCAAATAACGGTCATTATCATTTATCAGCGAGATGCCATAATTATTATTTTTAATATCCTTTTCCGAGTCAATTTTAAAAAAGGATATGCATATATGTTACAAGCAATAAAAACTACATGGTGAATTTGTTGTTACATTTTACATAACAACATCTTCCCGGTTCAGATTGTGGAGATAGAAATTTTAAGATATTTACAAATATATTTACAATTCAAATTTCTACAACTACAGAATATAATGTGAGTAAAAGCTGCCCTTAAGTTTCTTGCTTTCATCAAATATATAAATCTTCTACATGAAAAATTTAAAAATTAAGAGAGGCAAATGTTTAAAATTATTGTATTGTAGACTTGCTGTCCGCAGTTTTGCAAAGTAGATTACAACAAGCAATACAAATTATTGATAGATTCCTTTTTACTAAAAACTATCGTATTGGTTAAGATTTTATTAAAAATATAGGTATTAGTGCATAAATAGTTTGTTTAATTCGATAAATAAACTATATACGACCAGACATCATTATCTATATTTCGACTGGGTGCTTTGCTTTGAATCGGTGCGGTGAAAGCTGTGATATGTATACTTACTTCTAGTTAAAGGAAAACACAACTTTGGACTATAGTATAACACAAAAGTTATGTCCGACACATTAAGACTTGATGAAGTTGTGGAGTTTGCTGAGAACCCAGAACCTCGTTGCCCCTGCGTGCTTTTGCTCGATACTTCTGGCTCCATGCAAGGTATGGCAATCAATGCTCTCAATGAGGGGTTGCTAAGTTTCAAAGAAGAGTTAGTTAAAAATACCCTAGCAGCAAGACGGGTGGAGGTTGCAATTGTTACTTTTGATAGTAACATTAACGTAGTGCAAGATTTTGTGACGGCTGACCAATTTAATCCGCCCGTGTTGTCTGCCCAAGGTTTAACGAATATGGGTGCGGGCATTCACAAAGCTTTGGATTTAATTGCCGATCGCAAGACACAATATCGCACCAGTGGGATTGCTTACTACCGTCCTTGGGTCTTCATGATTACCGATGGCGAACCCCAGGGAGAATTTGAAGATGTTGTCGAACAAGCATCATCTCGCTTGCAGGTAGATGAAGCAAACAAGCGTGTTGCTTTTTTCACTGTCGGCGTAGAAAATGCGAATATGACGCGGTTGAGCCAGATAGCAGTACGCACACCTCTAAAGCTTCAGGGCTTAAATTTTGTCGAGATGTTCGTCTGGTTATCGGCGAGTATGTCAGCCGTTTCCCATTCCAAAGTTGACGAACAGGTGGCATTACCCCCGATTGGTTGGGGAACAGTTTAACCAAGCCTTTCTGGGGATATACCAAGAGGCGGTTTCATGCTTACACGGCTCTGAGTAGATGTTTTATGAATACCTCAAAACAATTGCTTCATTGGCGGGTTGTCGCCGCTTCGGTATGTGGCACCAGTCACGTCAAAAACGAGATGCTGTGTCAAGATGCCCACCACTGGCAGGTATTGCCAGATAACGTCTTGGTAGCTGTGGTTGCCGATGGTGCAGGTTCGGCAAGTTTAGGAAAAGTTGGAGCGATGGTAGCGACAGAAGCCGCAATCGAGAGTATTTCGACCCAGGAAGTTACCAGACGGATGCTCGCAGATGACGAGTTTGTGCGATCGCTATTAACAGCAGCGATGATGGCAGCCAAAAAAGCCGTAGAGGAAGAAGCCCTTGCTTGCGGCAAACAGACAATCGATCTGGCTACAACTTTAATTATTATGGTGGCGACACCTGAAGGTGCAGCAGTCGCCCAAATCGGTGATGGTGTCGCCGTCGCCAAAGATTTCGCCGGTAATCTACAGGCACTTACCATGCCCGATAGCGGCGAATACATTAACGAAACTACGTTTTTGACTTCCGATGACGCGATCGAAACAGCACAACTACGATTGTGGCGACAGCCAATCGTCAGCATTGGCTTGCTAACCGATGGATTACAAATGTTGGCGATTAATATGGCTGTTGGCGCTCCCCATAAACCGTTCTTCCTACCTCTATTTGATTTTGTAGCCAATGCCGAAGACAAATCAGTAGCAAAAGAACAGTTAGTTAAGTTCTTGAAATCGGAGCGCATTACCCAACGTACTGATGATGACTTAACGCTGGTCTTAGCAATTCTGCATGACTAGTGGTTTACGAGGCACAGTTGTAGTCTTAACTAAGCTGTAATTTTAGCTAAGTCTTACAAATCGCCAAAACATACTCAATTTAATTTTCTTAAGAAAAAATCATATCATGCAGGTCTTACGTTGTCTTCCCAACCAACAAAATCTCACAGTCAGCCTCACAGTTAGCTTAGGGCGCGGAGGTGAAGCCTGTGTTTATACAATGCCCACCGATACCGATTTGGTGGCAAAAATTTATCACAAGCCCACAGAGGAACACGCCCGCAAGCTAGAAGTAATGCTGGCACATCCCCCAGAAAACCCCACAGCCGCGTTAGGGCATATTTCCATTGCTTGGCCTCAAGAGATATTGCGAGCCAGCGACGGCAGCGATCGCGCCATTGTTTTTGATGCCGCGCATTCGGGGAATGCGTCCCATCATCGATTTTTACAATCCCAGAACCCGCCGTCAGCACTGTCCATTATTTAGCTATCAATACCTATTACGTACAGCCCGCAACCTCGCAGCCGCATTTGCCGCTTTACATGCGCGGGGTTACTGCGTCGGCGATGTCAACGAATCGAATATTTTAGTTAGCGACACAGCCCTGGTAACATTAGTCGATACCGACTCATTCCAAGTTCGCGATCCCGAACTGGGTTTCGTATATCGCTGTGGAGTTGGCAAACCAGAATTTACCCCACCCGAACTTCAAAACAAAACATTTGCCGAATGCGATCGCTCCGTGGCACACGATCTATTTGGGTTATCTGTGATTATTTTCCAACTATTAATGGAAGGTACTCATCCATTTTCCGGCATCTACAACGGAGCGGGGGAGCCACCACCATACGAAGCCCGCATAGCCGCCGGACATTTTACCTACAGCCAGAGACATCGCGTACCCTACATTGCCACCCCCATCGCTCCACCTTGGGAAATCTTGTATCCAGGTTTGCAAGAATTATTTTTACGCTGTTTTGAAGAAGGTAATACCAACCCCTTATTACGCCCTAGTGCTGCAACTTGGTTATTGACCCTCACCGAAGCCGAAGAATCATTAATTACCTGTACAACAAATCCCCAGCACCGTCATGGTAACCACCTCCACAGTTGTCCTTGGTGCGAACGGAAATTGCGCTTAGGGGGACGGGACCCATATCCTTCCCAACAAGCGATCGCAGCTAAAGAACACCTGCAAACCCGAATTCCCCAACGCAGACGCAACAACAACAATCCTCCTGTACCCCAAGCAACCCTCCCTCTCAACCGCATCCACTACCGCCAAGCCAGCAGTCCGCAAAATATTTCCTACTACAAACCACCGCAAAAGCCAAGGTATTATCCAATTGCACTTTGTTTGTTAGGTTTTGGTATTTTGGGCTACATGGATTTAATGATTAAATTTACAAGTCAGCCCTTTACCGCTCAAAATACTTACACTCAGAGTCTTGTAAATTCCCCACGTAACGACAATCTCAACTTTGAGGAATATTACAAACAAGGTCACGCATCCTACAAAATCAAAGATTACGAGCAAGCGATCGAGAAATTTAGCCAAGCCATCCGCAAACTACCTCGCTACGCCAAAGCCTACGTAAATCGGGGTAATGCCCATTACAACCTCAAACAGTACGATGCTGCCCTATCGGACTACAACCAAGCAGTAAAAATCAATCCCAGCGAAACCAAGGCTTACATTAGTCGTGGCAATACTCGCCTCATCCTTGCTGAATATAGCAGCGACCCGGATAACGACTACAAAGATGCAATTGAAGATTTTAATAGCGCAGTTCGTCTCAATCCTGGTGATGTCGAAGCATTTATTCGTCGGGGAATAGTTCGCGCTCAAATGGCTAAATATAGCGGTGAATCCCAGGATGATTACCAAAAAGCAATTAATGATTTCAATCAAGCGCTCAATCTCACTCCATCCCGTGCCGAAGCATACTTTCAACGTGGACTTGTTCGCTATCAAATCGCCCAATATAGCAGCGAATTTGAAAAAGAATATCGACAAGCGATCGCTGATTTTAATCAAGCTTTGAGTATCAATTCCCAACTACCAAAAGTATATTTAAAACGCGGAATTGTGCGTTATGAATTGGCGCAATATGGTGGCAAACTATCGCGTCAGCATCATCTAGAAGCAGTCTCTGACTTGCAACGAGCCGCAAAAATAGCCCTCGAACAAAAAGACATGGAAAATTACCAGCAAGCATTGAGTAGTATTTGTGTTGTGATTGAAAATAAATGTGATTCATTTTTTCAACCCACTAATATTGTCAATAAAACCAATTAGACAAATTCCAGATCGAACTATACTCCGAGCGGTTAGCTTATTAGCCAAAAGAAAGTTAACAGCCTAGCTCCAGCCTCCTAATAACGACTGGAGGCTAGAGCCTCGAAGCAAGTATTTCCAGCTAGATGGTAAAAGGAATTTAGCTGAAGTTGACACCAATGAGTGCTGACTTCCAATCTGGTAGCGGCGACCCTTGGTGGTACTTAATTTATCGTCCTAATTTTGTGTTTTGAAGTTTACATATTGTCACCACAATGTCCGACCATATCTAAAATACGTCCGGATATTTATCGTCCTATCTCTAACTCTCTCATTTCATTTCCATTCGTCAATTACCCAACCCTGCTACTTCGTGCGTTAGCACTCATCCGCGAGGGTGGGGCTTGGAACTGAAGTCCACCGCAATTCCGAGAACCTTTGCAGGATTTCGGCTTTAGTTTCATCCTTGATGAAGTCCAATAAGTCTAGATAATAGCTTGACTCAACTATTATTTAAATTATTAAAGCTTCATATGTTAAGAATGTCAGCAAAGCTTGACAAAATAAAAATAGCGTACGGATTGATGTGAACTTTGCCACGGGGATTCTCCCCGGTGGCAAGATTCACAACACTTTCAAGATGGGATATTCTGAATACTCACGGGAGGCGTATAAATTATACTATCTATACCTCTGAAAGGCTTATTATTGCGTTATTTTTTTACTGATAAATTAGCCCGAAATTAATTTTGTAATCTAAACATCAATGAGAGTTTTTATTACGGTTGACAATTTTAATTTTTTGATAAATTGAAAAGCTCTCCAATATTGAATTGCGATCGCAATGTTGAATTATTTGTGATTTTTGAAAAAATCATCTGCTGTTTTTCGTGATTATTTAAACCTAAATAATTTTGTTTCCGTATTTATATTGAGAAAAATCGGGGTTTTTATTTATATTTTGAGAAAATAAATATACTCAGTGGGAAACGAATAATATGTTTGCTCCGTTGGCATAGTTCAGCGTAACACCTATCCAAAGAACCAAAATTATTTTCATAACTGATTAACTATTGAGTAATAAACTTGAATCTAGTAAAAGCTCAAATTTATCAGTGCCATAAAGCTTTTCAATTTTTTCATAGATAAAATAACTTAATTTATCTTGCCTTTACAAATAAGTGTAGAAATACGGTTAGATTATATACTTAGAAATCCAAATATTGTAACTGCCATCAATGGCAAACATCAATAACGTATTTCTAAGCTAAAAGTCGCCAGAGTCAACAAAAATTACTCAATGCTCAACTTTTGGCAACTATCCAAACTTACTTATTAGCTGTTGAAATAGCACTTTATCATTTGTGCAGGGCAAAGCTAAAAAAATCATCTACTTAGAAACTCAAAGGCATTCTCATGAAAGCAGTGATTTTGGCTGGAGGACTCGGTACACGTCTGAGTGAAGAAACTAGCGTCAAACCAAAACCAATGGTGGAAGTAGGAGGTAAGCCAATATTATGGCACATAATGAAAACCTATTCTACTCATGGGATTGAAGATTTTATTATTTGTTGCGGTTACAAAGGTTATGTGATTAAAGAGTATTTTGCAAATTACTTCTTGCACATGTCCGACGTAACTTTTGATATGCGGTTTAATCAAATGAACGTACATGCAGGGAATGCGGAACCTTGGCGTGTTACCTTGGTGAATACAGGGGATACCACCATGACAGGTGGAAGATTAAAGCGAGTTCGCGAACATGTTGGTAATGAGACTTTCTGCTTTACCTATGGTGATGGTGTTTGCAATGTTAACATTACAGAATTGATTAAATTCCACAAAGAGCAAAAAACTTTAGGAACATTAACAGCAGTTCAACCACCAGGACGTTTTGGTGCGATCGTATTGGGACAAGAACAAACCAAAATTTCCAGTTTCCGCGAGAAACCCGAAGGTGATGGTGCTTGGATTAACGGTGGATATTTTGTTTTAGAACCCGAAGTCATTGATTTGATTGATGGTGACTCCACGGTTTGGGAACAAGAACCACTAGAAAAATTAGCTGAAAAAGAACAGCTATCAGCATTCAAACATCATGGTTTTTGGCAACCGATGGATACTCTACGTGATAAGAATTATCTTGATAACTTGTGGCAAAAAGGTCAGGCACCTTGGAAGATTTGGTAACTAATTAGTTATTAGTTATGTAGTTAGATAGAGAGATTAAAATCAAAAGTTTTGGTGTTAATTAATTCTGTGTTCATAAGAATAAATTCAAAGTTGAGATGATATTTAGAAAAAAGCTACTTTTTTATTGTTAGCATGATTTGCGTCTCAACACCAAAGTTTTGCGGATAGTTCTCAGTGGTAAAAATCAAATCCTCGAAACCAATAACGGAACCTTTGAGACTCGCTTCTTAATTAATTGCGCGGGAGATCGCATTGCGAAAAAAGGTGGAGTTGACCCCAAAGCAAAAATTGTACCCTTCCGTGGCGAATATTACGAACTTACTCCGTCCAAGCGTTATCTTGTTAAAACCTTGATATATCCAGTTCCTATTTGACTACTCGTAAGTAGATGAGTAAAAATACTTCCATTGGTTATATCAAAACGGTATCAGGTTTTATTGATTTAGAATAAGTAGTTTATTTACGCCGTCTTGCACTAGGATAATTTGTCTAATGGAATCAAATTTTTGGCTGAAAAAAAAAGTTTTTGTTACGGGACATACAGGCTTTAAAGGTAGTTGGTTATCTCTATGGTTGCAAATGTTAGGTGCTGAGGTATGTGGTTATGCTTTAACCTCTCCCACAAATTTAAATCTATTTGAGTTAGCAAATGTTTCTGATGGAATGAAATCAGTAGTAGGAGATATCAAAGATTTAGATTTTCTCCAGCAAGTGATGGAAAGCTACCAGCCCGATATTGTCATCCACATGGCAGCTCAGGCATTGGTACGCGAATCTTACTGCAACCCAGTGGACACCTATGCCGTGAACATTATGGGGACAGTGAACTTGTTGGAAGCAGTACGGAATGTACCCAGCGTCAGAGCAGTGGTTTCAGTTACTTCTGATAAGTGTTATGAAAATCGAGAATGGGTTTGGGGCTACCGAGAAACTGATGCTATGGGGGGATACGATCCCTATAGTAGTAGTAAAGGATGTGCTGAATTAGTTACTACAGCCTATCGACAATCATTCTTCAACCCAAATAATTACTCGCAACACGGGGTAGCGATAGCTAGTGTTAGAGCTGGCAATGTAATTGGCGGAGGAGATTGGGCTAAAGATCGACTTATTCCTGATATTCTCAATGCTTGGCTTTCAGGGAAGGAAGTCATAATTAGGAATCCTCAAGCAGTGCGCCCTTGGCAGCATGTTCTCGAACCCCTGAATGGTTACTTAATGCTGGCTGAAAAACTATTTACTCAAGGTTCACTTTATTGTGGAGGCTGGAATTTTGGACCTAATGAGTCAGGAGTGAAAACCGTAGCTTGGATAGTACAACAACTTCAGCAGTTTTGGGGTGAAGATGTTCATTGGACTCAATATAGTGGAGTTGAACCCCATGAAGCCAATTTGTTGACCTTGGATTGCTCTAAAGCCAGAACTCAAATTAATTGGAAACCCCAATTAGATTTACCCACAGCTTTAGCTTGGATTGTTGATTGGACTAAAGCTTGGAAAGAAGGCTGTGATATGCAACAAAAGACCCAACATCAAATTAAGCAGTTCATGCAGCTTGAACATTATTAGAGCGATCCAAGTAAAAAAATACCTAATTGTCATGATGAATAGTGCGGAATGTGGAAAACTCACTTGCAAATTGCCAACAGCATAGCTTACTTTGCGTGATTAGCAGGTATTACGAATTATACTGACTGCTTTAGTTTATGCTGCATTTTCAAGAGATTTTTGTTTGTATGGGAGTATACTGACATTCGATCTAGCAAATGTATTACATAAACTTCATAAAATCAGTAAAATCAACATCAAATCGATTCCGAGTCAGATGTAAACTATTACTTAAGTAGTGATTTGGAATCAAATTTTTTGGTTCTTCATTTGTTATGCTACAAACGTTTATAAAATAGCTCAGATTTCTTTTGGTCTTGGCTTTTGAGCCTTTGGGGAAAAAACAGGTTGTAACTGCCCACAAGCCTTGCTGTTAAGTTCAGCATGACACCTACGGAAGAGCCAATTTTTTTACTTAATTTTGAGATCGGATTGGCTGCGTAATATTAATTGATATTACGGAGAACATATAGGAATTTACGCAGGAATGAATTGACCATGATATTTACAGAAACAGATATAAAAGGCGCATTTGTGATTGATTTAGAACTAAAGCATGACCATCGTGGTTTTTTTGCTAGGTCTTTTTGTGCTCAAGATTTTGAAGCACATGGTCTTAAACCCACAGTTGCCCAATGTAACTTTTCATTCAATCACAAAAAAGGCACACTGCGAGGAATGCACTATCAAATTTCACCCGCAGCAGAAACAAAATTAGTCCGCTGTAACAAAGGTGCTATCTACGACGTAATTATTGATATGCGTCCAGAATCTCCAACTTTTTTACAGCACTTTGGGGTTGAACTAACTGATGATAATCGTCGTGCCTTGTACATTCCCGAAATGTTTGCCCACGGTTATCAAACTTTAACCGATGGAGCAGAGGTTGTGTATCAAGTTGGCGAATTCTATACTCCTGGTTATGAACGGGGTTTACGTTATAACGACCCATTTTTTAAGATTAAATGGCCCCAGGAAGTCACAGAAATTTCTGAAAAAGATTCAAACTGGCCCCTTTTGAGAATGATGAGTGTGGGAGGTACTCGCTAAATCCCACACTGGTTGAGTATGCATAATTTGAAATTGGTTCGAGGTTCAGTAATGATAAATAATCTTACTTCCTCATAGCGGCAATTTTATCTTTATAAATGTTTCTGAAAGAATTACCAAGCATATCGACGACTGGACTCTGAGTTATTTTGCCAGCACTTCAGTCAAACAATATTTGTTTGGGAACTGAGACCTAAATCAGGTTTTTCACCTGTACCCTAATCCAACAATAAAAAAATAAGGAGTCTTCAAATGATTATCGTCGATCGGGCATTAAAAGCCAGACAAGAAGCAGGTAATCCAGTTAAAGTTGGCATGATTGGTGCTGGCTTTATGGGACGAGGAATTGCTAATCAAATTATTAATTCGGTTCCAGGTATGGAACTTGTGGCAGTTTCTAACCGCAATCTGGATAAAGCCCAACGTGCTTACAGTGAAGCTGGGATTTTGAATCCGAAAACCGTCTCTACGGTGGGTGAATTGGAAAACGCGATCGCACATGGCGAATATGCAGTGTGCGAAGATGCAACGCTATTATGTCATGCCGCAGGTATTGATGCCTTAGTGGAAGTTACAGGTGCAGTGGAATTTGGCGCTCATATCGTCATGGAAGCCATCAACCATCGCAAACATGTGGTCATGATGAATGCCGAACTAGATGCTACTATTGGAGCGATTCTGAAAGTGTACGCTGATAAAGCCGGGGTCATTCTTACAGCTTGTGATGGGGATCAACCAGGAGTTGAACTCAACTTATACAGATTTGTGAAAAGTATTGGTTTAACCCCACTCCTGTGCGGCAACATCAAAGGACTACAGGATGCCTATCGTAATCCCACCACCCAAGAATCATTTGCCAAACGTTGGGGACAAAATCCCAGCATGGTGACAAGCTTTGCTGATGGCACAAAAATCTCCTTTGAGCAAACACTTGTTGCCAATGCTACAGGCATGACAGTCGCCAAACGAGGAATGTTGGGCTATAACTTCGATGGTCATGTTGATGAAATGACTAAAATGTATGATGTTGACCAACTCAAAGAATTGGGCGGCATCGTCGATTATGTAGTTGGTGCAAAGCCAAGTCCTGGAGTATTTGTATTTGCCACCCACGATGACCCCAAACAGCGCCATTACCTTGATTTATATAAGCTAGGAGAAGGTCCACTATATAGCTTCTACACTCCCTATCACCTCTGCCACTTTGAAGTTCCCCTATCTGTAGCCCGCGTTGTTTTATTCAAAGATTATGTCCTCACACCATTGGGTGCGCCTTTAGTTGATGTTGTCACCACCGCCAAAATTGACCTGAAAGCTGGAGAAACACTAGATGGGATTGGAGATTATATGAGTTATGGTCAGTGTGAAAAATCTCACATCACCCAAGCAGAAAATCTCTTACCAATGGGATTAGCCGAAGGATGTCGCCTCAAACGCGATGTCCCCAAAGATACAGTTTTGACCTACGACGACGTAGAACTCCCAGCAGGCAGGCTATGTGACAAACTGCGTGCCGAACAAAATGCTTATTTCCCGACAGGTAAAGTTGTAGCAGCAGTGGGTTGAGAATAATTGAGTCGCGGTTCGCATTTTTCAGCAATTGTTTAGATTTGACGATTGAAGTTTGAAATATTGGTGAAATACCTAAATTATCAACACCAAGCCATTCAACAGAATATTATGATATATAAACATTTGCTGTGGCGAATCGCTGTACTCTCAAATTAATACAGGTTTTCTTTGATAAATTTCAGCTAATATACTGAGTATAAAAAACAAGAAAACTATCTGATATTAAATTTAAAACTATATAAAATTAGGGTAAACAAGAATGAAAATTGCTCTAGTCCATGATTATCTAACTCAAAAAGGTGGGGCAGAGCGCGTATTTGAACTACTCTGTAAACGTTATCCCAAAGCTGATAT
Organism: Calothrix sp. CSU_2_0; assembly: GCA_012034595.1. Lineage (GTDB taxonomy): Bacteria > Cyanobacteriota > Cyanobacteriia > Cyanobacteriales > Nostocaceae > Brunnivagina. The sequence continues at coordinate 45,456 of JAAUPE010000016.1, read as the reverse complement.
ATTTACCTCTTTATATAACCAAGAAGAAACCATTGATTTAGGCGATCGCGCTGTTAACACAACATTTTTACAAAAAATCCCAGGTGCTACTAAATACTTTCGGTTGATGGCTCCGCTTTATTTTCCAGCATTTCGGACTTTAAATCTGCAAGATTACGATTTAATTATCAGCAGCAGTACCAGTTTTGCTAAAGCTGTACGTAAAAAACCAACAGCAAGACACATTTGTTTTTGTCACAACGTCACTAGATTTTTGTGGGATACAGAAACATATTTGCGTGAATACGGGGACTATCGCTACTTCGCTCCTTTGATCGAACATGTCTTTCAAATGATGCGTAATGTTGACTTAAAATACGCGCAAGAACCAGACCTTTATATTGCAAATTCCAGCGTCGTTGCCCGGAGAATTAAGAGCATCTACGGCAAAAAAGCGATCGTCATCAATTATCCAATAGATACAAGCAAATTTTTGTTTAGCGATCGCAAAGACGAATATTATCTGGCTTCAGCGCGGATGATTAGCTACAAACGCCTTGATATAATAGTCGAAGCTTTTAACTGGCTGGGTTGGCGACTGTTGATATCGGGGAATGGTCCGGAGCGGGAACGCTTGCAATCAAAAGCCTTAAACAATATCGAATTTGTCGGGCATGTGACTGATTTACAACGCACTCAGTTGTTTGCTAACGCTAAATCGGTTATCGTGGCAGCGTTGGAGGATTATGGATTAGTTCCAGTCGAAGCAAATGCTAGTGGAACACCCGTGATTGCATTCGGAGCGGGTGGAGTTTTAGATACTCAAATACCTGGAAAAACAGGTGTATTTTTCAAACGACAAACACCAGAATCTTTACAGACAGCTTTACTTGAATCCAGGGAAATCTATTGGAACTATGAAAACATCCGCAACCACGCGGTAGTTAACTTTTCAGAAGAAGCATTTTTTGGCAAGGTCGAACAAGTAATCGACCAAACTTGTAAATCATATCAATTATTAAATTGACTTTGTTCGCTGAGGGAAAGCAAACGTGATTCAAACCACAGTCAATCCAGCCTTAAATTCATCTGCTGACAATGACCCTGGATATGGGCAGTTGTTAGCAGTTTTAGTACGTAGATTTCCTTGGTTTTTGGGGGTTTTTCTCGCATCGCTGGCGATCGCAGGTTTTATTACCAAAAGAACAGCACCGACTTACGAAAGCTCGATGCAATTTCTCGTAGAATCCAACTATCGAAGTTCAGGACAGGATAATGTTGCGGCTCAAACCGATGCCAGTCGAGCAATCGACTCCATTTTTAAGATCGATACGGCAACCCAACTTAACCTGATGCGGAACAGCGTACATATCGAAAAAGCCATCCAGGAACTCAAAGGTGAATATCCAACTCTTACGGTTGCCAAAGTTAAACGTTCCCTGGTACTGTCCCAAATTAAGGAAAAAGAAGACAACCTCGCCACCAAAATTTTCTTAGTACAATATAAAGATAGCGATGAAGTCAGAACCCAGCGTGTTCTCGAAGTATTGCAAAAAGTTTATCTAGATTACAACAAAGAACAGCAGAAAGAGCGTCTCAAAAATGGTTTGAAAGGCACCAACGAGCAGTTAGAGAAGGTACGTAAAGAACTCAAAGAATCGGATATGAGACTGCTACTGTTCCGCAGAACCCAAGATTTGACCGATCCGGAAGCACAAGTTAAAACCCTAGAGCAATCCCTCACAACCGTAGAACAAGATCGACGCAACGTTCGCGCTCAATATCAAGAAGCGATCGCACGTTACGAATCATTGCAAGGGCAACTCAAACGTACCCCGCAAAATGCTTTGGTTTCGGCACGTCTAAGTCAGTCAACTCGCTACCAGTCATTACTCAACGAAATTCAAAAAACTGACCTAGCCTTAGAAAAAGAACGTTTGCGGTTTACAGAAGAAGCTCCCACCGTCAGAAAGCTAGTTGAAGAAAGACAGCGACAACAACTACTCCTGCAACAAGAAGCTGGAGCAACTTTGGGACAAAATGCTGGTGTAGCTGCGGCAACAGCAGAAAATATCCTCAGTCAAGGAAACGATAGTCAGATAGATTTGAGCCTTGCAGCTCAACTTGTCGAAAATCAAACTAATATACTTGGTTTACGGGCACGAGACCAAAGCCTTGGAGAAAAAGAAGAACAGTTACGCAACGATTTAAAGCGTTTCCCAGCACTTCTAGCTGAATTCAACCGTCTCAAACCTGCGGCAGAACGTACCCGCGATCGCTACGAGCAACTGTTGAAAACCGAGCAGCAATTACGTCAGGAACTCGATAAAGGTCAATTTGACTGGAAAGTGGTCGAAGAACCCCAAAAAGGCGAGTTTATGGGTCCATTCCTCAAGCAAAACCTGCTATTAGGTGGGGTAGTCGGATTAATCTTGGGTGGAATCACAGCAGCATTGCGGGAAGCTTCTGACGATTCGGTTCACACCACTGCTGAGTTAGAAAAACAGATTGCTCTACCTTTGTTGGGTACAACTCCCAAATTACCACCAGCTAGAACTAGAGAATCCGTCATTAAATTACCATTGGCAAACCAGAAGCCACAGCACCTTGGACGATTCAAGTCTTGCAATCACCCCCCGTTGGGAATCTTTGGATTTGATTTACAAGAATATTGAACTTCTCAATACGGTTGCTTCGCTAAAATCGCTGATGATTACTTCGGCTTTACCCGATGATGGTAAATCAGCTTTGGCTTTGGGGCTAGCGATGAGCGCTGCCCGGTTGCACAAGCGGGTACTGCTGATTGATGCAAATCTCCGGGAACCCAGTTTGCACAAGCAACTCAATCTCCCCAACGAACAAGGACTTTCGAGTTTATTGGCAAGTGATAGTGATTTAAGCAGCCAAATTAGCCTGCAATCATCAGGTTCATCATTTATTGATATTCTCACTTCCGGACCAATCCCAGCCGATCCAGCTAATCTCCTGAGTTCTCCTCGGATGAAGCAGTTAATGGCTGCATTTGAAGAGAACTACGATTTGGTAATCATTGATGCACCTCCAGTTTTGGGACTGGTTGATGCTTTACTTACGGGTTCGTCGTGCCGCAGTACTGTGATGGTGGCAAGTATTGGTCATGTCACCCGTAGCCAATTAGCCCAAGCTACAGCAATGCTGACTAAGTTAAACTTAATTGGGGTTGTTGCAAATGGGGTTTCAACTTCGTCGAGTACTTATATTCCTTATACAAGGCAAAATCGATTTGCTCTCCAAGAAGCGACTGATAAGTAAAATTGAATAGCTTTAATGAGAACGATCGCACAGGAATTAATGCAATTACTAGATGAAATTTGAATTTAGTCCATGTGGGTTCCGTGCGATCGCTCAATTATCTGCCATTGTTGAATTTTTCCATAAATTGGGAATATTCACCTCAATATCTCAATTCTCTTTACAAATGGAACTATGGCAACAAGGTAAAAGTTATTCATAAATGAAGCCGATAAAATAGCCTTTTCAACTATTTAATATAGTTGGCTAATTGCAGCCAACCTCTACCAGATTAAGTTTTGTTTCAAACTTAATAATTATATAGTTATTAATATTATTGTTTCTGCAATTTCGTTTTTAATTTAAATAATAATTATACACATCTTAAGGCTATAGAAATATCTATTTTTAGGTAGTTGACTATTCCATTTTTATATTATTGAATTTATGGCAATAAATTAACTAAGTATTAATATAAACTATGTGGGACAAGGCTTATAGCTGTTAAAAGTCTGACTTTTAAAGCAAACAGATGGAATATCCTACATTAAAAGAACATTATAAGTCAAGTTAATTTGACTAGTAACTTAAACGTTTTTTAATTACGAATGCTAACTGATTTAAACTTACATTAAAAATATCAGGATGTAATTTACGTGGTTACACTAGCTGGCATTTCATCGTAACTTAACAATTGAGCTTTAAAAAGAGTTTTTGTTTAAAGACTAAATAAAGAAATTGGCTAACGAATACTTATAACAGTGCATTCCGATATGATTGTAATTAGATATATTTCTCCAAAATAAGAAAGTAAATAGTTTTTAGATTCATCTAAAAAAATGTATTTTACTTTTTATGCATCTTTCTACGAAGTCAAGCTTGAAATTAGTACGCCAAATTTATAGATAAAGAAGCTTTAGATGCTAAGTTTATCAAATAACACTGGTAACTAGGATTAGGCTGCGATAATGGCAGGTTTCAACTCCTAACTTTTGGAACAAAGTAGTAATCAAGGCATCTAAATTTCACTATCAAAAGTTTAATACTTTTCCACTCTGGCTATACATTGCGTTCTGAAAAGCAATTTCAGCGATATGCAACAAGCATTAAGCTTGCGAAAATTTGCTGCTTTTGAGACACCAAGAGCAGCAAGAAATCTTCGCTTATAGCGAATCTAGGGTTAAAAAAACCTAACCCCGTCAGATGAATAATCGACTTCCCTATAAATCTGAATAATTTTATGACAAGCTCAGTAATCCCAAATTTACAAAATCACCACACATCTACCCAGCAACAAGAAGAGAATCGTTCCCCGTACTGTACTTTAAAATGGCGGCGAGGACAACTTCTGGTTCAACCTCTTGGACAAAACAAACAACCATATCTGTCATCGCTAGATACACATGAATCCTTAGTCGAATGTCTCAAGCACTCTTCAGTAAATTTAGTTCGCATCGATCCCCGGTTAGGTGAGACGAAATTAAGATTGTGGGCAGATGCTTGTGAAGAAGCTCAAAAGCCATTATTCGTCATGATTCCAACTGTCCATAATTCATCAAAAAACAACCCTTCATTACCTAAATGGCTGAAGTTGGTTTTGAACTGGATTGTTGCTTTGATTTTTTTACTGGTAGTTAGTCCATTTGCACTAGTATTAGTTGCGATCGCTCACATTTCTTCATCCGAGTCTTTGCTTTCCCGTGAATGGCATGTGGGGGAACGGGGTAGACTATTTCGAGCGATTAAGTTTCGGACTAGTATTTCGGAACAGATTCAGGGGGGTAATTCTCGTGCGATGGTCGTAGACCGGGCTTTGCCCATCGCGGATTGGATGGGTAAGTCTGGTTTGGATAATTTACCCCTGCTATTGAATGTTTTGCGTGGGGAAATCAGCTTAACTGGAAGATACAGCTGCAAATTAGAAGATATAGTCAAACTGAGTGCAGAAGCGCAAAAACAATTGAATCAGATTCCAGGGATTGCGGATTCGTGGCAAGTTAAGTCGGAGACGGGCATTGTACATCATCTTGACCGCCAAGTTTTATAAGGAATTTTAATTCTTGTACTCCAACCCTATGACTTTTGGTTAGGTTCGATCGCAGAGTATTAGTCAATATATCTAAACTTAATTGAATATAGCTATACTATACTTTGCGCGGTCACAATTTGAGTTTTGAAATATCTTGGTAAACCAGGTATACCGAGATTCTTCGCAAGCTCAGGATGACAGTTTATAGTTGTGTGGAGTATACATGCTGTTCCTAACCAAAATTCTTGCTGCCGTAGAGTAATACAAATCCGGTTACATGGATATATTTCAAATATCCCGCAAACCTTGTACTTTAGGGTTGAGGTTTTGCAGTAACTATGGTTAATCAAGCGATTTTAAGATAATTGTATTCCCATTTTGACTTTGCAAACTGCACTTTGAATTAGGAAACACCAGAAGATACATTACCTTAGAATTTTTATAGATATTAGGGTGCGTTGACTTATGAATAATTCTGGATATTTACAAGTTTTTACTTTTTTAATACACCCTAAAAATAGATATTTTTTTCATCTTTGGAAGTCCTGATGTTGAATGTTCTGTATTTGATAGTTGAAATTTAATTAGCTGTACAAAAAACATAGAAAAATAAACAGGTCACTTCCTTCATTTTAACTTGGTTTTGAAAATGCTCATCCATTTAAAAGTTCCGTATCCGATTCGTGGTTTTCTCAAAGCTTCAAAATTTTGGCAAGATAATTATTTGATTTTGCGAGAATTTAAACATTTCCGTAAAATTACGACTTTCGCAATCGTATTTACCTTCTGTGCTGCCGTATTTGAAGGGATTGGAATCGGTCTATTAATTCCTTTTCTACAAAGTTTAACTAGTCCAAATACAGCAGCCCAAAACACGGGAATTGTCGGTCAAATATCAACTTTTTTTCTCGGTGAGAATGCACCAGCAAATCACCATTTATACTTTAGATCGATTTTAATTTTACTGAGTACATGGACGCGGGCTGGTTTCACTTATTTATCAGGATTATATATAGAACAGTGCGAGGTAATTCTTGCCGATCGCTTGCGAAAGCAGCTTTTTGAACAATTACAATCCTTACCGCTAAGTTACTTCACAGAATCTCGTTCTGGTGAACTCGTAAATACGATGACCACAGAAATCGAGCGACTTAAACAGGGATTTGGAGCTACGGCATTTGTGATTACACGATTGCTAGTGATTTTGGTTTACTTTGTCAGTATGTTTTGCATTTCATGGCAACTGACAATTATTTCTGTGTTTGTATTTTCGCCGATAGCTTTGGGATTAACAACTCTCAACCGTCGTGTTCGAGAAGCGAGCTTTGGAATTTCTGACGCGAATAGTTTGTTGAACTCCAATGCATTTGAATTTATTAATGCTATCCGTACAGTTCATGCTTTTGGAACTCAAGAAATCGAGCGTCAAAGGTTTTATACAAGTAGCAATAAATTATTAGGAGCTTCAATTAAGGTTGCATCTGCTTATGCATTGGTGAAACCAGTAGCTGATTGTATTGTCATGACAGTACTAATTAGTCTGATTATTATATCTCTAACACAGTTTACAATTCCTGTTTATTCTTTACTCGGATTTTTCTTTGTTTTATTTAGAACTGCACCTATCCTCCCCGAAGTAAATGGTGTGATTGCCCATATTAATACTTTGGCTGGTTCTTTAGAAAACATCAAAGCACTATTAAGAACAGACGATAAAAAATACTTTGAAAATGGCAAGCTAAAGTTTACAAACCTCAAGCATTCGATTGATTTAGTCTCAGTCGATTTTGGTTACGATCGCAAGCAATTGGTTTTGCACAATGTCAAACTCACAATCGAACGTGGTAAGATGACCGCGTTGGTTGGTCAGTCGGGTTCGGGAAAAAGTACCTTAGCTGATTTAATCGCACGTTTTTACGATCCAACTGAAGGACAAATATTTGTCGATGGTGTGGATTTACGGATGTTTGACATCAATACTTTCCGCAGTAAACTAGCCGTAGTCAGCCAAGATACTTTTATTTTTAATGCCTCGGTGCGCGATAATATTGCTTACGGCAAATTTGATGCTACAGATAAAGAGATTCGAGAAGCCGCAAAATTGGCAAATGCCCTCGAATTTATTCAAGATATGCCAGAAGGTTTTGATACCAGACTTGGGGAACGTGGGGTAAACTTATCGGGAGGGCAAAGGCAACGTATAGCAATTGCCCGTGCTTTGATTCGCAATCCCGAAATTTTGATTCTTGATGAAGCTACCGCAGCTTTAGACACGGTTTCCGAACGTTTAATCCAAGAATCGATTGAGAACATATCAGTTGGTAGAACCATAATTGCGATCGCACATCGACTTTCTACAGTTGCGAAAGCAGATAAAGTCGTCGTTCTGGAAAATGGCTACATCGTCGAACAAGGAAGACACGAAGATTTGCTGGAACTTCGTGGCAAATTCTGGAAATATTACCAGCTACAACAGGAATCCGGTTTGAAAGGATAGGATTGATTTGTCGAACACCAATCTAATCATTGGTTATTCCCGATTTCTTAATTCCGGAATTTAATATTTGAGATTCCGGAAGACCAAAAATACCTAACCAAAAATTTCTAACCCAAAGTTCCTACTGCACAAGTTTACACATTATTATTTTACACAAAGTTTGTATATGTGAAGCTATTGTTTAAGTACGTATTTATGACTAATCAATCTCTACAAAAGCGAATACACTTAAAAAGTAAAGTGATAGGATTACCCTAATTAATCCAAACGTCTTGATATTCTGAAATATTATGGCTTCAGTAAATGAGATTGAACAGCAACAACCATTAGTCAGTGTTATTACTCCCACATACAACCGTCCAGACTATTTAAAAGATGCACTCTCCAGTGCCACAAAACAAACATATCAAAATATTGAAATTATAGTTTCTGATAATTGTAGTCCAGAAAATCCCCAAACAATAGTTGAATCGTTTAACGACTCACGTATCCGCTTCTCACGTAACGAAAGCAACCTGGGAATGTTAACCAACACTCTCAAAGCGTTTAAAATGGCACGAGGTAAGTATATTGCTTGCTTACTTGATGATGATATGTGGGAACCAGATTTTTTAGCCAAACTTGTTCCCCCACTCGAAGCAAATCCTGATTTGACTTTAGCCTTCTGTGACCATTATATGATGAACGCGGCAGGCGAAATTAATATAACCGCTACCGAAGAATGTACCCGCATTTATAAGCGTGAAAATCTCAAACAAGGTACTTACCAACCCTTTGGTTTAAATGCACTTGTTCAACAGTCAGTTTCACCTGCGATCGCAGCAGTAATTCGTCGAGATATTATCGACTGGGACGAATTTTCTCCTGAAATTGCTGGGATGTGGGATGTATATCTTGCATATTTATGTTGTCGCACAGGCAAAGGTGCTTATTATTACCCAGAGCGACTAACCCGTTATCGCGAACACGAGCAAACCGAGACAATGCAAAGCGGAAGTCGTAATATCGAAGCCAAAATTCGTAAAGCAAAGTCGGAAATTTTTTGTTACGGCAAATTTTTACAAGACCAAAACCTGAAAGAATTTCACCAATTTTTTCAACAAAAATGGTTACATGCCCATACTACATTAGGAGTAGGGTTAATGCGCGATCGCCAGGTCAAACAAGCTCGTACCTACCTGTGGCAAGCACTAAGACAACAAAAATTTAATTTACGTACATTAGTAGCACTAGGAATTAGCTATAGTCCGCCAAAGTTATCTAATCGCTTATTAAGCACATCCAAATAATTATAGTCTAAATTAGAACAGCAAAAATTAGTCAATTAAATGTATAAAAATCTCTCAAATATTCAAAGGAGTTATTTAAGTATAAAATGTTAGTAACTGTTATTGTACCTACTTATCGCCGTCCACAAGACCTCGCACGCTGCTTGGAAGCATTACAACACCAAAATCGTCCAGCAGATGAAGTACTAGTAATAGTTCGGGATACTGATGCTGAAACTTGGAAATTGCTGGAAACAATTGAGCCGAAATCACTACCAATAAAGATTTGTAAAGTAAGCCTTTCAGGAGTTGTGATAGCCTTAAATACAGCTCTGGATACGGCTTCTGGAGATATAATTGCAATTACTGATGATGATGCTATGCCCCATCCAGATTGGCTAGAACGCATTGAAGCTTACTTTTTGAGCGATAGTCAGATTGGGGGAGTAGGTGGACGTGACTGGATGTACCAAGGTGATAAATTGGTAGAAGGTGCAAAAGAAATAGTCGGTAAAGTCCAGTGGTTTGGACGAATGATTGGGGAACATCACGTCGGTGTTGGTTTACCCCGTGAAGTAGACATTCTCAAAGGAGTAAACATGAGTTATCGTGCTAGTGCGATCGCTCACATTCGCTTTGATACACGACTGCGGGGTACGGGGGCACAGGTTCATAACGAGTTAGGATTTAGTCTAGCAGTGCAGAAGGCAGGGTGGAAGTTAATTTATGACCCAAAAGTAGCAGTAAATCACTATCCAGCACAGCGTTTTGATGAGGATAAACGAACCTATACCAATCAAATCGCCTATTCCAACAAGGTATATAACGAAACTCTAATATTACTGGAATATTTACCACTACCAAGGAAATTAGTATATATTATCTGGGCAATATTCGTCGGAACACGAGATGGGTATGGAATCGTACAGCTTGTGCGTTTCCTACTTAGTGAAAGAGCGATCGCATTCCAAAAATTTATAGCATCAATCCAAGGACGATGGCAAGCTTGGCAAACATGGCAAAATAGCGATCGCATAAGCAAAATTTCTCAATCTCCAATACTTACTGCGGAAGACTTGAAATGACCAGTCATCAGTCTCTCTACCCTTCCCAATCCAACATCCCACCAGAAAATTCACCTCTGTTTGCCTGGATATCGATTGGGGCACTGATGCTTTTTACGGCTGTGGCATATCTTGGTGCAGCCAGTATTTTACGTCAAACATTCCCCATACTTTCATTTTTAGTTGGTATTTTTCTTTACCTACGCTACCCGACATTATATCTTGGCTTCACTTGGTGGATATGGTTTCTCGTGCCGATTATCCGTCGCTTAATCGACTATAAAAGCGGCTGGGATACAAACGGCTTTATTTTGGTTACGCCATTTCTAGTTACATTAATTACTTTTGCCACATTTGTTAGGTATTTACCTAAGTCCACACGCATTGGTGCATTACCATTTGTGATTGCCGCTATCTCCGTATTTTATGGAATCGCTGTTGGCTTAATTAGTTTCGACAAAGTATTAGTCTTCCGTACTGCATTAGACTGGATTACTCCAGTTTTTTTTGGTTTCCACATACTTGTCAACTGGCGAGATTATCCCAAATATCGTGAAAATACGCAAAAAGTATTTCTCTGGTGTGTTTTAATTACAGGAAGTTATGGTATTTATCAGTACTTAGTTGCACCTGAATGGGATAAGTTTTGGTTAATTCAAACAAAGCTTGTGACAATGGGTAAACCAGAACCACTAGGTATTCGAGTCTGGAGTACAATGCATTCTTCTAATCCATTTGCAAATGTGATGATGGTGGGTTTACTGTTATTATTGAATAGCGTGCGCCCGATTGGTTTTGCCGCTTCGGTTGTGGGCTACATCTCATTTTTGTTAACAGTTGTGCGTTCGGCATGGGGGGGTTGGGTTGTTGCTGTGGCGACTTTACTAACGAATCTCAGACCGAAATTTCAGATGCGTTTATTAGTCGTAGCGATTGTGCTGATGCTGAGTGTTGTTCCATTAGCAACAATCGAACCATTTGGGGAAGTAATTAGCGATCGCTTTGAATCTATTAGCAATTTGCAAAAAGATCAAAGCTTCAATGACCGTTCGAGTAGTTACGATCGCAAGCTAGGAATTGCTTTATCTTCACCATTTGGTAACGGAATTGGCGGTACTTGGATAATTGACAGAGATGGTAAACTTGTAAATATCGTACTTGATAGCGGTATTTTAGATTCCTTCTTTGCTCTGGGTTGGTTTGGAGCTATTCCTTACCTTGGTTCGATGATTCTACTTTTATTTAGTATGTTTCAAGGCTCCCAAACTCGGAGTGACACATTTGCCTGTGCAGCGCGATCGATTAGTTTAGGAATATTCTTTCAGATGGGTTTTGGTAGTATGATGTTGGGGCTATCAGGTATGACTTTATGGGGATTTATCGCTATGGCAATGGCTGCAAAAAAATATCATCAGCAGCAAGCAAGCAATGGGTTAAGACATTAATTACAGTAGAGACGTTCCGGTGGAACGTCTCTATTTTATTCGTTATTTATTCGTTTTTGTTTTTATTCTCACCAGAACGTCTTTATTGATTCATTTAAGATGCCTTTATTGGCTGGATTTTTGCTGGCAATCGATACATAATTACCTTAGCTTTCGTAACCTCTTCAGCAAAAACTAAATATTCCCCATTAGCACGACGAAAAACGCGAATTCCGTAGGGAATATCAATCCAACCACTTTCATTTGCCACTTCTGCACCAGGTTTGAACTTGGTGACAAAAGCTCCCGTTTTAGCATTGTAAACATAAACCTCTGCTGTTTTGAAGGTAATCGCAAATATATAATCCCCCGTTATGCTCATGGAAGCAGTGAGTATTTCTGGATTTGCCCTTGGTTGGAAAGGAACAGTAATCCGAAAGCGTTCTTTGCGATTACCTTTACTCCAATTATCATAGCGAGCGATTTCCGTACCCAAGTCCTTACCATCATCCTTAAATGCGGGACGTTCGGCTGTAAAACCCGACAAATACATCGTGTCCGTTTCCGGTATATACTCAATCCGGCGAATATCAGTAAACATTTTGGGAGTAGCTATTTTTTTCATTGAGCTATAGCTATAGATGGGATTACCCTTCGCATCAATTCCCTGTAAAGGAAAATGGCGAATCCCATTAGCAGTTCTCACAGTTTTCCAAACATCACCTTTACTATCCACCCACCATCCACCAATATAGGGATAATCCCTACCGCTAGCTTCGTACTCTCCCTTGTCGAAACTACCATCCCATTGCGATCGCGCCAAATCCAATCACCAATTTGTGGTTGATTCGGGGGAAAACTATCTACTTGTACCTTCTCTTCTTTCTCAGTGGTATTGACAAGCATTGTTGATGGGATTGCGATTTCCCCATCTGTCCCTGGATTAAAGCGGTAAATATGTAAAAACGAGCCAAACATATCTGTAAAATACATAAATGGCTTACCCTGAATGCGACGGAAGAACACCGAACCATGTGCATGTCGCAAACGGATATCGTCAGGATATTTAAAGGGATTAAACGTATAACCCTTGTAAGTCCATTGTTTACCAACGGGTTTACTGTAATCCATCACATAGCGATCGTGGATTGTATAAACCTGAATCCCATCGGTTTTAGGATCGACATCTGCATTATCCACAAATGGTAAACCCAACACACGCCACTGCATAGCTCCCGATGGCGAAAACGAACGTATATCCGTACCCGTCATCATTTCTTGGGTACCGACACCTTCATTAAAACCACTACTATTTACATATATATTTCCCGAACCATCAACCCCAACTCCCGTTAATCCATAAAACTTTGAATCTCCAACTTCACCAGGAACCCCTGCATAAATTCCCCCTTTGACACCAAAAGTACCAACTTGTGTGGGTTGATTTTTCAGGCTATAGATGACAATTTGCTGATTTTTGCCGTTATCAGCGATTAATAATCTATTTTGGTTATCAACTGCGATCGCATTTGCTTTGGGTACATTACTGATAACTTGCGGTAAGCGATCGCCTTTTTGCGAGTAATGAACAATTTTGGCAGCATTACCATCTTTTGGATTTTGAATAATCCACAGCGAACCCTGTTTATCAACAGCAATTTTGTTGGGATTGGGAACTGAAAATTTGCGTATTTCCTGCAATGTATTCGTATTATAAACCCGCACAATATTACTATCGCGGATAGCAACATATAACTCCGTACCAATCGTTGCTAACCCAGTCACCGGATGTTTTTCGCTGACAATCAGCATATTTTGACCCACACCTTTACCACCAGGAAATGGTGCCATTTTCCCAGATAATCCATAGCGTCTAACACAATACCAAGTAGTTTTTTCTGGAGGATAATCGGCAGGTTTATCAGTTGCAATATAGCGCTGTTCCATCCCCACATAAAGATGTTTTTTATCTGCGGTTACAGCAAACCCACCAAATCTTTCCCATCCGTGTAAATCCTCAGCTTTAGCAATCACATCACCATTTTTATATACACCAGCTTCCCTACCTCCTTCATCCCAAAAACTATTTGTATATACTGTCCCATCAGTTGCGACATACATATCCAAAACTTGATTCTGTACCCACTTTGCCCCACCACCAAAAGTATTACCAATCCAAGATGTTTTATAGCCCGTTATTGGCACTCCATTCGCACCCCAATACATGGTTGCAATTAGTCCTGTAGCAATCAGTGCTATGGTAAAAACCACTAACAACCTGACAATTTTCAAATTTCGGTAATTTCTAATCCTAATCATTATTTTAATGACTGTAGCGAGCTGCTTATTTGTACCTAACTTAGCAAAGAGGTAAGAATATAAAATTAGATTTACACAAAATTCATCATGGCTAAATGATTAATTACTTTATAAATTAAAAGGGATAGGTATTTGCTACGAACAAATATCTATCCCTATATTGCTGCCCAGATGATTAACCTGGAACCATTATGCCCAGTGTCTAATAAACCTAGTATCCTGTTGATGTATGTCGATTGTCACTGGTGTAGATACGGAAATAGGGGATATTTGCAAAGGAATTGTGAAGAGATTGGGGATTGGGGATTAGGGATTGGGGATTGGGCATTGGGCATTGGGCATTGGGGATTGGGCATTGGGCATTGGGAATTTATATTTATTAATTCTTAATTCTTAAATTATCGTACAGACGACCCGGTGGGTCGTCTCTGTTTAAATATAAAATTCAAAATATAAAATTCAAAATATAAAATATAAAATATAAAATACAAAATACAAAATACAGAAGATAGACGACCCATCGGGTCGTCTCTACGTTTTTCCCATTGCTAATAATGCGCTTCCATATGCTGCTTCTGCATTGACTGAGGATTCTACAGGTACGTTTAAATATCGCTGACGAATTGCTATCCAAGTTGTGTTTGTCGCACCTCCACCTGCTGTATAAACCCGATTTAATTTATCAGCACCTAATTGCTGCAATAATTTATATCCCCTTGCTTCGATACGGGCAATACTTTCCAATAACCCATGTAAAAATTCTGCGTTATTTTCTGGACGCGGTTCTAATTGAGGCTGTAAATTTGCATCATTAACAGGAAAACGTTCCCCAGCTTTCAATAAAGGGTAATAATCTAATTCGCTGATTTTGGCTGCATCAATTTCGCGACTGAGGCTGTCTAATTCATCATTTGAGAAAAAATGCCGTAAGACTGCACCACCCGTGTTAGAAGCTCCTCCCACCAACCATAGGTCTTTTTCTTGTTGGGTTTGTTCTTGTCCAAAATTGGGAAAGCGATGGCTGTAAATGCCGTATCGCGTATCTTCTACATAGGTACGACTAAGTAGTTTGACAGCGAGAGTCGAACCGAGAGATGTTACCGCTTCCCCTGGGGTTTTGGCACCACTGGCAAGAAATGCGGCGATACTGTCGGTGGTTCCGGCACAAATCAGGCAATCTGGGGGAAAATTAAAGCGGGTGGCAATTTCTGGGGTAATTGTTCCAACTGCCTCCCCTGGGGTGAAAATCTTCGGTAACTCGACGGTTGAATTTAGCTTTTTCAAAAACTTTGTCAGCCAATCTGGATATTCCAATTTTTCTACGTCATATCCCAACTTCAAAGCATTATGGTAATCGCTGATACCTAACTTTCCATGCAGCAAAAATCCTAACCAATCGGCTTGATGAAGGAAATATTTGGCTTGTGAGAAAGATGTTAACTGCGAAAACCAAAGTAGTTTTACTAAGCTAGAAGTGGCACTCAATACCGTGTGATTGGCAGGTGCAATTTTTTTTAGTTGTGCTAATAAATCCGCCCCCCGTGCATCGTTATAAAGTAGAGGTGCATCCACAGGCTTCCCTAACCGATCGCACAACATTACAGTTGCCGAAGTCCCATTAATTGCGATCGCTTTAATTCTTTTCCTTATATCTAAAGGAATTTGCCCCAGTATTGCAAACAGTGCCTCATGCCAGCAAGTAGGCAAATCTGCCACCATTGCCATATTAAACGGATAACGTCCCTCTGCTTGAACTTGTCCTTGGCGATCGATTACCGCACACCTAGCACCAGAAGTCCCAAAGTCAATACCTAAATACAAACTCATGATTTGTTGAATTTTTAATTTTTAATAAAATACCTTGACAAAATTAAAACTAAACTAATTTTTGATTCACTAATTCCCAATTCCCAATGTCCAATGCCTAATGCCCAATTCCCAATAACCCAATTATGTTGCATCTTGTAACAAGCTATTCCCCATTCCGAGCAAAACAGGGAAAAGTAGTAAACGAAGTCTTTAAAATTAATGTGTAAATAGGAGGACTCACGCGATGTCATTATCAGATACCCAAGTCTATATTGCCCTTGTTGTTGCCCTGATCCCAGGCGTTTTAGCTTGGCGTTTAGCAACTGAACTGTACAAAAACTAAAACTTGCTGGGGATTTATTGCGATCGCGCTTTGCACGGTTCCTTTCAGGAACATCGCGTAGCGACTCCTCCGGAATATCGCCGTAAGGCGGGTACAAAGTACCATCGTAGTAAATCTTTAGCCACCTGGCAGAAGAGTAGGTAATTATCTAGTTTTACGTTTTTAAAGCGTTAATTCGGGTCAGAAACCCCACGGCTAAAGCCGGGGGCGCAGAAATTGCCCATTTGACCAGCCTAAGTACCTTGAGTACTACGTTAGAGGCAAGAGTTTAAAGACCTACCAAGGAATGCGTAGCTAGTTCCTTGCTCTAGAACCGAATTGTTAAACATCTGTACAAGGGTTAAGGAAGTGCAATTTGGATAGTACCGACCTTCTAACATTGGCAAAGCTAACATTACCCCTATTGGGAGGCTCAATTGAGCAAAACATTATGCGTACAGGGTTGTAAGTTTGAAACGGTAACTGTCCCGTTGAAAGTACAAAACAAAGGTACACCGAATGCAGCAACCCCAAGGCGATAATGTGACAGCGAATAAATTCGCCTGCGCCTTACCCCCATGCATGAATGCAGGGGTTTCCTCGGCGCGAGGACTTTGGTGAAAATACTTACTGAAACTGCCAGGTTCCCATTTTCACAGTGGAATTACCGTAGCAAAATCTGGAAAATACAGTAATATGACAGCAAAACTAAACCGCATTAGTTAAAATAAACCATACTTGCGGTACAGCTGTTCCCAAGAGCGAGGTTTCTCTTCCTAAATTTATGAATGCTATCCAACCTTCCAGACCACCACTACAACAACCAACACCCAAAAAACGGGCAACTCCTAGACCTCATCGGCATCTGCGGCAGCGATCGCACCGAGTGATGGCGATGGAAACCACTGTAAAAATTGGTGTTAATATCGCTATCTCAACAGCCGCAATATCGGCTTTGGTTCAACTTCTGCCCTACCACTGGATGCAGCAAGAGAAGTTACGGGCTGTTCGCACTGAAGTTAATCAAATGGAACTCCGTGTTGGCAATCTACAAACGGAGTTTAGCCGCAATTTTGATCCCCGCCAAACTCAAAGTATTATGCAGCAGCAGGGTTATCGCTTTGACCCAAACCAACGCCAAGTAGTGATTAAAGGCAAGGAAGAGACAGATTCAGAATAGTCTCAAATATTTCCTTGAGATAATTATGCTCAAACTCTGGATACCAATCTAGAAACAATAATTATCAAATAGTGGTGCATATCCTTATGGTTATATAGTCGTTGTTTATCAATAATTAATTGAGTCAAAAATTATTTTCAGGTTATGAGAAATTGAATATTTATAGGCAAAATAAGCAAAAGAATCCCTTCTCGCAACTAGCAAGAACGGGATTCTATTTTAGCTTGTCCAGATTTTTGGTTCCAGGCATACTATCAGAATAAATTTTTTACCGATAAGCTACTTGAGGACCTGCCCAAACTTGAGCGGATTGGTTACCAAAAGTCACAGGTTGATCGCGATCGGTGGCACTTGCTGTCTTGCCGTCATCAGCAACAGTCAGTAGTGACCAATCTTCTTCACCCATCTCACCCGCACGGAATAATGCATGGTTAGGTTGGGATTTACTCCACCCCAATAGGATCGAAATTTTTTCGCGATCGCTTTCTTGGGGTGCAGGACCGACGGTGTTTGTGTGGTCTTTTTCGCGATTCCAAATTACTGCGTAGTCGTTGACATCAGATGTACTCATGATACCTTCAAATCGACGTGCAAGGAAGCGATCGCCTTTTTCTGACCAACTCACGGGAACCAATACACCGATTGTTCCTTCTCCATTTGCGTCAGGTGCGGATTTGACGTTAATTAATACATCGCGGTTGCGTGATGTTGATGTCACAACCCGCAGTTGCTTAGTTTGTCGGTCTTCGATAAACAAAACACTACTAACGCGACTATTGTGCAGTTCTGGATTAACTTCGAGTTGCACGCGACTGTATACAGCATAACGACCATCGGGAGAAATCACAGGGACACTACGGTAATAACCAACACCACCACCCTTACTACCCATCGATTCCTGGGTTTGTGTAATCCATTTCATCGGAATTGGATAAGCACTACCTAATGGGTCTTCTGATTCTTGTTCCATTCCCGCATTGGTTTGCCCCGGCGCTGTCAGTTCGGACGAATTCGAGCGGGATCGAATTGGATCAATTTTCGCTGCGTACAATGAAGCTTGCGGCTCTGCCACTAAGGAATTATTCTTAGCAGCTTTTAATCTCTGGATCAAATCATCCTGACTAGTTGGACCTTCAGATGTTCGGGGAGCGGAATTATTTGCAGGTGGAGCTAATTCTACAGTCGCAAATGGGTCACGACCTGACTGTTCCGTGGCTTGAGAATTTTCTCCTTCCAGCACAGAACTTCTATCTGTTCCTAACAATCGCGGTTCGACAATAGCTGCCATCTGCATCGGCATTGGTCCCATTATCTCTGCCGACAAATTATCTTGATTTTGATTAAGTAACACTTGATTCACAGCATTATCACCAACACCTGCGGTTTCTACCGATGCAGAGCCAGCTTCTTTGGTGACAGAAGTGGAAGCATTTGTTCCTACTCCTGACTGGGTTACTGATGTTGCATGACTGCTCGCTGCCACTAAAGGCGCAATTAGCATCATGACTACAGCATACTTAAAAAATGGTTGTACGCGAAACCATCCTGACAACAAAAGGGTTTTCAGCATCTGTTGACTCTCTAGAAGGGGGGTGTTGCTGTGTGAAGAGAAATGCCGAGACAGCGAATCCAGACAAACTTATTACATGTATAACAGGGAACTTCTGTTTTTAACAGAGTTTTTGCATTGTTTTACACAAAATAAATATGTATCACGTATGCACCTCTGGGAACTAATCTGAACTAATAGCTATAAATACACTTTGACATCGGGTGCTTCCTGAAGACAAATAATATTTTTCATAATCTTGACTAACCTAACCACAATTATACTAGTACATTGTATAAAATATATCCACTAAGTTATGTAGCTATGGAAGGTTAAGACAAGCGATAAAATCAAAGTGTTTGGAAGACGCTGGCAGTTTGCCACTAACCTGGCTAATATTTGCTGTTAGTTAGTTAGTTAGTTAGTTAGTTAATCTGGCAGAGTGTGAGCATTGACTGTAATAACAGCATGACATGACCCATGGACTTGCGAGATATAGCAAATATACAAGTCAAACTTTTTTTACTTCTGATTAGAAGTAATTGCGTTGCTGACTCTCAATTGTTAGTCAAACTTTAGACAGTCAATTACCAATTGCTACATCTAAGACACGGTTCTTAAGTTTGTGCTTTTGGTGGATTGGATAAACTAAAATTCTAACTAGCGGACTTATGGGAACAATTCTTAAATTTTTCGGGGATAAGAAACCAGTCAAAACCAAAAGGTAGATGTAAGCTATCCTTGTAGCCAATATATTATAGCCCTACTTGGTCGTATTCGTCTCCCCATGGCATAAAAAAATTTTTGCCTACGGTTACTTAATTTATTTCAGAAATCGCGATCGCTCAACCGAGCGATAACTGATTTTTCGTGATTTTTATGACAGTGTGTACTTAGACAGAAAATTAAAAATTTTGTTTCATGAAAGAATTGGATGAATTTAGTTTAAATATGCGATCGGAGAAAATTAGTAATCATGAAAATAATCTTTTTTGGTACACCACAGTTTGCTGTTCCTACCCTCGAAAAACTACTTAATCACCCAAGTGTTGAAGTTTTGGCTGTTGTGACTCAACCTGATAAACGACGAGAACGTGGAAATAAACTAACTCCTTCACCAATAAAAAATCTTGCTCTCACCCACAACTTACCAATTTGGCAACCTGCAAGGATAAAAAAAGATGAAGAAACCTTGAATCAACTCAAACAATCTGATGCAGATGCATTTGTCGTGGTTGCCTATGGACAAATTTTATCCCCAGAAATTTTGGACATGCCTAAACTTGGCAGTATCAACGTCCATGGTTCGATTTTGCCAAAATACCGAGGTGCTGCACCGATTCAATGGTGTTTATATAACGGTGAAACTGAAACAGGTATTACAACCATGTTGATGGACGCGGGAATGGATACTGGAGCTATGTTACAAAAAGTAACAACATCCATAGATTTATTTGATAATGCCAACACTATAGGGGAAAGACTAGCAACGGTGGGTGCTGATTTATTGATAGATACTTTGGTTAAACTCGAAGTTGGAGAAATTCAACCGATTCCTCAAGAGAACCATCTCGCAACCTATGCACCTTTAATTAAAAAAGAAGACTATAAACTAGACTGGTCGAAAAGTGCGATGCAAATACATAACCAAATCCGAGGGTTTTATCCCAACTGCGTTACGACTTTTCGCGAACAATCTTTAAAAATTACAGCTTCTATTCCCTTGAGTGAAAATAATTCAATTCAACTACCCCAGCAATTTCAGCAGTTACAGCAAAAATTACCAGACTTGGGGATTTCTTCATCAAAGCCTGGAGAAATTGTCAGTATAATCAAAGGAATGGGAGCATTGGTAAAAGCAGGAGATGGTTTTTTATTGCTCCACGAAGCTCAACCAGCCGGAAAGCGTCCTTTGTCTGGATGGGATTTAGTCAATGGGATGCGGCTAAATGTTGGAGAATTGCTTAATTAGTCACCTATTTCATATAAACCTCACGGTATGCGGGAAACTCAGTGTCTTTAGACCTTCCTAGGGAAGCGACACGAGTGGTTTTAACCACCGTGGTTTTCATGTTAAGATAAGAAAGCAAGTAGGAATAATCAACTACGTATTGAACCATCCCTAGTACGGTGAAATCCCGACTACTTAGTACGTGTTTAAGACACAACACAAAAAGAGTAAGTAATGGCAGGGTGGGGAGCGTACCAAAAATAGGCATAGTGTTGAACTCGGAAAGCATTAAAACGATAAAAGTAAGCACGATTGCAATGCCTCTCGTATTGGCAGTTGTTTTGAGTGTCTAGGGGGATGCTTGACTATCCCTTTTAAGCAAGCCTTAAAGAATCTCAGTGGCTTCAGCCCTGAGAGTGTCAAAATAGCGGCAAGATTTACACGGACCATCTGGGTTAACTGCACAGCGAAGAATTTCTGAATGGGCATTGTAGCGACATGACGCATCACCCACAACCCAGCGTCCTTGTAGTAAAGTTTTTTCTATTGGACGTTGTGCTGACTGGACATAAAGAGCAATTTTATGTAAGCAGTACCGTCCAGATTTTAGCTGGTATTTATGGCGACGTTCTAAAACTGCGTAGGTTTTTCCTTCTAAATCGAGATAATTTCCAGGTTGGGGCATCCAATCTAGTTTTAGACTACCAAGGAATTGACGTGGATGCGTCAAAATTACCTCGGTTGGCAAAGTATCTGACTCCATAGGCTTGCGTAAGGTGGTTTACATAATAATAGGATGTTAACGCACTTGTTGGTTATTCCCTGCTGAGTTAATCTCGGAGCTATGGAGTTACGAATATTTGATTAATAATATTTGGTAATTGTTTTTTGGTTGCGATATATTTCTGGGGAGAAACGCGATACGCTTTTAGCGTTAAGCTTTGCTTATCGCAAACTCGCAAATCATATGCTGGGCTAGGTCGTTGATTATTAACCAGTTAAAGTTAATACATTCCTTAGTGTCTATAGTAGGGGAGAACGGCTGTACTCCCAGGCGGAGAAGCAAGCTACACCCCTTTGATTCGCTCTATGACGGTAGGATTATTTTCAGAAATTGCCTAATCATTATCCAAATATCTCCTCTACATCCAAGTTAAATAACATTTGCAATGCTTGCATACATTTCTGTCTGGCTTCTACGTCTTGCTGGGCGCGCAACTGTACCATTGGGTCATGTAATATTTTGTTAACAATACCTTTTGTTAAAGCTTCGATGACTTCTTGATGCTTATCGCCAAATTCTGAACCCAAACGCGACAGTGCCTTTTCTAATTCTTGTTCACGGATAGTTTCGATTTTATTTCGTAAACAGCTAATAGTAGTTACGGTTTCCAAACTACGCAGCCAAATATCAAAAGCTTCGACTTCTTCTTCCAAAAGCCCTTCAGCTTCCTGCGCCATTTTTCGACGGCTTTCTTGGTTTTGAGCGACTACAGCCTTCAAGTCATCGACATTAAATGCTTGAACATGTTCGAGTTCGTTGACATCAGCATGGACGTTGCGGGGTACGGAAATATCAAAAAGCATCAATTTACGCTTTGGTTCGAGAACCATCTCCAATTTAGTGCGATCGAGAATTGGTTCGGTTGCTGAAGTGCTAGTAAATACAATATCGCATCCAGAAACTACTGCCATCATCTCAGTGAGCAGATGAGTTTTGATTGGATGCTCGGAGAACCTATTGGCAAGCTCTTGGGCACGTCCAAGGGAACGATTCACAATACAAATTTGCGTAGCACCTTTAGAAACCAGGTGTTGCACAAGTAACCGCGACATTTTCCCCGCACCGAGAATTGCGATCGCACAGCCACTTAAATTTTCGACTTTCAAATGTGCCAGTTCGACAGCTGCCGAACTAATGGAAACAGCACCCGTACCAATACTAGTTTCTGTTCGGACTCGTTTTCCGGCTGTAATTGCTTGTTTTAATAATCGATTTAAAATTGTTTTTATACCATTGAATTGCTGTCCGAGTTTGTGGGTATTTTTGACTTGGGCAAGGATTTGACCTTCACCCAGAACCAGACTATCTAAACCCCCGGCGACTCGCATCATATGCATTACAGCATCTTGGTGGAGCAGCATAAATAAATGCGATCGCAGCAAAGTCACAGGCAATTTACTATGTTCGGAAAGAAACTGCGTAACTTCGCGAATTCCCAAATCAGTTTCGTGGGCAACAATATAAATTTCCAAACGGTTACAAGTGCTGAGAATCGCGACTTCTTCAATATGAGGATAACTAAGAAGCTGTGCGATCGCACTTTCAACCATTGGTTCTGGAATACTCAATTTTTCCCGAACTTCAACGGTTGCTGTTTTATGGCTTAAACCTACTACTGCTATATTCATTTGCTAAATCGTAATTCCTAACAATGTTTTTTAATTGGGAATTGGGAATTGGGAATTGGGAATTGGGCATTGGGCATTGGGCATTGGGAATTGGGAATTCTACTAAGCAAGCTTGAAAGCTGTACTTTGTTCCTAGCCCAAAACTTAAATTCTTAAGCATCTCCCCTTGACAAGGTGAGAGTTACTCTACCTAACTCTAAGAGGGCGACTACACCAACGGAACGCGAAGCGTTATAGTTCGCGCTTCGCAAATGGAGAGGAGTTCTATATTGAGTAAGCCAAGTTCAAACCGTTGGTACTACACCCATTGCCCCATGCTCATTGCCCATTGCCCCATCCCCATTGCCCATTGCCCCATCCCCATTGCCCCATGTAATTAGTGCAGTTGAATTGTCAGTGGTTTTTCAGCTAAGTGAATGGTATCGACAAAACGAACAGTTTGAGACTGGCTCGAAATTACCAAACTTTGGGTTCTAGAACCACCAGCAAAAAAACGTACTCCTTCCATTAAAACTCCGGGAGTAATACCGCAAGCAGCAAACAAGACGGTTTCACCAGAAGCTAGTTCGTGAGCATCATAAGTGCGATCGGCATCGGTGATTCCCATCTCCTTGAGTCGAGCCAAATTACCTTCTCTGCTTTCGCCAATCAAACCTGTTTGCACTACTTCTGGATCGTAGATCAATTGTCCTTGGAAGTGACCACCCAAACAACGCATTGCCGCAGCCGAAATTACGCCTTCTGGTGCTGCACCAATACCCATAAGAGCATGAATGTTGGTTCCAGCAAAACCGCAGGAGATAGCAGCAGAAACGTCACCATCGCTGATCAATCGAACCCTAGCACCACAGTCACGAATTTCTTGGATTAATTCTTTGTGACGGGGACGATCCATTACCACTACAACCAATTCTTCAACCGAACGGTTCAAGCACTCCGAGAGGATTTTCAGGTTTTCGGTGGCAGACTTATTGATATCCACAAGACCTTTTGCTTGGGGAGGTGCAGCAAGTTTCTTCATATAGAAGTCGGGAGCTGCAAATAAACCACCTTTTTCAGAAATTGCTAACACAGCCATTGAGCCATTTTGACCGTAGGCAACTAAATTAGTACCTTCGCAGGGGTCAACAGCAATGTCAATTTCAACTAATTCATCGGGGTTACAATAATTTTTGGCATCTTCACGGGTACAAATACCAACCTCTTCGCCAATATAGAGCATCGGGGCTTCATCCCGTTCCCCTTCCCCAATCACAATACGTCCACGCATGTGAATTCGGTTCATGCGTTCGCGCATTGCCTCTACAGCTACTTGGTCGGCGATGTTTTTCTCACCTTTACCCATCCAACGAGCAGAAGCGATCGCTGCTTGCTCAACTACCTCAATAATTTCTAACCCAAGAGTATTTTCCACAGAGTCTGCCCTCTCAATTGCTTGATTTTGCGTCGTTTCCAACAGTTCAGTTTTCAAGTCTACCAAAGGGCGGATACTTCAAGGAACTAATCTTTGCTATCAGCGATACAAAGCTTTACCTAAACCACCAAATCCCGATCCCAAAAAATCCTCCAGATACCCTCTGGCAAGCAAGTTAAGCCACTTTGATGTGATGGAAACCTTCCCCATCAGCGATTCCAGCACCAACTGGTCTGACTAACAAATATTTTTAACCAACTCTAGGGGTTTAAGTCCACGGACTATATACTGAAAGCGGCTCATTACCGAACCTTATATCTCGACACAAAACGTCCAATAAATACTCAGCGTACCTCTGCGCGTACCTCCGCGTACCTTTGCGTTTAAAATATATTTATTTTCGTGAATATGCTAAATTTCCTCAATTCCCTTCTCGGTCGCCAACCCGAACGAATTCAAGCCAATATCGAAATTTATACCTGGCAGACTTGCCCATACTGCATTCGCGCCAAAATGTTGCTTTGGTGGAAAGGTGCCAATTTTACTGAGTACAAAATCGATGGGGATGAGATAGCCCGCGCTCAAATGGCAGAACGTGCTAATAATCGCCGCACATTACCGCAAATTTTTATTAATAACCAACATATTGGCGGTTGTGATGACTTGTATGAACTTGATACCAAAGGACAACTCGATTTGTTGTTAATTGGGGAATAGGGCATGGGAGATTAGGCATGGGGTATATTTTTTGATTAAATTCTGGTTTAGTTACTGAGTTAGACAACTATCTAATACCTGTGTCTTTGCCTGTGAATTATATCTAATGGGCATTTTCTGAAAATAATTATAAAAATATGTTATTTGAGTACTCAGATTATCTTATACATAGACAATGGATGACGCAAGCTTTACAATTAGCTAAATCCGCAGGTGATGCAGGTGATATTCCTGTAGGTGCTGTTATTGTTAATTCCCAGGGAAAGTTAATTGCCCAAGGGGAAAATCGTAAAGAACGTGACTGTGACCCAACTGCCCATGCGGAGATTGTCGCGCTGAGGATGGCAGCGAAGCTGTTGCAAAATTGGCGCTTGCATGAATGTACTCTCTACGTGACTCTCGAACCCTGCCCGATGTGTGCGGGTGCGATAGTACAAGCTCGGATCGGAATTCTTGTCTATGGGGTGGATGATGCCAAAACTGGTGCTGTGCGAACAGTTGCAAATATTCCTGATAGTGCCGCTTCCAATCATAAGTTACAGGTTATTGGAGGCATCTTAGAATCGAATTGCCGTCAGCAGTTGCAAGAGTGGTTTGCGAATCGGCGACATAGTACAACCTAAAGGACAGAGGTAAAACTGTCCAGCTGGTGTGACAAAAGTTAGGGAAGAAAATCTACGGTGTATCTAATCAAAGTTTTTATTACATCTTACCCAACAATCAGCAGCCGCCGTTATGATCCAATTTCACTTTTCTTCAGGTAGGAGCCATTTTCAATCGACTAAGACTCAATCTGCCAAAACTCAATCTGCCAATAGTGCTGCTAATCCCCAGGTTGCGTATTCTACTTCACGGGTTTCTCCTTGGTTGAGTCCTTTGGCTTACTTGTTGGGTCGTCATTTGGTTTTGCCTTGCTTTTTTGGAAGTATTGCGATCGCGGGACAAGAGAATATTCCCAAAACTGGTCCTGTTATTCTTGCACCAACCCATCGTTCGCGCTGGGATGCGTTGTTAGTTCCTTATGCGGCAGGACGTTGCATTACTGGACGCGACCTCCGATTTATGGTGACGGGAACCGAATGTAATGGTTTACAGGGATGGTTTATTCAACACTTGGGTGGGTTTCCTGTGAATCTTAAGCGTCCATCGATAACCACGCTGCGTCATGCTGTTGATTTGTTGAGAAATGGCGAAATGCTAGTTATTTTCCCAGAGGGAGGAATTCGCAAAGGGGAACTTCACCCGCTAAAACCAGGAATTTCCCGTTTGGCATTGACTGCTGAAGTCAATCACTCCGATTTGGGAGTGCAGATTCTTCCCATCAGCATCGACTACAGCCAGACTAATCCTAGTTGGGGTACAAATGTATGTATAAATATTGGCAAACCAATTAAGGTTGCTGATTACATTAGCGGTTGCATCAAAAAAGATGCTAATCGTCTCATGCATGATGTCGGCAAGTCAATGCAAAAATTAAGCGATCGCTCAACGAATGTTTGCGATCGCAGCTTTGCAGAAATGCCGAATTTGTGAATTATTGGTGGTTAATTAGTTAATTGTTAATTGTCAATAATTATTTTTGGATTTTTAGTTATCTGTGTTTATAAAAACAATTAATCAATAACCAATAACCAATAACCAATAACCTAAATTCCCAATTTTAATTCCCAACTATTGAGTGTTCCCTTATCTTGTTCCACATAGTCAATTATCCAAAGCGTCCAACGTCCCCTAGCTGGCATATTCAGCAATTGCGATAACATTGGATGCAGTCGTGCTTCGTAAGTTTGTTGTAATTTCTGACGACGACCTAAAGTCCGGCTTTGTAATAAACATGTTTGATTATTCGGCGAAATTAAATAAATTTCTAAATCACCCAGAAAATCGTGGGTAATATCAACTGTCACCTGAATATCCCTGACGAAATTGGTATCGGTAATAATGTTTGTACTTTTGATTCCTTGCCTGTTGTTGTCTGGAATCGCCACTTGATTATTATTTCGTCCAATAATTTCCTTGACGGCAACTGCACCCGTTACACGCAACTGTTGCGCTGCTTGCACCGATTTCCAGGCATTCACTTTACCATACCCAAACCATTGGGAATGACCGTTATTATCATAAGTCCCTGCCTTCATTCCTAACTGGGGATCGGGATCGGGATCGACAATTTTATCTGCGGTATCCTGCAAAATTTTTCTTACTTGTAGTGCTGTCAGGTCAGGATTTGCCGATAATATCAATGCTGCAACCCCGGCAACTACAGGTGTCGCACTCGAAGTTCCCCCAAAGTCCTTAGTAAAGTCTTCTTGGTCGTAACCCGCAGCACCCAATTGGTCGGCAGTTAAAACCCCCAATCCCGGTAGGGACACCGCAATCCCCGGCTGAGTGTAAATATAGCCCGTCGTTTGGAACCACATTCCCGGTGGTGCATTATTACTTGGGGCACAAACCGAAATATTTGTCCCCCAATTGCTATAAGCTGCCTTCTTGCCAAAACTAGTAGAAGCTGACACTGCGATCGCATCGGGATGTACCGCAAATCCACTGAGCCACTTCGTATTCCCCTTCAATACATTTTTTACCCAATTTTTCTCATTAACGCTACCATTAATTGGACGATTGGCATTACCTGCGGCAAATAAGATGACGCAACCTTTGCCATTTCGACCTTGGGTAGCTGCACGGGAAATCGCAGCCCGTTGACGTATAGACAAGGGAAAGTAAACAGCCGCAGCTCCCCAACTGCAAGAAATTACACTAGCACCTTTTTCTACTGCCCAATCAAAAATTTTCTCAATGGAGTCGTCATCTAAATCCCCCGTGGTCCGAATCGGCATCAAAGCACATCTAGGGGCAACTCCAGCAATCCCAGTGCCATTTTCTTCGGCAACTGCCACCCCTGCACAAGCGGTTCCGTGGCTAGTCTCGCTTGAATCTGGTAGGGGTAAAAAATTATTATCCTTCAAATTCAGGGGTGCAACTATTTTTCCGTTACCTTGAAAATCGGGATGATTCAAATCAAATGAGTCATCCACCACCGCAACGACAACGGAACGCAGACCACGGGTGATATCCCAGGCTTTTTCGATCGCAATATGTGAACCTGCTGCTAGTTCTCGACCATTGTTGTGATTGAGATACCATTGTTCGGAATAAAGTGGATCGCGGGGTTTGTAGTGGGGTTCGGTACGAATAATAATATTTGGTTCTGCTGCTAAAACTTCGGGTTGGGACTGCAATCGATTGGCGATTTTGATCGGATTTTCGGTTGCATCTTTACTAACTAACAATACAAAAGTATTATTTAATCCGACGACGGGTTTATCTACGACTAGGCTAAAAGCTGCGGCAATGGCTTTAATTTTGCTAGAGTCAACCCCCAAGGCAAACTGAATTGTAATTTGGTCATCCACATGCACGAAGGTACTGGGACTATTTTGACCATTGCTACTTTTTATTTGGTAAACATGACTCGCAAAAGCAACATTCTTGGAATTGCGAGCATTTGTCATCGCTGCGTCTAGCTGACTTGCTTCCACAGTAAATACTTCGAGATTTGCTTGGGGGATGCGACGCTGCCATTTGCCAATATTTAATTCTAATTGCTCCGGTGATGATAGCTGCTGCTGGGGACGAACTGTAAAGCGATCGCTCACTTTTTCTAAAATCAACTCTTCACCACCGCGCTGTAAAATAATCCCCAAGCTATTTGTAGGAACACCCACACTTGCAGCCAAATTAGATGTATTTAGGTTCATAGTTTGTAAAAAATGTCAACTCAAAATCAAAAATAACTACGGGAACTAGATTAAATCAATCATCAGTCTAAGAAAGCAAGAACTTAGTATGTAGCTTTGCTTTGTCAAAAGCCCAAACAGAGTTAAGATACCCGAAGTTTCCATTTTGTTTTATTTACTTTTATTGAGTTGTTGCACCATAAAAACGCATGAAATTTGCTACAACTGTTCCCTTGATTCGCTTTGCTTGCTTATCACTGATAGCAACCCTCAGTTTGCTATCACAGGTACACGCCCAAACACCAAAGCTTACACCGAATCCGAACCAAGCTCAACCAATTGACCCCAATGACCCGAACAATCTTCGTCCGGTGACTCAAAGCAGTACCGTGTTAAGCATCGATGGTGGCAAGCGACTGATGAGTGAAGCAGAAAGCGCAGTTTCTTCCCAAAACTTCGATAGCGCAGCTAAGAAACTTCAAGAAGCACGAACTGTTTTCAACCAGCTATCCAATTTCTACCAAGAACTTACTTCCAGCTTTTCTGGAATTGATAACAAAATAGCTGATACACAACGTAAAAAGGCACTCGAAACTGCCCAATTACGTGATGAAGCCACTTATCGACTAGCACTAGTACATCGTTCTCAAAATAAACCCGAACTAGCAGTACCTTTGCTCATACAAATCGTCAAAAGCCAAAATCCAACCAGAGATATGGGCAAAAAAGCCTATCAACAACTTTTGGAATTGGGATTTGTCGATTCTCCCTTTCCCCGTGGTGGTAGCACATCCCAAAAGTAATCAAGCTTTAAAAAAATACTATTTTGACGTAGAGATGTTACATGTAATGTCTCTACGTATTTTATTTATGCTTTGCATCAGACAAAAAAAATATTCGGATTATTCGCGATTCGTTCAGATGTCCCAAAAGGACAGAAACAAGGAGTCAATATTTGTTAGAATTAACTCCTGTTAAAAATTGTTTCTTAAGGATTGCGATGATTAATCCGCAGCAAGTGGAGGCAATGATCCAAGCAGAATTGCCAGATGCCCAAATAAACGTGCAAAGTCCCGATGGTGAGCATTTTGAAGTGACTGTCGTTTCATCGCAGTTTGCTGGCAAAGGACTGGTACAACAACATCAGTTGGTTTATCGTGCCGTGCAACAAGCCATGTCTACCGAGGCAATCCATGCTTTAGCATTGAAAACATACACACCGGAAGCTTGGCAAAGTAGTCAATAGTTAATGGTTGATGGTTAATGGTTAATGGTTAATGGTTATTCATTACTGGCAGCTTATGCCAATGCCCAATCCCCAATTCCCAATGCCCAATCCCCAATACAATAGTCCAATTGCAAGAGAAAGAACATGACACCTGAAATTAAAGAGCGGATTGATAATTTAGTTACCCAAAACAAAATCATGGTTTTCATGAAGGGAAACAAATTAATGCCCCAGTGCGGGTTCTCTAATAATGTTGTGCAGATATTTAATACATTAGGAGTACCTTTTGAGACAGTTGATGTTTTGGCTGACTCTGACATCCGTCAAAGCATTAAAGAATATTCTGCCTGGCCTACCATTCCCCAAGTTTATGTAAATGGTCAGTTTGTCGGCGGTTCTGATATTCTGATTGAACTGTATCAATCCGGCGAATTACAACAAATGGTTGAAGTTGCTTTAGCTTCGTAGTCGCTGTCAAGCTTAATTGAAACAGCTCAATCAAAAAACCCAGCCGTTACAATGCATCAAATGTGATGCAACAACAATACGGCTGGGTTTGATTTTATAGAAATTTATGCTGAAAAACTCGCAATTATCAATTGATGAAGACAGGTTGAGTCTCCAATTCCGTGTTTCCAAAATTTATACGTAGGCACTGGTCATTAAAGCAAGTGCGATGCTATGATTATCAGCGTTAATCAAACGATTGGCAAACAATGACCAGGCAGGGGAAAGCTAGTAATAACCGGGTTCTGGCTCTGGTTGCGGCATTGCGATCGCAAAGTTTGAGACATCGTACAAATAGCGCATTGCTTCCTCCTCTAAACGATGAATCAGATATGGTTCAATGGCATTGCTATTTCGCAAGGCTGCGAGGTAGCCGTCCAAATACATCCGCATATCATCCGTGCGATAACCGCGATTCCATAGCTCGACGAAGATGTCGGTGAGTTTTTGGTAATAGCGAATGGTTTGTGTGTCTTGGAGCATAACTGCTATAGAAATCTGTTAAGAATGAGAATTGTAAAATATCTGAGCTAAAAAGTGAAGTATTACTTCTTCTAGTGCGACATCAAATTAAAGCTGGAACTATCTCCCTGGTTAAGAATATCTAAAAGTAGCTACCGTTTAACTCCATCCTATTCCAGAATTTGGCGAATCGGATGGTTGATTTGGTCATTTTTTTATATTATGCATGTAAAGTTGCTGAGTACATCATTCGGTTTATGAAAGAATTGTAACTTTTTTTTCATTCTCAATCAGGGTAGCCGTTTGCTGGAAAACCTCATCTAAATAAGTTTTTAAGGTTAATCCATCAAGTTAAAGTGTATTCCAGGTAACAATTGTCGTTCACATTTAAATATTGTAACAAAAATAAACATATTCTAGTTATTCACTTTTTTCATAGACTCGCCATCGTCAGAGTGGTATCGCATACAAGGTAAATATAATTAAATCTTAACAATTGTTCGGAGACTGACTGATAATTGACTAACTCCGCTTTGGATAAGGGGTAGATTCCTGAGGCTGAGAGTGTAAATATGATTTAGTAGAAAGCTGATTGGATGTGAAGTAACAACGGTTACAAAACCGAGTTGCTAGGCTTTGATACTTTGTAAATTCATAGATGCTAAGGGGTCTTGCCGCTGTGGGTTCGGTTTGTATTGAAATCGTTGAGGGAAATCCCCATCTCAGGTCATTGTTAGGTTGGCACTTGCAACAGCTGAACTATCGAGTACATCAAGCTGCGAGTATCTATCAAGCAAGGGAAGTTTTTTTAAGCAATCAACCAACGTTAGTTATTCTTGATGCCGATTTGCCAGAGGGTGATGGTATGGAGTTTTGTCGTTGGCTACATCGGCAGCAGCAACCACTGATTTTAATGTTATCAGCCCGCAATAGTGAGGGTGACGTTGTGGCTGGACTTAGGGGTGGTGCTGACGACTACCTCAGTAAACCTTTTGGAATGCAGGAATTTTT
Organism: Calothrix sp. CSU_2_0; assembly: GCA_012034595.1. GTDB lineage: Bacteria > Cyanobacteriota > Cyanobacteriia > Cyanobacteriales > Nostocaceae > Brunnivagina. Next base: position 13,304 of record JAAUPE010000016.1, on the reverse strand, counting down.
AGCACGGGTAGAAGCGCTAATTCGTCGTAACCGAACTCCTGCGGCACCAGCTTATTTGGATTATGGGACGTTACAAATCGATTTAGTACAGCGTCGGGTTCGCTTCCAAGGTGAATTTATTGACTTAACACCACAGGAGTTTAGTTTGCTTTATGTGTTAGCGCAAGCTGGTGGAGTAGCGCTAAGTCGTTCGGAACTTTTGCGTCGAGCTTGGCCTGATGCGATTGATAATCCCCGGACAATAGATACACATGTATTATCTTTGCGGAAAAAGGTTGAACTCGATCCACGGCAACCAAGTTTAATTCAAACTATTCGTAATGTTGGCTATAGGTTCAATATGGAGATTTTAAATGTAAATACGCCGCAGTCGCAAGCAAAGTTAACAACAAAGGAGAAGTTTAGCAATCCGCATCCGCGATCGCCTTTGAGTACTTCGGTATAGGTTGTTTTTTGAAGATGGGAAAGAAAAAATCTCTTAATGCAAAACGTCTGACAAAAAAATATGGCATTGCATAATAGAGGATGAATTAGGATTTAATACTATGTATTGTCCATACTGCGAAGCTGCTGTATGGTGAGAAAAGATTAGAAGGAGGTTTATTTTACTCAGTACGCTAACATCTAAATCGAGCTATAGTCTACACTGACCTAGAGAGCATGGGAAGAAAGGGTAAGAATAGTGACTACTTATATCACCAAATACCCTTAGTCGAACATGCGATCGCTCAAGGACAAGCAATCGAGATTGCCGACAAACATCAGCCGACAACAAAAATCATCTAGGCATGATGCAGGTATTATTTCACCACTCGAATTGGCAGAACAACATGCTTCGGCAGCGCGAAGATTAATTGATAAATATGAAGCTTAGACTACCGCTCGGCAAGTCTAAGTAGTTCATGGATGAAAATAGTTGTAAATTTCTTGAGCGAGATGGGAACCAATCCCGGAAACCTCAGATAACTGTTCTGGTGTGGCTTGTCGAATGTAATCAACCGAGCGAAAATGAGCTAAAAGCAACTTTTGTCGGTGGTGTCCCAAACCAGGAATTTCATCTAAACGCGATCGCTTTAATTTATCGCTACGTTGTTGACGGTGGAAGGAAACAGCAAATCTGTGCGCTTCGTCGCGCAAACGTCGTAAAAGCTGAACTCCTGGTTGTTCTGCATCGGTTTCCAAGGGTAAAGATTCCCCAGGTAGAAAGATTTCTTCACGTTTTTTTGCCAAACTACAAACCCGCACATCTTCGAGCAAATTCATTTCTTGCAACACCGCAATTACCGACGAAAGCTGTCCTTTGCCTCCGTCAATCATTACCAAGTCGGGAAAATCGGGATTTCCCTGACGCTTTAATTCTGGTTCCTCAATAAACTTGCGAAACCTTCTTTGAATCACTTCAGCGAGGGAAGCAAAATCATCCGAATGTCCAATTGTCACCGTTGGATTTTTGATTTTGTAGTGACGGTAATGTTGCTTTGCGGGTATGCCATCAATAAATACCACTTGGGAAGCAACCGCATTAGAACCTTGGATGTGGGAAATATCGTAACCTTCAATCCGATGGGGTAAATCTGGTAAATCGAGAATCGCAGCTAAATCTTGGGTTGCTTGGAGATTGCGATCGCCAAATTTTTGCAGACGTTGCAACTCATATTGGGCATTTCGCTCCACCATCTCAATTAATTCGGCTTTTAGTTGACGTTGTGGTGTGAGAATACTCACCTTGCGACCCTTGCGTTGAGTTAGCGCTGCTGCCAAAATCTCACTATCGGATAACTCATGCTGAACTAAAATTTCCGTAGGAATTTCCACATCATCGGCAGTTTGGTAATGTTCTTCCAAAACCCGTTGGATAATCGCTTCCGGTTCTGCATGTCCATCAGCAACAAAAGCCAAACGACCAACAAGTTGACCAGCACGAATTTGGAATAATTGAATACAAGCGTGATTTTCATCCTTTGCTAAAGCGATCGCATCCCGCGAAACCGTATCATCGGGAAGGGAAACTTTTTGATCCGCATTAAGCGACTTTAAACCATTAATTTGGTCGCGATATCGAGCAGCAGCTTCAAAATTCAACGCTTCAGCTTGTGTTTGCATGGCTTCGCTGAGAATTTCAACTAGTTCCTGTACCCTACCTTGGAAAACCATCGCCACTTTCTGGACAATTTTCCGATAATCCTCTGGTGTGACAAGTTTTTGACAAACACCCGGACATCTTCCCAAATCATAATTCAAACAGGGACGGTCTTTAAATAGGGGTTGGGGACGTTGACGGAGGGGAAAAATTCGTTTACAAATACGGACAATTTCCCGAAGTAAATGGGAATCAGTATATGGACCGTAATATTTATCTTTTTCCTTACTTAATTGACGTTTGCGGGTAATAAAAATGCGTGGATAATCTTCCGACCACGTAATACAGACATAAGGATACTTTTTATCGTCTTTAAGCAGGACATTGAAATAAGGTTGGTGCTGCTTAATTAAATTTGCTTCTAGCGCGAGTGCTTCCGCTTCCGTATCAGTAACGATGAACTCAATATCGGTGACTTGTTTCACCATCGTCGCAATACGTTCACTTAGACGTTGGGACTCACGGAAATAAGAACGAACACGCGATCGCAATTTTCGGGACTTACCGATATAAATAATGCGATCGTTGTCATCACGCATGAAATAAACCCCAGGTTCGGGAGGAATTTCAGCTAGACGATTTTCTAAGCGATCGGGGTCTTTTACAAGTGGTAGTGTTTTAGTAGATATTGTCACAGTTACATTTATGTAGATATCTAATCTACAAAGCTACCTACATCTATTTTAGCTTTTCTACTGGTTTAAGCGATCGAATCCCCTAACTCGGCTGTTGACTCTGATATATATTAACCAGTAGGGGCGTAGCTTGCTTCTCCGTATCGGAGTACGACCGTTCGCCCTTACAATATATTGGGGATAAGTGTTAAACCTCATCCATGATGAAACCCGGAGTTTTTTAACGATTCAAATGCGTCATTGGGACATAAGGTAGACGAGCGAAGCGAGACTTCTCGGAGAGTAGCAATCTCAAGGTCTTTTTAGAAAACTACAGTTCTCAAGGTAGATGAGGTTTATACCAAACCCCATGATAATTTTTCGTGGATTTCTCGCAAAGTCAACACCTTAAGTTTAGGGTGGGGTTCTTCGAGTATTTTATTTATGTGTATACCGTAAGTTCACTACAGGTACATCACTTCGCACTTACCAACTGTTTTTCCTTTGGCTCAATTGGTGCAGTCAAAGCTTCCTCCAAAGGAGAACAACCCAATTTTTCCTCCAAAATATTCATCACTTCCCGTCCAAAATCATTCGGGTTTCGCTTCCATGCTTGCAAGCAAACTTCCCCAAAGAACGAACCAAGCGGTTCCGGATTCCACAGTAACTTCTTGGCAGTCCAAGGCATTAAACTCATGGGATCGTATCCGGGTTTGAGAATACCTTCCTTAAAAGCATATTCTTCGAGGTGAGTATGGGGTTGCAACCCAATAAAGAAAATTGCAGGTTCGACCTTATCAGCACCAAAAATACGTTCCAGTTCGCGATGATATGCGATCGTTTGTCGGATAGTTTCGGGACGTTCATCAATCACATTAAACGAATAATTGACAGATACCAAATCATTAAAACCTGCTGCTTTTAAATCTCGGCAATTTTGCAACACCGTTCGCAAATTATAACCCATCCGCATTTTCCGCACGAGTTCTTGCGAACCACTAGTAATACCGATTTCAAAGTAATTCATCCCGGTTTTCACCATTAATTCGGATAATTCGGGTGTTAAATTGTCTGCGCGAATATACGCAGCCCAATTAATATCCGTCATCCCCGAATCGACAATTTTCTGTAATAGCTCCACAGCGTCATCGATGAACCTGCGTGCGGGAATAAATTGAGCATCGGTGAACCAAAAATTGCGAACACCTCGGTTATAAAGTTGCCGCATCTCCGCAACTACTTCATCGCTGGGATTAATACGTACCTGCTTACCCTCAACAACGGTGTACACGCAGTAACAACAATTATGGGGACAACCCCGTTTAGTTTGCACTCCAATATAAAAGTCTTTTTCGAGCAGATAGTATTTAAATTCCGACCAGATGCTCTCAATATAATCGTAGTCGCAGGCTGATTTTTCTAAGGGGGTAGGCTGTTCGTGGATTAAACGTTCTCTGGGTTTATCTTCCCCGACAACGTAACATCTTTCATCCCCAATCTCGCTACCACTCAATAGCTTTGTCAGTAGGGTTTCACCTTCACCAACAGAAATAATTGTTCCTTGGGGCAAGCTTTTACCAAGCTGTTCGTAAAATACACTAACTGCACCGCCACCAACAACAGTACGAGCTTCTGGGTGGTATTTTTGAGCCAGTTTTAAACCGCGTTTAATTAGCCCAATATTTCGCCATAACTCCACATAGTAAGCGATGAAAATTCGCAAACCTCCCAAAGCACCGCGTAATTTTATTAGTGGATTGAGCGCATAATAAAACTCAAAAGCGTTTTGTAATGGGTTTCCACCACGTCCCCCCACTGGTGCATAAATCTGGATATCACGCCAAGAATACACAAGTAATGTCGGTTGAAACTCATCAATACAACGCTCCATAGCCGTAGCATAATCCAATGGAGGCACTGTCCCCAAGTCGAAAATCTTCTGTTCGATGCTGGGGAACTGCTTGTGAACGTGATCTGAGAGATAAACAACCCCAATGGGAAAGATGGGGTTACAAGGAAGACGAACGTAGAGTATTCGGTTTTCCATCATTTCGGGTTTAACTTCCATCTTTGCCTTCGTTTTCGGGTGAAGAAGAATTTTTAGGACTTAGTAAATTGTAAATTTATTTTGCTTTTTGTCTCATAATCTGATTCTACCGAACATCTGGGTAAATAAGTTGGGAAAAACTCCCTTTTCCTAGTAATTACGGGTTACTAAATCGTTTGAGACGAAAAATGTATGGTATCCATAGATAGCTATAGATAGATTAAACTAAAGTGGCTTGCGTGCGGTCACGGACGCAACTAAGGGAAATTATTGGTTGAATTTGGCAATTTAGGGAACTATTGCCGCGATAATTCGGGTTTAGTAAACATAAGAAATATCATAATCAATCGATAATATAAAGTAGATAAAATTCCGATGGAACTAATATCTTGATTGAGGCGATCGCATCTATTTTTGTCATGGCGATGAATTAACTAAAATCCCTTTGGGTAATAGCTTTGGCTCATAATTAGATTAATTTCATAATTGCTTTTTTTCAAATATGATTTATAAACAGAAAAGACTTTATTTGGTAATCAAAAAAGGTAATAAAAGCAATATTTTGAATAAAAAATTATATATTTATTACCGAAAAATAACTATTCTATTGATTACCCATATCTTTAGATAGATATTTATAAGAAAATTATGGTTGGTAGTGACAGTTACAGCATGTGGGATCGCCCGGTGTTAGCTTTGGTTTTGTAATGTAAAATTGTGGCGTAAAGCTCCTCAGCAGTTATGACTCAAATTTTAGACTCCTTACCACCTGAGCAATCTGGGAAGATTCTCTGCTGCTACGTAAATGCCACCAGCAAAATCCAGGTAGCACGCATCTCCGACGTACCTAACTGGTACTTTGAACGGGTAGTTTTCCCCGGACAAAGACTAGTTTTTGAAGCTCCCCGAACATCTCACCTAGAGATTCATACGGGAATGATGGCAAGCGCGATTATTTCAGATAATATTTTGTGCGATCGCTTGTTGTTAACGATTTTGATAGCGATATTAAAAGCGAAGATTTTGAAAATAATTCCGGAGTAGTAACTGACGCGATCGATAAAACAACTATTGTGCCGTCAATTAATTACAAACCAGGAGAAACAACAAAACCTTTAAAAATCGTTGGTTTAGCTTAAAATTTTTTTCTCTAAAAAAGGGGGTTGCCAGTTAAGCAGCCCTATTTTGCTGTTCAATCCCTAAAATATATATGCTGATAGAGCGATAAGCAAAGCTTAACGCCAAAAGCGTATCGCACTCCACTTAAACAGTAAAGTAGTTGTGGTATTACATCAAAAAATGGATTATTTCCCTTGAATCTACCTTCATTTATTTGGTTGTGGAAAATCGCTGCTTGGTCAATGGGTTTATCGGTGTTTGCCTATGTTTGTTTGGCAGCATCCGGAATATTTATGTATCGGAGACGACGACATCCACAGCACAATCGTGATTTTACTTATAAAACAGTAATTCTGCGCTTATTTCACTATGCCATCGGTGGCTGCATGGTGGCTTTAGTATTACTATTACTTGGTATTGGGATTGTAGGTACTTTGGGTGAGTTTGGTTCCTTAGGGCACTCATCTCATTTAATCGCAGGCTTCACGACAGTTGTATTAGTTTTAACCTCAGCCTTTGCCGCTACGCAAATTAGTTCCCATCCTTGGGCTAGATATTTACATGTGGGCATCAATATTATTTTATTTTTTGTCTTCGTTTGGGTATCGCTAACGGGTTGGGATGTGGTGCAGAAATATTTGCCCTAGAAAAGAAGTCAGATATTATTCGCTTGGGTGGAGACTTTGCATAACCCAACATAAATCTACATAATTAAAAATAAAAGTTGTATTTTATTTAACTGATATCAAATTGAACAATGAATGCAGCAGATCAATTTTTTAGAGTATTACTGTGTAAGCATTTTGCAATCCAAAATCTGTCTTGGAAAATTGAGCGGGACGGAAACCGACACCGCTCATTTTCCGCAAAATCTAAAATCCAAAATGGTATGAGTTTGTAGTACTTACTAGAACTTACAAGTAATCTAATTGTCCGACGCAGCATTATTAACCTAGTTCATTTTATTTGCAAAGATAATTACCACTAACCCAACCACGTCTGTTTTTATACGAAATATTCCACCACCAACCACCTCGACTATATTCGCTACCAAGTAAACCAACTTTTTCACCGTTAGTAATTTCTGTCAGTTTTTGAAATCCACTTCCTGGTCCATTGTGAAGCGAAAGCTTTGTTTGATTATCTTGCGTACATACCTCAGCACGACTTTGGATGCGAGATGCAACGCTAGTTGTTCGACCAAACCCGGAATTAATTTCTGCACTTGCTGGTAATGATGCAGCCAAAATAAATAAACTAGCAATTAATGGTTTAAACATATTTCGATATTCTAATTCAATAAAAATACTAAATAGGCTAAATATTATTAGTTTGATTCTGATAAAACTACTTTATAAACCTCTCCTCACGAATGAGGAGAAGTTTAAAAGAGACAAGTCTAAATTATCAGATAAATATTAATTTCCACCTTCGTAATTACAAATAAAATCAGCACGTACCCATCCGCGTCTACCATTGTAAGAGACTAAATTCCATGTAAAACCATCACTACCCTGTGTACTATTGAGAACGCGAATATTTTTCCCTGCGGGGATTTGTGTAATCTGGCGATTACCTTGTCCTGGCGCTCTACGCATGGTCAAACGACCTCCGACATCATTAGTACAAACATAAGCACTGTAACCACTATTACCTCCGGGACCAACTTGTGCGCTTGCGGGTAATACTGTGGAAGAAAAAATTAATGCACATGCAAAAAAAACTTTAAACATGGTTGAAAAACTCCTGATTTGGATAAAAAGTGCGATGAAATATTTGACTATGAAAGCTGATTGAATTTACCTTTGTTAAATTTTGATACTTACTTTCAGAAATTGAGGTCGATAGTTACGAACATATTCCAAAACTTGATTCAAATCTTCGCGGTTAGTCAGTGCTATACATCCAGATGTTCCATCTTCACCATTATTCTTATTGAAGGATGGGTCGTAATGGATACCTAAAGCTGTACGACCAGTACTGAATGTCGGCTGCAATCCCAAGAAGCGATCGCCCGCTTCCGGAATAGTTCCACGGGTTACATTTTTGGCTACTTTGTATCTTCCATCTGGTAACGGTGCTTCTGTTCCAGAACGGTTTCTATCTTTTTCTTGGGTATATGCTCTACCAGATACAGTTATGTAGGAAGCTACTTGCTGCCCGTTTGTAAACAAACGTAGTTCGTATAGGGGATTCCCCAACTGATTCGCTTGTCCTGTGGGTGTTAGAGTCATGTAACTCCCACTGATTCCACCTGGTCCAACAGATACTTTTTGTGATTTGGAATTAGCTTTGCTCCCAGTTGAATTTGCTGTATTATTAGACACGCTATTATTTAACTCACCTGGCGGAGATAAATTACTATCTACACCGGAATTAGACACTTTTGAACTATTAGCTTTTACTTGTTTATCTAAAGCTGCACTTGCTAAATTGTCTGCGGGTATATTTAGTTTTCTATTGGGTTGCGAGGTATTTAAATTTGAGGGAACATTTAGTTGAGCATTTGCAGAACATCCTGCCACTGCTAACCAACTTACAGAAACTAAAATTAGTCTAGCCAGCATTTAAATTTGTCGTTTGAGCGTGTTTTGTCAAATATAAATGCCTTTTATAGACTTAAACCTGGGGGATAACTCGGATTTTTATTTTGCGAGAATTTATATAGAACTTTAACTTTATCAATAAATTATTCACTTGTTCTAACTAAGATTACCTATTCCAAATTTTTGCTAAGTACAATAACCTTGAGAGTATTGACTACTAATATATAAATATCTTTCTAAATTGAAAAATCAAAATTTATGTTTGACAAAGTGATTAAGAACTATTTTAATTTCTTCAAATTAAATATTTCATAAATTTTACTCTATAAAATCATATTTATTGCTTAAGTAAATTTGCTAATTCAACTGTTTTTTTACGCATGTATCACTGTCAGTATCTACCCGATTCCGCAAAGTAATCATGCAAAGCATCTAAATCATTGAAGACTTGCGGTGATGGGAAATGCATTCCTCGTGAGCCGTTAAAATATAAAGTAGACAGAGCAATACTTCTAAATGCGATCGCAATTATTGATTAACCATGACAGCCACATCAACCAGCACCTTACCCGCAACATTTCGTCTCTCTCCCCTAATTCGGATTACCCTACTATCTTTATATCTCGCACTCACAGTTCCCCTACCCTTCCTAGCAGCAGCGACAAAAGCACCAACACCACCATCCCTACTTTGGATAGGAATAGTTATAGGTTTTATTGCTCTATATGCGGCATTATGCGAAAGAGTAATTGTAGATGAGCAAGAAATAAAAGTTTCCTATCCAAACTGGGTTCCGCGTTTTTTTCGCAAAGGTTGGACGCTACCTTGGGTTAATGTCAAAGAATTGAAACCACGCACAACAGGACAAGGTGGTTTAGTTTATTACTTCCTCAGCAACGAAGGACAAGCATATTTACTGCCAATGCGAATAGTGGGATTTTCCCGTTTTGTGAGATTGGTACAGGAAAAAACAGGTATAGATACCACCAACGTTTATCCCCTCGCACAGCCTTGGATGTATGTAATTTTGCTGGGATTTACGATACTGCTGCTATTAATTGATGGATGGACAATAGTTACAGCTTTGGGGGTTTGAGCTTGGACTTAATAGATACTAATAAAATAGATAACAATAGAAATGCAGCGATAATTCGACTCGAACAAGTTAGTTTATCAGCCAAGCTCAACGTCAAAGCTAAAAATATTCCAGGCTACTCAATATTAGAGAATATCTGCTTCGAGGTGTTTCCCCGCTCCTGTAATACAATTGTGGGAGCAACAGGTGCAGGTAAAACATTCTTATTGCGATCGCTTAATCGTTTGTGCGAACCGACAAGTGGCAAAATTTATTTTCAAAATCAAGATTATACCCAAATTCCCGTATCCCAATTACGCAACTCGATTGTTCTGGTTCCCCAGGAGCCAAAACTACTAGGAATGAGCGTCAAAGATGCCCTCTTCTATCCCTTAGTACTGCGAGGATTACCCAAATCGGAAATTCAACAACGGGTAAATCAATCGATCGAACAACTACAAATATCCGATGATTGGTTAGGAAGAACCGAACTCCAACTTTCATTAGGACAAAGACAAATAGTTGCGATCGCACGAGCTTTAGTTATCCAACCCCAAGTTTTACTACTTGATGAACCCACAGCAGCGCTGGATATTGGTTACTCACAACGTCTCATGCAAACATTATCCCAGCTAACCCAAAGTCAAAATCTCACAGTTGTGATGGTAAATCACCAATTAGAACTACTCAAAGAATTTTATTCCCACCCCAGCCAGCAAAATGGCAAAATATTACACCTATCCCAAGGTCATTTGTTGTGCGATCGCGCAGTTTCCCAAATCGACTGGGCAGACTTAAAAGCTACCATTCTCCAAGCCCAAACCGAAGACGATTTTATTTAGCTATGGCTGGAAACTAGATGGTAAAAGGAATTTAGCTTAAGTTGACACCAATGGTCAGGGGTTTCCTTCCACAAAACAAAAAGTGCGATCGCTCTAGCTAAGGAAAATTCCCCCGGTTGTGACGACTGCGAGAGGTTCCATCGAATTCACTTAAGCCATGATGTGTTGCTGTAGCTAAAAAAAGTAATTCAACACAGAGCGATCGCACATATTTTTATAGAAAGATACTAACCGAATATTATGGATTTTAATTTTAGATTTATTTAATATTTATTTAATATTTACTTTGAAATAAGTTATACCGAATAAAAATACATAAAACTATTAAAAAAAACAGATAAATGGTAAAAATGGCTACAAAATGATAGTCATTTATTTAACTAAACTAACAAAACCTCCGACACCAAATAATTGCCAAGAACGATAGCAAACTACCTAAACTCAAAGGTTAAAGAATAGGGATCATAGGCTTTATAAGTAAGAAATGGGTACAAAAGCTAAGTTTATACCTTCAGTGGTATGGTCAATTAGGAAAAAAACTATCATAATGATAAAACATATGAAACAGTTTTTTAGGCAGTTTAAGTTTTGATAAAGTAGGTATTGCCATTTGTATATTTAACGTAATCTCGCTTGAAAATAATATCTTGAATAAAATTGAGTAAATTGAAATATTTTGATAAAATTTCAAACTCCAAATTTTAAATTCCCAACTTTAAGCTTTAAATTCCAAGCTTAAATTTCAAACTTTAAATTTCAATTCTCTTTGAGAGGGATTCCGAATTCCTCAAATTTTCTACCAAAAAAATAATTAATTCCAGGGGTTTTAAAATGCAAGTCATACAAAAAGTTCGCTGTCCAAACTGTGGTAGCGAAGGAGAAAGACACTATATTGCTGATAGTCAAGTAACCAGAACACAATGCCCTGTATGCGATTATCTAATGGTTAGCTGCACTCGCACTGGAAAAGTCATAGAAGCTTACGCACCAGGCATTACAGCCAGAAGATAAAGATAAAAATATTGGCATTGCTGAATCGAATTCCCAATGCCCAATGCCCAATGCCCAATCCCCAATTCCCAATCCCCCATTCCTAACTTGCCTTTTGCGTGCGAAGCTGCCCACAAGCAGCATCAGCATCCAAACCACGGGAATAACGAACACTGACAGCGATATTTTGCTGCTTAAGAATTTTCACAAAAGAATTAATGCGATCGCCCCTTGGACGTTGGTAATCTGCATCGTCAATGGGGTTGTATGGTATTAAATTTACATGGCTTTGAAAACCGCGTAAATGCTTCGACAACTGCATTGCATGTTCCGGCAAGTCATTCACACCAGCCAGCAAAACATACTCAAATGTCACACGTCGCCCCGTAATTTCCACATAATCGCGACATTCTGCAAGCAAATCTTTGATTGGGTAAGAACGAGCGCTGGGAATCAATTCTTCCCGAAGTCCTTGATTTGGAGCATGAAGACTAACAGCCAGAGTTACTTGCAGATTTTCATGTGCCAATAGACGGATGCGATCGCGAATGCCGACGGTTGAAACTGTAATATTGCGCTGTCCAATGCCAATATCTTTATTGAAACAGCGAATCGCATCGAGGACATTATCGGTATTGAGCAATGGTTCACCCATACCCATAAAAACGATATTGCTGACACGACGTTGGAAGTCTTCCTGGACAGTCAAAACTTGATCGACAATTTCGTGTGTTGCTAAATTTCGCTTGAAACCACCTTTACCTGTCGCGCAAAAATCGCAAGCCATCGGACAACCAACTTGGGTTGACACGCAAACCGTCAAACGATTATCGCTGGGAATGCCAACGGTTTCCACAATTTGCCCGTCAGTAAGTTGTAGCAAATATTTGATTGTGCCATCGGAAGCAAGCGAACGAAAATGTTCCGTCGAACGTCCAATCGGAGTTTCCGCAAGTTCAGTTCTCCATTGCTTGGGGAAAACCGAAATATCAGTAAGGGAACGAACGCCTTTATTGTAAATCCAATCGTGCAATTGTTTGCCGCGATATGCGGGTTGCCCTTGCTGCTGAACCCAGGTAGTTAGCTCGTCTACTGATGCTCCCAATAATGGGGGGATAGATTTTTGTTGTGCTGAAATATCAAGTTGAGGCAATATGGAGGAAGTCATATTAGTAATTTTAAATTTAGCAGCCAAGATTAAGAGCGTTATACTATCCTAAAGTTTTTTTGTACGTATTAATCCCTGAAGAACTTGTTTCCCTTCATCTGTTGCAAACCATCTCAAAACTCTATATGTTGAAGTGTGTTCTTAGATTATATCGGGTACGGGAACACCTGCGGAAGTTAACATTCCTCCCAACCAGGAAAATTCGCTCACCAATATTAATACAAAAGGGGTACTTGATTTGCTTGAACTAAATAAGCCTGTTGCTATCGACCGAAAATTTCCAGGCATACTATCAAAATATGAACTGCATGTCAGGCAGCTTTACATTGATTGTGATGCCATTCGTATTGAATATAAGATAACTCCACCTATCCATCCGCATAGTCCCGATATACCAAATTTTCTTCTATTTACTTGGAGAGGATATGCTAGGGATAACCACGATGGAGATTATCAAAGTGCCGGGGGAGCTTGTGGTTTATCTCTTGATGGTGAGTATACAGACGGAATTTTGTCGTTTCTCCCCCTTCCCAATGAAGAAATTAATCGTTTGGATATTACGATGGTTACAGAAAGGATCAGACCAGAAATAAAATGCGAATTTAGTGTGTCTTTTTAAAATTATAGTGTTTACTAAGTATCTGAGGTGAGAATGTAAGCATAGGTAATTGTTAATGCTTAAAAAATCAACAACGACTAACCCAATCCCCAATCCCAATCCCCAATCCCCAATCCCCAATTAAACCTAACGTAAATAAAATCT
>JAAUPE010000101.1 GCA_012034595.1 Calothrix sp. CSU_2_0 | reverse complement strand
ATCTTTACTAATTACGATATCGGTAATTTGTTCGTTGTGGGCTTTATTATAAGTAGAATGTAAATTACCATTTAAATCCCAGATTTTAATCGAACCATCTATACTAGCGGAGACTAAAGTTTTACCATCATGACTTAAGTTAATGCTGTTTACTTTATCATGACTAAAACTTTGTAATATCTTGCCATCGAGATTCCAAATTTTAATTTTAGAATCATCACTAGTAGAAATTAGGTTTTTGCCGTTGTGAGTAAACTGAATACGCTTTATTCTCTGTTTATTTTCGGTAAATGTTTTAATTAATTTCCCATCTGTAATGTTCCAAAGCTGAATCAAGTTATCTTCTCCACCTGATGCAATTAATTTACCATCGGGACTAAATATAACTGTATTCACCCAACCTTTATGGGCATTAATTGTTTTTAAAAACTTTCTATCAATCTGCCATAACTTAATTGTTTTATCACGACTTCCAGAAACTAATATTTTGCTATCTGGGCTAAAAGCTAAACTTGTGACAAAATCATTATGTCCAGAAAACTGGTGGATTAATTTTCCATTAATTGAATATAAATTTATCGATTTATCTGTGTTTCCACTAGCAATAAATTTACCATCAGGACTAAACACAACAGATGTAACCCTATTTTGATAATTTTTTAAATTAGTAATATTTGAATTAGTAATAATTAAAGTCGTAATTAACTTCCCTGCTCGATTCCAAATCTTCACACTGCCATCATCACTAGCAGAAGCAATTAACTGACCATCAGGACTAATACTAACAGCATTAATCTTATCAGTATGGTCTTGCAAACGATTGATTTCTTGAGTTTGCGATATAGCTTGTTGTAGAGTCGCAACTGTACTAAATTGAATATCTTGACTCGGTGAAAAAACCCGCTTTAATTGCTTCCCAGCTTTAATACTCGCAACCAAACCTTCAAGCTGTTGATCGGAACTTAAAAAAGCAGTTGATGACGCATTTAAAGCATTAATTTCCCTGATTTGTGCAGTACGATTTTGAAAATAAGCAAACCCACCAAAACCAGTAGCAGCAACACCTAAAACACTAATTACCGCAAGCGCAGTTTGGGTTTGTCGGAGACGTTGCTTCTGTTGATTTTCCTGACGCAAACGTTCATCTAAACAAGCTGCAATAAACTCCTGAATCTCAACCGATAACTCATCAGTGTATTTTACATATATCTCCTCAGCTTCACCTAAACGTACACCTTGTAACAAAAAATCAGTTTGTTGGTGATGCAACTTCCATAAACGTGCAGCTTCCTCAATTTGACGCTGCGATCGCAATCTAATTCTATTTTCTTCCAACCACCATCGTAATGTTGTCCAGTGCCGAATTAAGATTTCGTGAACGACTTCGATTGTCACTTGGGAACTGGGTAATGGGGAATTCGAGGTAGGGTTTTCGAGATTTCCCTTGCCAATACCCGCTAATTCCTCCTCTTCCAAATTCATCACAATTAACTTTGCCGCAGTTAATGCTTGTAGGGTTCTCTCAACCAAAGCAGGGGGATATTTTTTCACTGCTAAATCCGACTTTAAAACCCTTCTTCTCGTATCTTCCGTACCTTCCCCTAACTGCGTGAGTGAAAGAAAAATCCACTTGGCACAGTCTTTAGCGGCATTATCCAAATTATCATAAACAATGTTAGCCCTTTTTTCTAACGCTCCAGCAATACCACCCAAATGCTGCTGGTACGAGAATAAAGTTAATTCCCCATTCTCTCTTAATTCCCACAACTGCTCCAGCACAAACTCCAACAAAGGTAAATCCCCTGCCGAATTATTTAATTCCTGCAAAAGAACCTCCACCAAACCCGTTTGTACCTTCAACCCCACTTGTTCGGCAGGTTGAATAATCACACTGCGATAATCATCTTGGTGTAATCTTGGGGGAACTAAAACACTATTAGTTTGTAATAAATTTGCTAAAGCTGGATTTTCTAGACAAGGTGCGATAAAGTCTGCACGTAAAGTAATGACTAATTTAAACTTATCCCCCGCATACCGCAACGTACCCAACAGCAAATCGAGAAAACCCTGTCTCTCAACCTCCGATGTCAGGGTAAATAACTCCTCAAATTGGTCTACCACCAACATTACCATTGGTTCTGGACGACTTCGCAACCAATAAACGAAACCTTCAACCCCCTGATACAGCAAACCTTCGAGAACCAAAGGAGACTGTTCCGCAACCTTAGTATCCCCCAACTTCCTGGCTAAAACCTGCAACGGATGCACACCAGGACGTATAGTTTTAATTAACCACTTATCGCTACCCGCTAACTGCTTCCCTAAACGCAACTGAGAAATTAAACCAGCTTGAACAACCGATGATTTTCCACTACCAGAAGCACCAATTACCGCAAGATGGGAAGAATCACTACGAGAAGTTGTCGTAATATGATTAATTAAACTTTGAGTTAACCCTTCCCTACCATAAAAATATTGTGCATCAGCTTCGCTAAACGACTTCAAACCCAAATAGGGACAAATTCCCAAATCCAGCGACGTTTTCCGAGAATTTCCCCCAGTCATTGCCGGAACAATCTCAATCACTCCATGAGTACCAGAAAGCCAAACATGTATTGGAACCCTTCCTGCTAAACTAATTTGTAACTGGGTAATCCAACCTGCTGCCGATAACCCCACAACTGGAGAAGCAGATTCTAACGTTTCAATCAGTGCCTCAATAAAAATTTCAGATTCATTTGCTACAGTTTGCGCTGCGATTATACAGATACCATTATCACTACTACCCTGTAAATCCTCAATCCATTCCTGTAAATTTGATGATTGCTCACCATAACAATCCAAAATAATAACTTGCTGAGAAACCTGAGAATATCGTAACATCAGCCTCAAGCGATCGCGACTCAAACAGACATCATCAGAGACAACCAACCCAGCTTCCTCCAACCTACCCCGCACATATAATAGAGCAGTTGTAGCTCCATCCCCAAACCCCAAAGCTAGGGGTTCTTTGAGAACATCGCGAATCTTCCTAGTACTGAAACTTCGTAAATAATCGAGTTCAAATCCACATGTACCCCGAAAAATCTTACTCAACTTCAGGGTATTTTGATTATTAGTCATCCCATCAATAACCAATCCAATTCGGGATGAACTTTCAGCTTCCGTAAGCGAAATATTTCCTAAAATAACCTCCCCCACACCTTCCACAATTCGCTTCGGTGTTTGCAAAGGATACTCACTGAATAAATTATCATCCCCCTTCCCCCGTCGTTGCTGATTAATCAACCGCAACTGCTGATTTGTCTTATCTATATATTGTAGAGTTTGATGGTAAACATACCGATAAAGTCCATCAGCAGTAATTATTCCCTGAGTATCAGCAGCTTCCCCCCCCAAACCCCGCATTAAATAGTAGGTAAACACACCATGTCCCAATTCTGGAAATTCCCAAGATTGTTGATTTGTATCGCAGGAAAGTAACGCATAAAAACCCTTACTCGCAGCTGCGGCATTTTGCAATACCTGAACCATTTGCTGCGTCGGATTTAATGCACCTCGTAACGTCATTCCCCCACTATGGCAAGCATCTAACCATACCAATTGCTGACGCGCTTTACAGTTATTTAAAATTTGTAGTAATTCCGATAAAGGTAAAGAAGTATTGATTAAATCATCTATTTGAGTATCCCGCAAACAAAGATATGGTTGAGAAGAATTTTCTTGTAAAATCCCATGTCCAGAAAAGTAAAACAAGATTGTATCTTCTGCTTTTGCCCTGAATGTAACTTGTTCCAGACTAGTGCGAACCGTGAGTAAACTAGGTAATTCAGTAGTAAAATCATTACAAGTTATTACCTCCTTCTCCGGAAATTGCTGCGTTGCCATATTCAAAGCTTCGCTTAACCCCTGACAATCCAAAGCTGGATATTGCAGACTGGTTAATTGCTCATCTTCGTATTTATTAACACCAACTAGGAACAGCCATAACTTTGGAGTTGATATCCGTTGATTGAGTTCCTTATTTCTGACAACAGCACGAGGCATTTTTATTTAAAGTTAATAGTGAATAGTTATTAATAAGTTTGTTTTTATTATTTTATGCAACATTTACCAAATCCATTTTTTTGACGACAAAACACTCAGCGAACCTCCGCGCAAACCTCCGCGAACCTCTGCGTTTAAAAATCAAATATAGTCGGATTACGATAAAATTAAAAAAAAACACCTCAAAACCAATTATGCAAGAATCAAACTCAGGATTAAACCAAACTATTTTAACCCCCTTAACAACCCTATTAGCCATTATTCTCGCCTTCCTCGTCAACATTTGGTCAAACATATATCCTTTAGGTGGAGATAGTATCGGGAAAATATCTAATACTATCTTCAAAGATGTTTTAATTATCCCCGCTAACTACGCATTCGCAATTTGGGGATTAATTTATCTAAGTTTATTCGCTTACGGAGTATTCCAATTATTACCAGGACAACGTAATAATATCAACCTGCGAAAATCCGGCATCTTATTAATTATCGCTTGTATAGCTCAAAGTATTTGGGTTTACTTATTCTTAGCGCGAATGTTTTTAATTTCCATAATCGCAATGTTACTAATCTTAATCCCCCTAATTAAAATATTTCTCCAACTAAGAAAACCCGAAAATCCCACATCCCGCAACTTTAGATGGTTTGCCAAAACACCCATAAGTATTTACTTAGGCTGGATTAGCGTTGCCACCATAGTCAACATTGCCTGTGGATTATATTCCATCGGTTGGACAGGTACAGCAACATTATCAGCTATAGTCATGGCAGTCATTGCCACCGCGATCGCATTTCTCATGACTTACCGCTTCCAGGATACAACATACACCTGGGTGACAATCTGGGCATTAATCGCGATCGCAATCAAACATTCCAGTAACACAGCCCTATTTGTAAGTGCGATCGTCTGTACAATTATTTTGGCTGTGACAATTCTTACTCAATCCTTTAACCAAACAATTCGCAATTCATAATATTTAACTTGCTTCACGCAGAGACGCAGAGAGAATAAAATAAATGCTTGTATTATTTTATAATCTTCTCCGCGCCTCCGCGTGATAAAAATATACTTTATTTACCTAAAAATGCCTAAATCAACATCAAAAATACTCCTCCAACCCGGAACCTTATGGAATCGCATCCAAACAACAACAAAAAAGCACTTTCATCTGGTGCATTACTTTCAATTCCCACAGAATGCGAAATTATCGAACAAGATGGAATCAAATTCTTAGTGCGAATATTATCTAATTTAAAACGGAAAGAAGAGTCAACAAAACAGCAAAAACAGAAAAAAGACTTCAACCCCTTTCTTCCCTACGAACAAGACTTATGGGTTGCAGATATTTCCGAAACCCATGTTTGTATATTGAATAAATTCAACGTCGTCGATAACCATCTACTCATCATTACCCGTGAATTTGAACAACAAGACTCCTTACTAACCCCCGAAGACTTTACAGCCATGTGGACTTGTTTAGCAGATATTGATGGGTTAGCTTTCTATAACGGGGGAAAAATTGCTGGTGCAAGTCAAAAGCATAAACATTTACAAATCGTTCCCCTACCCCTAGATATTCGAGTCAGATTACCCATTGAACCCTTATTAACATCTGCAAAATTTACCGAATCCATCGGCATTATACCTGGATTCCCATTTCTACATGCCTTTACATATCTTCATGCCGATTGGCTAAACCCTGGAATTACCACTTGGGAACATTACTGTAAATTACTCCAAGCTGCGGAAATCACAAATAACACCAATTACAACCTACTCGCAACCAGAGAATGGATGCTAATTGTACCGCGATGGCACGAGTGTTTCGAGACTATTTCCATCAACTCATTAGGTTTCGCAGGTGCTTTCTTAGTTCGCAACACTCAACAATTACAGTGTTTGCAAAAATATCAACCAATAAACATCCTTAAACACGTCGCAACCCCTTTATCTTCCCATCTTTGAGACTCTGCGCGATAATAAATCCCAAAAAATCCTCCCAGTAAATACTTGACCAGAAAAAATATTCATAGTACATTTGCACCATAGGTAATCGAGGGGCAAAAGAATGAAGCTATCGAGACTGAGCTTAGGTAGTGTAATTGCTGTAGCGCATGTAGATAATCACTTGCAGCTATTACTAAGTCGTGGAGACGAACTAGAATTATTAGAAACACCAGCACCAGTCGCAGCATTTGAGGGATTGCAACAACTCAACGAAATAGTTGCAGAAGCTGATTCACTCCCCGATTCCAGTTCTCACCTTAGAGCGATCGCAATGCTACCAGTTAATTCATCGATGGCAAATGCGATTGGGTATGAGGAGAGCGATAAGCGGAGCTTAATGCCAAAGGCATATCGCACGTTGCAAGTAGAATTCCGTAACGGTGCTACCTACCAGTATGCGGGGGTAGAACCGGAAATTTGGCAGGAGTTGCACGAAACAAGCTCCATCGGTAGATATTTCAACAATCAAATTAGGGGTAATTATGACTCTAGCTGTATCGACGAGGATGATTACTACAGTTAATTAACTACCTCTAAATAAACGTTCCTGGTTGCTTCTGGCTAATAGCATAAACTGCAATTAGCCTTTTTTTGCTATGCTATTTTATTTTATAATTCCCCATCTCTCCAAACTATACAAATATGTATTTTGAAATATTCCCGAAGATAGATGAAAAGTTCGAGTGTTTGATAATATCTTAATCTGGAGATAGTTACATTCAGACTAACACTTGATTATCGTCAAGCGATGTTTATTGTTACTATTTAAAGTTTTCAATGGCTCCAAATCAGAAGTATATACCTCGCGATAACTTAAGTTTGCTTTGCTTGCGTTAGTTTTCGCGAGCATTTTATATTTGCTTCAGGTTCGTGACCGAACAAGGCAAAAGTAAAAAGTTAAAAGGCACTCATAAAGAAAAATAAAAATGGTCACAAGCCCTCCGCAATTGAGCGGGATGGAAGCCGACACCGCTCATTGCTCTCTAAATTTCTTTATGGAACGGAATAAAAACATTTGTTACTCTGCGAGAAGCCGCTCCGCGTCTACGAGACGCCTTTCGCGAGAAACAATAAGTCCTTATTAAATCCCCTAAATTTATTTATGGCGATTATCTTTTTGCTTCTTAAATCTGCAACTATTAAGTAATAGTGCAGAATTATTTACACATAAGTATATAGTCTGGATAAGGATTTCATGCCTTAATGTTGTGTAATTAATTTCGCTTAACTACTTATAATGACCCCGTGTCGTGCCTTGTTCAGATTGCCCCTGCCATCTCTGCTACAACTTCTCACCCTTTCTAGCGCCATTGTCATTTTCCCTAACTTTACTGTCCTCGCATTTAACGATACGCAAAATTATTGGAGTAATAATTGCATCCGAGAACTAAATTCGCGCAAACTTCTCACTGGATACCCCGATAATACCTTTCGTCCTAGCGCAATAGTAACAAGAGCAGAAGCCGCTGTTTTAATGCTCAACGCTTTCCCCGACGCACCCAATAAACGCAATGCAACATTATTTCGAGATGTACCCCCGACTTATTGGGCAAATCAAGCCATATCCACTGCATACCAAAAAGGCTTCTTTTCAGGCTACCCAGGGGGAATATTTCAACCCAACCAAGCAATACCCCGCGCTCAAATTATTGGTGTAATTGCAGGGGCAAAAAATTATAATTCCATCGCAAATCCAACACAGATATTACAAAAATACTTCCTTGATGCGGTAGAAATTCCCAAATATACTCAAAATGCGATCGCATCTGCTGCAATTAATAGCATTATCGTCAATTATCCCAACTCCAAACAGCTAAAACCTAATCAAAGTGCCACCAGAGGAGAAGTTGCAGCATTGATGTGTCGTGCTTTAAATATTTACATGGTTCCTCCACAATACATTGCTGGAGTCGAGGTAAAACCCCAACAAGTCAAACCCTTACCAGGACAACTCGATTCTATTCCGACTTTCAACAGCAACAGTCCAGAATTAGTTGAAAGCGATGGAATTTTACTTTCCACCTTTCCCCCACAGGGTAAAACAAGACCCAAAGCCCATCTCAATTATCCTTTTCAAGGCAGATTTGATATTTTTTCCCACCATATTATTCGGGCAGCCACAACCGCTAGAAATCGCACCGTTTACCAAGGCATAATTGTTTATAATCCCGGCAACAAACCCGTGACCATAGAAATATTAAATGGTGCTAGTTATCTTACCCAACAAGCCCCCTTTATTCCCTTACCTGACCTTCAAGACAACTCTCAAAATAGAGTTTATTCTGGTCCTGGTAGCAGAACAATGGGCGATGTTTTACGAGGGATTCGTCAAAATATTTTCTTGGAAAAAATTACAGTCGAACCAGGAAAAAGCCAAATACTAGCTAGCTTACCAATCCCCGTCACTGCTCCCTCTTCTAACGGTCGCACAGTAATGATGCGCTTAAAAAGCGATGGTGTAATTCATATCGCCAATTTAGCAATGACCGCGAATCTTCCCCCCAGCTTAAACGAATGGGAAAATCTCATCAATACTGGTAATTTAGCAGAAAAGCGCGATGCCACACCTACTCCCTTAGAGCCACCTAGAGAACCGACTGTATTTGGTCGAGTCGCTGGTGTTTCTCAAGGTACGAAATGGGAATCTACGATTACAGACAATGGGAACACAACAAAATTAACCATACCCGCAACCGGAATAGCAATTTCATATCCCTTGGGAACGGTACATTTAGTCACCCTAGCGACTCAACAAATTCAAAGTGCCAAAATGTTAGTTCGCTATCCCGATACGGCGTATTTTGCCCATAGTAACTATGGGATAGAATACAATTTGTCTTTACCCTTGTATAACCCTAATAATCAAGCCCAAACGGTAAATATATTAATTCAAACTCCCCTCAAAGATGAAGGTGCAACCGATAGATTATTGTTCTTAAATCCCCAAGTCGAGCAAGTATTTTTTCGCAGCACAGTGAAGGTGAGTTATGAAGATGATTTCGGAAAAATACAGATAAAGTATTTACATTTAGCACAAAGAAGAGGGCAGAAAGGAGAGGCTTTAGTAACGTTGCAATTACCAGCAGGTGCGACAAAAAAAGTAAAAGTGGATTTCATTTATCCCCCAGATTCAACACCACCCCAGGTTTTGACAGTGGAAACCGCTCGTTAAAGTCGCTTAAAACCCTAATTCAAGCCAAGTAGAAGATGGCTTAGTGGCGGCTTCCACATTGCTATTGTGATAGAAAAGCGATTTCCCAGCAGGGTGAAGATTCCTGCGATCGCAAAGCCACTCCTACGAAGTATCACAATTTTTACTTTGACTTTTTCGGTCCCTTACCTCCACCAGCCAGATAAATATCCTCTGCAATATTAATGCCGAGTGGTACTCCCCCAATCGGATTTCCTTCTTTGTCCGTTTTCGTCAGGTCTGGGGTTCCGTTATCCTTAACTGCGAAAGCATCAAATACCCAATGAACACCCAGATAAACGCGGCTTCGCCCGTTTTCGATAATCATTTGCCACAATCCATCGGGGAAATTGCGAAGATGTCTCGGTCTAACGGTACCTTTATTATCTGTGGTAATGCCGTTAAATTCATCGGAGACAAAATCGAGTCCATTGAATAAATTGTCGGGTTTTTTATCTCCGATGGGAACTCCATAGAAGAGTCGAGTCATGTGCAAGGCAGCAGCGCCAAAGGTTGCATGTCCCGATGGATAAGCTGGAAATGGTGGTGTAAAGTTCTTTTTGTTCGAGTTAGAATTTGGCGCACCGAGTGGCAGCCATAAAGGGTCGCAATTGTCGGAAATGTCATTGTCAGATTCCGTGGGTTCTGGTCCCATAGATTCGTCATGTTCGCGAATTCCAACTACAGGTCGCCATAATTCGTAAATGTACTTTTGCTCCCACGCGAGAATGCCAGCATCAGCCATCGCTACATTCACCAAAGCGAACAAGCTGGCGTTTTCGGCTGGTGTATTTTTTTAGCGATCGCTACCCGACGCACAATTTGGTTGTATAGACGTGGAGGTGTACCCAATTCCGCAGCTCCATCGTATGCCCAGAAAATGCCGATGAGAGTTTCGTCGATGCTGCGCTTTCTCCGATCGATATTTTCCGGTAACGTTCCCATGAGTTCGGGAGCAATACCCTTAACGCGCACCTCTCTCAATGCTTGCAAATAATCACTATTATCCAACGGTGGTGGAGCAAGCTTGTGTCGTTTTGTAATGGCAAAACCTTTTGATTTTTCTCCAAAGAATGGAGCGTAAAAGCCCTGTCCAGGATTATCTGGATCGACTCGATGTTTGCCGCGTTGGAGTAAAGGTTTATAACCATCATCACCAGCACCTGGGTCAGTCTTGCGATCGTCAAGGATTGCTTCAGCAACTTTGACCCCAAAATCATGTCCGGCATTGGAGATGTCACCTGCTTCCGCAAAAATCAAATCGAAGGCAGATTTCTGACTGGGAAATAGTTTTAATAAGGTAGTGTAGGCTGCTGCTGCAACTGCTGCATCAACCTTTGCACCAACACCAGGTGATGGCAGACGAGATAAATCTAGATAGGGTGGCAAGTTTGGGTCTTTGCTGACACCAGCGTAGGCATCGTACATTGCCAAATGAACGATCGCCAAAGCACGGGCACTGAGGACTGGTCCAGTCTCTTCGTTTTTCCCATTGGTGTGACTGACGCGGTTAGCTTCTAATGCTACTTCATTCCATAGCAAAATTGAATCTACCATTTGTATATTTCCTTACTTATTACTGAAAGTTTGTTTGGGCTAATAACTATTAATTGGAAATTTTTAGTTTCTAACCTTGTATATATTCATCAAAAGCGCCAACATCTTTTAGCGAAGAATTTGGGTGTTTGTAATTATTCTTAACTTGCTAATAAAGTTAATTGATTTTTATTTCTACCCCACAATAGTGTCCAAACAATACAAAAAGCAGTACAAGAAGTTTCTTAGAAGACGTAGCATTGCTACGCCTCTACAAGGGTTTATATTATGCTAGGCTTCCCTATGGGCTATATCAAAAAGCGACCCTGGAGAAGGTAGATGTCACATCGATATAATAGGCTACATGCGTGCTACGGCAAGGTTAATGCTAACTTACTGGGTGGGATGAAAGCATGATATTACCTGGTTCGTTGGTTCGCTCCCAAAGTAATGGCTGGGGGATAGGAAAAGTAATTGACATCTCTGGTTCCCAGGCAACTATTGAGTATTTTTGCTCAATTGGACAGAGAATCGAAAAAACCTTACCCTTAACTTCCCTGTCTCGGTTTAAACTCGAACGTCAAACTCGATGCTATATTTTCCTGGAAAGTCAAGAAACCTGGATTATTGGCAGGGTTTACGAATGGGATGAGGACATTGATAAATATCAAGTAGACTTACCCGATAAAAAGACGATCGCAGTTAGCGAGAAAAAAGTGTATGTGCGTTGCAGTTTACCCCAAACTGAACCAATGGAAACTCTCGCGATGAAAGGTCAGGAAACACCCTATTTCCACGATAGACGCTTTGCTTTGGTAAAATCGATGATTTTGCAGCGTGCTGTCAGTCGGGGGATGACGGGATTAATTTCTGCTAACATTAAGCTATTCCCCCATCAAGTGGAAGTTGTCCGACGGGTATTAGAAGACCCAATTCAGCGTTATTTATTAGCAGACGAAGTTGGTTTGGGGAAAACTGTCGAAGCTGGTGCGATTCTGCGTCAATACCTTTTGGATGAACCTTCGGGATATGCAGTGGTAATAGTTCCCCAGCATTTATTAGGACAATGGAAAACTGAATTAGAAAATAAGTTTTATATTTCCCATTTCCCCAAACGGGTTGGAGTGCTTGCGGTTGAAGATATTCACAAAATTAACCCAAAGGTGAAAATTGGTTTGTTAATTTTGGACGAAGCACACCATATTGCGGCAATGGGAACTTCTAAAGATGCAGCAAAACTCCAACTGTTCCAGACTTACAAAGATTTAGCCCATAAATGCGATCGCTTACTTTTACTTTCGGCAAATCCTGTTCTCAACCACGAGCGAGATTTCCTGACGATGTTATATTTGCTCGATCCGACAACTTATCAACTTCACGATTTAGCCAGTTTCCGAGATAAGGTACTAAAACGCCAAGATATTGGTAAGTTGATGCTTTCATTTAAGGAAGATGGGACTCCTGATGTCCTCAAAGCTAATTTACAACAACTTCGTCAGTTGTTTGCAGATGATACCTATTTAATGAAGTTAGTGGAGGAGTTAGAAAGTAACCAACCGAACGAGGTTGATGATATGGTGAAGATTGTCAGAGCAATTCGCATCCACATTAGCGATACCTACAGACTTCACCGTCGAATGCTTCGTAACCGTCGCGCTTCCGTAGAAGATGTAATTTTTGAGCGGAATATTACACCAAAAGCTGAGTATGACTTGGATGAACGCAGTTACGAAATTCATGAAATAACTGAAGAATGGCGCAATCAAGCACCTGATGAGTCAAAATATCATCAGATATTTATATTGTTATTCCGCGCTTCTGGAACTTGGTTGGGTATCTTAGAACAGGTAATTAAAGCACGTATTTCCGGTATATCCTCTGAGGGATTAATTCAGGAATTTGGCGCAGAATCCGACAAAATTCTCACTCAAACCCCAAAATTTGCTGGGGAAGAAGAGATTTTACAGAAATTATTAGGAGTCATCCAACAACCTTCAGAAGATGGTGACAGACTTGAATTACTGAAGACGGTAATATTACATCATCTCTGTGAACCCCTCAAACTCCAATCTTTGAAAGTAAATATTCCTAAATTATTGACAGAGGTACAAAGACGGTTACTAAGACCAATACCAGGTGATAGTTTACCAAAAATTATTGTATTTACCAGCTTTGCCCAATCTTGTACCGAAATCATCAATTTATTTACAGAATGTTTGGGGAAAAATGCTATTACAAGTAATCAACTTGGGCAAACTCGTTCTCAAGTAGAAGAGAACTTAAATCGATTCAAAAAAGACCCCAATTGCTTTATTCTAGTTTGTGATTCCTCCGGGGAAGAAGGTTTAAACTTACAATTTGCTAATTATACAATCCATTTTGATATTCCTTGGTTTCCCAATCGTCTGGAACAAAGAATTGGCAGAGTAGATAGAATTGGTCGTCCATTGAAGGTGGAATTTACGGTATTTGCTGGTGTTGATTTGCCTGACAGTCTCCATGATGCTTGGTATAGCTTGTTAAAAGAAGGATTGAATATTTTTCAACAATCAATCGCTGGTTTCCAGTTTTATGTTGATGAAAAACTACCAGGATTAGCAAGCCTTTTATTTAAATCAGGAGCAAATGGACTATTAGAAAACATTAAAGTAATTCAACAAGAAATAATTGACGAACAAGTCAAGATTAGAGAACAAAATGCCCTCGATGAAATTGATGCTCTTGATGATAGTTCTGCCCAATATTTCCAAAAATTAGATGATTATGATGGTCTGCATCAAGAAATACAGCGTGTCACCGAAGATTGGATTTGCGATGCATTACATTTTAAACATATCGGTAATCCCAATAGTACCGGAGCAAAGCGTTATCAACCTACCGAAAAAACATTAATTCCAGCAGACGATTTAAAAAATAACTTTGCAGGTGTTTTAGAAGAGTTTGGCACATATAATCGCAGTGTAGCTAATCAGCAACCTGGAGTTAAACTTTACCGCATTGGTGAAGAATTGGTCGAATCACTATCAGCTTATATCAATTGGGACGATCGGGGTAAAACCTACGCTCTGTGGAGAGTTGAGGAGAATTGGAATCGGCAAGAAGGTAAAGAATGGTATGGCTTTCGATTTAACTATGTTGTCCAGGCAAATATAGACAAATTCCAACGAAATGCGACAAATTCCAAATTTCTACAAAGACGGGTAGATGGTTTATTTCCTCCAATCGTCCAAAGTATCTTTATTGATGCCAGATGTAACCCAATGCGTGCAGTTACAAATCAAGCACTCATAGATATCTTACAACGTCCTTATAAACAAAAAGGAGGACAAAATCGAGATTACAACTTAGCAAAAACTCGTGTATCGCTGATTGACGACTTTATCGAACCAAGCAAATGGCAAAAACATTGCGATCGCGCAGGGGAAATTTCTTTAAAATTATTGACTCAACAGTCAGATTTTCGAGAATTATGCGATAAAAGTACCACTTATGCCGAACAAAAGTTAGATCGAAGATTAGAGCAATTACGATTGCGTCTGAATCGACTTCAAGAGCAAGGACAAAAATCAAATCCTGCACTTGAGCAAGAACTCAATCGCGAAACAGAATTAAACCAAGTAATTATTGAAGGAATTCGCAACCCATCTATTACACTTGACTCTGTTGGTTTTATTATCGTTTCCAGTAGACATCCAATTCAATCGGAAGAAGATTAATTAATCAACCATTCTCAGAACTTCGGGAAATTATCAAAACAGCTATTTCTAAAAATATTAGCCATGCTTTGAAAGCTTGTTACCAGTGTTACTGGATGCATTGCCTAATTTACCTGGTTCTGATTTGAAAAAACAACGCGATAGTATAGATATTTGTAGAGACGTAGCACTGCTAAGTCTCTACCGTTGGATGTGTTGCAATCATTTCAGCGCTAGCGCGATCGCATTGATGTATCGATAAAAACTTTATAGTTTTTCTCAATAAATCTTATAAAAGGAATCAACATTGGTGTTGGGTTTTACTACCCTGCGGGAAGACTACGTGTAGGTTACACCCAATCTTGTATCTTAAGAATAGTAGTATACTTTACGCTGTATAGCCCTCTTTCAATACTCGATCTAGCAAATCCCTGGCAGGTTGAGCTTTAACCAACGCTATTTGATGATCGCTATAAGCACGAACAAGACGAGAAAGACTACTCACACCAGTCTTGAGTTGATCGAGTTCTTCCCCAGCAACAAGCTCCCCATCAAGCATTCGTCCAATCAAAGGTTTAATATCACCTACTTCCTGTCGAACCTTTTGCAGCTTTTCCACCGTACTCAGTAAAGCCTTCAGAGAATTTAAGATATCATCAATATCCTGCACATCCTCCACCTGTTTAGAAGAATCATTAATTGTCACCGTATCTTCCTTGTCCGAAACCGCAGATAATTCAGTTGCTGGTGTTTCAAATTTTATCCCATTAGTCCGTGTCATCAACCGTTCCTCAATAAATTTTCCTTTCTTTTATATCGTTTAATTGCCTTACCTCAGCAAATTCCCGAAAAGCGATGAAGTTGAATTATCCCTTACCGTGCTATTAGGATTAGCAAATTGGGTATCCTAACTTTAGAGGTGTCTATGGCAATATTAGGAGAACCGTAGAAAATGAAGGCTACTTGGAAACCAAAGATTGCAATTCCTACTATTTTACCTGCAATAATTGCTTTGACTTTACCATCAATTGCGATCGCAGAAGACCCAGGCGGTTGTTTTATGGTGACATCATCCGGTAGAACTATTAGTCTGGGTAAATTATGTGGAACTACGACACCAAATAACGGGGTTTTCCGTGTACCAATCAAGCGTCGTAGCGGTAAAACTCCAGTAATCGATGTCACTTTTAATGGAAATCAAGTTTTTGAAATGATTCTTGATACAGGTGCTAGTGGTAGTTTAATCACTCAAGAAATGGCAAAATCCTTAAATATTAAACCTTCGGGAGTAGTTAATGCCAGTATTGCCGATGGTAGCCATGTAGAATTTAAAACCGGGATTGTTTCCTCAATTGGGGTTAGTGGTGCAGTTGTGAATAATGTTGAAGTTGCGATCGCGCCTAAAGCTGACATAGGATTACTAGGACATGATTTTTTTGATAACTTCGATGTGAAAATTTTAGAAAAACAAATTGAATTTAATCGACGTTAAACATTAATAATTTAAAATTCGACAACCAAAAAATCAGAAGTTAAAACGATTATGCTAAAAAAATGGCAATCATTTTTAGTAATCAAATAAAACAGCTAGTTCTTGAAGCTTGCGGAGAACTTGCATTAACAGATGGAGAATTTACTCAGGTAGAAAAATAATTTTTAGACAGTGTTGCAGAAATACTTAATAATTTTTGAAGTTGATGGTTTGATTTTTTAAACTAACTAATTAATGTTTAATTTTCACCCAAATTTGTATGACCAAATATAGAATTAGCATAGATAGCAAGTTGCGCTCTATTTCTAAAATTAAGACGAGTGAAAATACTATTGATATGTGTTTTCACCGTACTTTCAGCAATATATAAATTTTCAGCAATTTCTTGGTTAGTTGCACCTATAGCAACTAACTTTGCCACATCTACTTCTCTTGGTGTTAACCCCACAATTACAGAAGTAGTTGATTCACTAGAATTAATTACTTCTGTCTTTTGATTAACAATTCTTTCGAGTAAACCAGGTGCAAGTTGAGTATATCCAGAATTTACACAGCGAATTGCTTTAACTAGTTCTTCAGAAGGCATATCTTTAAGAAGATAACCTTTTGCTCCAGCACGAATTGCATCGCTAACATCCCGATCTTCATCATAGGTACTCAATACCAAAATTTTCATTTGAGGATATTTTTCGCAAATAATTCGAGTTGCATTTGCACCGTTCATTACAGGCATTCTTACATCCATTAATATGACATCGGGTTGCAATGCTTCAACTTGAGTAATTGCTTCTTCCCCATTTTCTGCCATTCCCACAATTTCCAAGTCAGGTTCTAAACTTAATATGGCTTTCAAACCTTGACGAACTAAACTTTGGTCATCTACAAGTAATAAACGAATCATATAATTTTAGCTTTTGGATTTTAGATTTTAGATTTTAGTAAATAACAAATTTTAATGTTGGGTTACGACGCAAAATTTATTTGTCAATTTACATAAAATATTTTTCGCGTGTCTAACCCAACCTACATTTTTATGCGTAAGCCAACATCAATAGAATATTATGGATAATTTTGATTAATTAATTCTAAACTATCATGTTTACAATCATCCCTTTTTGTTTTACATGAAATACGATAACTACTTAAACTAGATGGTTCCATCTCTCGTACCCTCTCACGAACTTCAGACATTAAACTAGCACTTAATTTAAATGCTTCTGATAGTGACTCCTGGGATTGTTCTGGACTAACTATCCATAACTTTTCTGTAACTTGTAATTGAATATGTAAAGCAGCTATTGATTGCCCAAAATCATTATATAAATCTATCAAATCTTGATTTTTTTCTTGTATTTCCATTAGCGTCTCCATCTGAGAGTTATAGGAATATACTTTTTTTTGAAATGAAATTACTTGACGATAGTGTTGATGATTTGTATAGATAACATTCACCAATTTCCAAATTAAAACTAATAGGAGTATAGATATTAACAACATAACAGCCAGCATATATTTCGCTTGATAACGACAGGGCATTGGTGAATGTATTATGCAATTTACTGTTCACCTTCTTATATTAATATCTTTAATTTCTGGACTTGGCTAGTAGTTGTTGAATTTTTCCACCTTTAGTTTGAATCCAAATTAGCAGTAGTACTAAAGTTGGAAAGGCATAATTGAATCATCTTATTCATTTAAATTTAGAATTTGCCATTCGCTAATTTTGATATTTTTGGGTAGCGATACTAATAAATCTTGAGATTCGAGATTTTCAAGATTATACTTTTCAAGATTATATACAATAGGCATTTCCGGTATTGGTAGATTTGTGGAATCTGGAAAATCATGAGTCGAAGTTTCTAATGTTGTAAATCCAGATGTAAATCCAGATGTAAATCCAGATGTCGATCCAGATGTCGAGCCAGATTTTAAAAAACTATCTGTTGTAATTAAACTACTTTGGAAATCACTTTGTAGATGGGTTTGAATCAGTGTATTTTCTTGATGAATAGTAACTTCAGATACGCGAGATACCTGCATTGGAATCCCAACACTAATACAACAACCCTCACCAGGTTTAGAGTCTAACTGTAAACGACCTTGTAAAACAGCAACCCGCTCCTTCATTCCTTGGATACCATAACCACCAGAAACCTTATCAACATCAAATCCACAACCATTATCTTTGATTATCAAATATACCCCGGTTCTAGTGGTGCAGATATTAATTTGTACTGCTGTTGCTTTCGCATACTTGCGAATATTATTGAGCGCTTCTTGGGTAATTCGATAAACAGGCGCAACAAGACATGAAGATAATTGTATGGGTAAATCGATGTCAACTTCCGGTGAGATTCCTGTAGTACCCTCAAAATCGCGAACAAGTGACTCAACTAGGGTTTCCAACGATTGTGTCTCCACTGCATCGCTACGTAACGCTTTCACCGACTGACGAACCTCCTGTGTGGCAATTCCCACCAATCGATGCGCTTCCGTTAAAAATTCCTGAGCTTGACTTGGGTTAGGTTGGCACAACTTCATCGCAGTTTGCAATTGAAAATTCAGTGCAGTTAGCGAATGTCCCAACGAATCATGCAAATCCCGTGCAATGCGATCGCGTTCTTGTTTTGCTGAGAAATTAGCAAATTGTAGGACACATTGCCACAAAGAATCATGCATTTGTGCTAGTTCTTCAGGTGTGTATAGTTCTTCAACCACTGTTTCTCTCTCCGTAATTTCCTATCCACTTCCCATATATTTCCCAGGGATGAATACTTATGCAGTTTTGGGAATTGGGGATTGGGGATTGGGCATAAAAACTATAGCAGGATGGGTGCATCTGATGTACTTATTGGTGTTTCTTAATTCCTAATTCCTAACTCCTAACTCCTAATTCCTAATTTCTTTAAATCCAATTACCCAAAAGCACGTATGCAGCCCAATAATAGGGGGATTTGTAATCGGGATTTTGCAAAATTGCGACTTGGGCACGACGCAGCGCTTCAGCTTTCGAGATGCCTGTTGTATTTGCTTTGACTAATTGGTCGTAAAATTGACTCATGAGGGTTGCTGAAGCTTCATCATTGACACGCCACAAAGTTGCGATCGTACTGCGAGCTCCCGATCGCACGGCAACCCCAGCAAGTCCTAATGCCGATCGCGCATCTCCTGCGGCTGTTTCGCAAGCACTGAGTACAAGCAGTTCGAGGGTGTTATTTTGCGATAGTTCGACTGTTTTTAATAAGCTGCTGAGTTGGTTAACTTTAATTTTACCGTCCCAAGTGACAATGAAAGTCTCATCGGCGTTGGAACTAAATTGTCCGTGGGTGGCTAAATGTACAATTGGTGATGAAGTTGCTAATATGCGACTTTGAAATGCAGGATTGGTAAATTTCTCGTTTAATAAAATTTGACTGGGAACCTCCGATTTGATTTTGTTCATTTCTTCACCGACAAAGGGTAAAGGTGCAAATCCTTGACGTGCTGAGTCAATTCCGGCAACTAAGGCAGCTAAACGTTCTTTATTCAAGGCACGGGGAGCTAATAGTTGCAATCCAGGTGTTAAGGCTACACTGTACTTTTCTACGAGGAATTGTTTGCCGTCGTGGAGTGCGGAAACTGGGATATTTCGCAGTACTCCATCTAAAACAAATACCAGTGTTTCGACTTTACTAGCAGCTAAATCTGCCGCTTCCGGACGAATCACCAAATCGTACATTTTTTGGAGTTGGGGCAGAGTTATGTCGAATGCGGTTGCTTGTCCCAAACTTTCCCGCAGTCGCATCGCTAGCTGTTCAACTTCTTGTTTGCTGATGTCTGTTTTGTAGTAGCGAAAATCTCGTGTTTCTGGTGTTTTCGTTTTATTTTGCTGTTTATTTTCCGAACCTTGCTCTAATTTCGGTAAGCTAGCAACGATCGCAAGTTTGTCTTTGAGAATAATTGGATAAATTACCGCAGCTTTGGCATCAACTCGATCGATTTGTTCGGGTTTGGCAGTCAAACAAGCTTCCCTGAAGAAGTTATCGAGTTCGACTAATTGCAAACCTTCAATCGTATCCCGTGCTATTTTCAAATTATCTTTTTGATTCGATTCCACCAATAATTCCACAAGTTCGCGGTGGATTGGTTCGATCGCATTACGGAAGGAAAATTGCACATCAGAACTTGCTGACGCTAAATCAGACCTAAGAGATTTGATTGTACTTATGGCTTCTCGATAAGCTGCTATGGCAATATCATTTTTTCCTTGGGCTTTGCCTACTCTCCCTAGTTGCCACTGCCAAATGTAGGAAATATCACTAGCATTAATTTGTTGTGACAGTTGTAATGCTTGTTCTGTAAGCTTTTCTGCCTCAGTCCATTGTCCTCTCATTTCGTAAATGTTGCCTAAGCTACCCAGTGCATAAGCTTCCGTGCGGGGATTTCCTAATTTTTTCGCTTCCTTGATTGCAGTTGCCAAAATTTTCGCTGCATCTAATTCTGAAATTGAGTCAGCTTTCCCCCTTTCCTCCAAAGATAAGGGGTTAGGTTTATTTTCCTGCATTTTCATGATTGTTTGCGCCAAATTTATCTTGGCATCAACTGCACCTTGGCTCGATGGTAATGCGGCAATTTCCTGCTGTACTTGAGGTAATAGATTTGTTGCTGCATCGATTTGATTATTATCCACAAGCAAACTGAGTAAATTCAGTTGTGCCTGAGTTTTTGGGATTCCAGAAGCATTTTTAGCAGCTTGTTGGTAAAAATTCAATGCAGTTTGTAGATTTGCGGCATTTTGTTTTGTATTGTCAAATTTACTCCCAAAACTATTATCAAAATTCAATTGTGCGCGAACTGTATTCCCCAAACTAACTTGTGTCAGCGACATAATTTCCGGTGATTTTAATCCTTGGGCAATAGCCAAACTGCGCTCCAGCACTAACTTTGCCTGGGGTAAATTGCCAATAGTCCGTAGCGAATCCCCCAAGGTTCGTAATGCGTTAGCGTTTTCAGGTGATGAAGCAATTACAGACAGAGACAATTTGATTTGTTCTAACTGGGTAGTAACTAATGACGGTAACTTTAAACCCTCAGCAAGCAACTCAATTCCCCGTCGATGAAGTCCCAAATATTGTAATGCCTGCGCTTGTTTGATTTGGCTGGCAAGTATGCGATTGCGTTGCTGCAACTGAGTATAAATTTTACCCGCATGTTCCCAAGTTTTTAAAGCAGTGTCAGCTTGACCTCGTGCCAGTTGTAAACTACCTTGAATGTCGAGAGCTTGCGCTAATGCTGCTTTATTTCCTGAGCTTGGATTATTACTTGCTGGTGTTAATAAAGCAATACCCTCAGAAATAGCTCGGTTCGCATCATCCCACTGTCCCAACTCCTGAAAACACAGCGACAGATTACTAAGACTTAATGCTTGACGAATAGGTTCTTTTGTGTATTTATAAGCTTGTGCTGCTTCTTGGAACAGCTTTGCAGCTAGGGAAAAATTACCTTGTTGATATTGCGATCGCGCTTGTTGTTCGAGTGATGTTCCAGATTTATCTTGAGCTATTGATATGGAGGAATTAGAAGAATTAATGGGAATTTGGGCAAAACTCGATGATGTGATGCACAACAACGCAGTCATGACAAGTGGTATCACAAAACGCAACAAAGGTTTTTTGGATTTTTGGAGGTATTTCTGGAAGTATTTAATTGTAGCGTTGTTCATTTTTAATATTTCTGATACCAAATGTCTTTAATTAATAAAGCGAATGATGTTTGGAGTTTGTTGTATTTTGATGCGATCGCATTATTTTGATAAGTCTATAGTTGAAATGTTTTATGTTCTGGTTTATTTTCTAAAATTTCCCTAACAAAAACAATATTTTACTGGAATTTGTGAGTTGTGGGAATTGATGGGGTACAAATATCTTGAACAAGTTTTTCGCGCTCTTGTATATATGATGGATTTTCGAGACTATAAAGTAGGGTTAATGCATCAGACCAAAGATTTGTAGATTTATTATCTGTCTTTTGTTCCACTTGATAGTTCAGGAAATAATCGGCTTTTTTAAGAACAATTTCTTCTGGAGTAATTCTTGTTGATTTTGCCTGTTGTTCAATTGCTTGCAAATCTATTTTAATTTTTTCCCTTTCTGCTACTGGCATGATTTTAAATAATCCTGGATTGGTCATTTCACTAGATTTTTTGACAATCAACCATTGATATAGTTTTCCTGGTTGTAGAGTCTCTGTTCCGCTATAAACAAGCTGCTGTTGAGAAATTGTAATTGGCTGTGTCCAAATAATTTTTTGGCTGTCGTATTCGCGAACTATTAATTGTGTTTCTTGTGATTCTTTTGCTTGTTTATCCATACTACGCCATAAAAAGAGCGGTTTGTCATTCCAAACCATGTAGGTATCTACCCAACCTGGGGAAATAGAGCAAACGTCATTTCTCGCACCATTTCTTCTGCGGGGACGACGTTGAAAAAGTGTTGATATCCAACCTGTATATTGTTGGGCAATAATGACATTTTCTGAGCTATTTTTTTGAATTGTGTGTGATGCTGCAAGACTTGTGCTATCGATTCCCAATGAGGAGATACTCAGGGAAATAAGTGCAAGACTAATTAGAGATTTTTGAGAGCTATTTTTTGGGAAATTAAACATGTTTTACTCCTGGTAAATAGT
This sequence comes from Calothrix sp. CSU_2_0, assembly GCA_012034595.1. GTDB lineage: Bacteria > Cyanobacteriota > Cyanobacteriia > Cyanobacteriales > Nostocaceae > Brunnivagina. Next base: position 5,030 of record JAAUPE010000101.1, on the reverse strand, counting down.
ACAATTAAATCGCAATAATTTATTAGATATATTGTGGTTAAAACTCAAACTAAAACTAGACTAAAGCTCTATTTTATTAAGAGATGAAGTCTTGATATTTTTAAATAGATTTTCTCGCAGTTCTATAAATGTTTGAGAAGGCTTTTCGACACTAAATAAAGAAGTTAAAGCATCAGACCAGAGATTATTCATTGTATTGTTGGATAAATCTATAAATTGATAGTTGAGAAAATATTCGGTTTTTCTGAGTTCTATTTCTTCTGGGGATACTCCGGCTAATCTATATTTTTTCTCTAATTCTTGTAGTTCTATGTCAATTTTTTGCGTTCTTTTACTGACATGATTCTAAATAATGTTGGTTCAATTAGATTACTTTTTTCCTTCTCTTGTTCCTTTTCAATTAGCCATACATACAATGTACCTGGTCGTAGCTGTTCTTTACTGTTATATACAGCTTTCTTTTGATTAATGTCAATGTTTGATTCCCAAACTTGTTTTTGAGTATCGAACTCACGAACGATTAATTTTGTGTTTTGGTATTCTGTGGAATTTAAATTACTATCCCATAAAAATAATGGTTTGCTATTCCAACTAATAATAGTATCTACTAAACCTGGAGAAATAGGAGTTAAATTGAAATTTCGTGCTCCCAAACGTCGTTTAGGGGATTTTTGAAAGAGCGAGATTATCCAAGCTGCGTTTGATTTTTGGTTTTGAGCAATAAGTATGTTTGAAAGTTGATGATTTTGTATTGTGGGGGATATGGCTAAACTTCGATGATTGATATTATCAAAAACTATAGTCATGAGAAAAACTGTGATCGCAATTAAAATCAAGCTTATACTTTTAATTTTATTACTGCGATATGTTCTCCGAATTTTAGTCATGTTTTGAAAATTAAGCATGTTTTTTGCTCCTTATTGCTGGAATTATGTAAGCTAAAAATGCCGATGATGGTAAGAACCAAGGCAGTAATATTGCCGCAGAGATATAAATTTGTAGTGCTGCAAGTAGGTAAAGAATCACGAATGAGCAGGCACTAATTAGTATTTTCAGTCGTAATTTAGGATTTAATGGAGACTTTTGTGCGAGTAATATTGCCGCAATTTTACCGAGAATTAGCGCGACTCCAACCATCCAAAAATCGGGAATGGGAGTAACCAAACGCTGAGTTAAAAATGGTGAGTCATGTATGCTAAAGATTCACCCCCTGTTAACCAAGGTTGTTTTGTCCAGTAGTTCATTGCTAAAGGAGTGGGTAAGCGATCGGGTTGACCAGATACCATTCCCAAACGCTCATCATCACCAACGGCAATCAGAACTACTTGTTGGGAAATTAAGGGAAATTGATTGATATCGGGATTTTCTAACAGTTTCCAAGCGGGAATTTTGGTATAAATTTGTTTGGGAGGTATGGAGTAATCGACAATTGGCTGTAATCCCAAGGGAGGTTGCCATTGGGAAAGTTTTTGTAATTTACCTTTTTGCGATCGCTCTTTGGCAATCGTATCTAGTAACTGAGTTCGTAAATCGACTTTTCCGCTAGTTTTTGGTTGGGGTAAATCGGTTATTTCTTGTTTGGCTGTATGTACTAATGCCATTAAGTAGGAAATAGGACATATTTGCCGACAACCTTGATTTGCGTCTGGTAATTCCACAAAGTAAGGATGTGCATCGTTATAACCCTGTACTGTCCAATTGCGATCGCGTATTCCATTTGCCTGATTAATATCTGATTCTTGATTAGTATTTTTATCAAGATTTGTAGTAAAAATAATCCAAGCATTTTGGTTTACAGCTCGTGTTACTGCTGTTCCTAATTTTTTATCCCCTTCTAGTTCTTTTTGAGGTGTATCAACGACAAAATCTAAAGTCACAACAGATGCATTTAGTTTTCTAACTTGCTCCATTAATTCGGCAAGGTAAACACGACTAATTGGTGATAGTTGATTGGGGGGAAGTTTCCGACGAGCAATAGATTTAGTATCTATTTCGACTAGGGCAACTGGGGGAGCTTCTTCGTTGGGTATGGGGACAAAATTACGGTAAGCTGCTTGGGTAAATAGTCTAACATCGAGGAGAATTTCTTGGACGGGGGTAAGTAAACTGAGAAGGAGAGTTGCTGTGATTATTGCTGCTTCGTAATAGTTCGGCAAACTTCGTTGAAAGTGTTGTTTCCAACCCACAACGGGAATGCGAAATAATTCTGCTCCTGGATGGCAAAATAGTGATGGTACTAAGTATGAAGATGGATAAGTATGGCTTTTTTGATTGCGAAGAAATTGCCGTGCTTTTGTTAGGGATTCGTATAAATCAAGATGTTCTCCTAAGCTGTGTAAGAATCGCACTAAAAATTCCTGAGCAACAGAATTATGGATTGGTTCACGCATGACAACAACTTGATTAAAGCCTAAATCAATTAAGCTGTCGGCAATATTTAATCCGCTACAGGAGTTGAATATAGCAACTTTTAAACCACGTTTTTTAGCTGCATTCAGTTGAGTCGCAATTTCATTAATAAATATGGATACTCCTGGTGCAATTCCGAGTTCTCCCCCTGTAATTTCAGTTTCGTTACTATGTCCAGCAAAAAAGAGTAAATCCCAACCTTTTTCATTTGCGATCGCATCAATGATATTTTTTCTAACTTGACTAGGTGTTTCTTGGGGTTGCCAACCAGTAAATTCAACATCTACGATTTTTTTTAGTTCTTTTAAAGCTTCTTCTTCTGCTTTAAAGTTTTGTCCAGTCTCGTCACCTAAAATTGCTAGAATTCGAGTTTTGCGATTATTTTGCCGAAGTGGGGATAAAGTAGCTTCTGAAGTTATTTGTAATGGTGCGCGAATAATTTGAATTGTACGATTATTTGTAAATTCAGTCCCAATTTCCCATGCTTCCCAAGGAAAACGGTCTAATTCGATTGGGGAACAAGTTAAGAAAATTTGGATTGTTTGATTAACTGTTTGATTAACTTTTAAATTCTCGTCTTGAGATTCTTCACTACCACGGGAAATTTGAGCGCGGATTTCAAACAATTCGACACTTCGCAACCAGGTATTAAATTCATATATTAACTTAGTTTCTGTTTTTACTAGTTCTGCATGCCAATCTACACATAATACGACATTTTCATCTTCTATAGCCCGTCCACGCAGGTTTTCTGACTGATAAAAATTTAAATATGCACGTCGCCAATCTTGATATATCTTGGTCAAATTAGTAGGATAATTTATCTGTGTAGCTAGTCTTTGTTTTTGCCCCCAAGTCAATTCAAATAAACATATTTGTTCGATTTTTTGAACTTTAAGATTAAAAATATGAGTATTATTTTTCATGGTTTTAATTAGACATTTCGGGTTTCAAACAGCAGAAGTCAGAAGTAAAATAGCTTTATATAGCAATCCTAAATCATTTGTGAATATAATTACTTCTTCCCTTGGCGTTCTTGGCGGTTCGTTAATATTACTTGAATTGTTTGACTGTACCTCATATAATTGCAATTTGCTGTAGTTACAGATAAAAATATACATTTTCAAGCTTTTATTTATATTATTAAATATTCCCAATAATTCAGCATAAAACTATTTATTTTTCTGTTTTTTATTTATCTTTACATATCTAAATTCATTCCAATAGGTGGAAGTTCAAACATTATACCATCTACATTTATAGATACTTGGAAATTCTCATTTATATTTCCGACAACCCTTCCAAAAGCTACATCTTTACTAGTATCTTCAACAAACTTAGAAATTAACGTTTGGGTTGCGTCACAAATTTCTAACTTAATATTTGTAGGCATCGATTTAGAAGGTTGCGAACCCAAAGCAATCAATAGCATCCATTCCTGAGTATCCTGTATCTCATCTAAAAACCATATAATTGCATATAAACGCAAACTACCGCGATCGCAATCTACATCTCGAAAAGCACCACATGCAGTTACTGGAATATGAACTCCTTTTTTTTCTAAGGATGAGCGGATAATATCAAAACCTTCGTTTAAGTCACGCATTTGTGAAGGTGTAACTGAAGGCATTAACATCCAACCTAATTCTTGAGTTCCCGTATCGATTTGATTTTTTAGCCACAAACCAACGTTAATTAAAGGTTGTATTAATGAAGGTGATAATGCTTCATATACCCAGTTAATTAATTCTGGATTATTTAGCAATATTTTACCTTCCGCTAGGGTTAATAATTCCCAAATTTGTTTTGTTTTTAGTTGTGATTTTATGGCTACTAATTTTTGTTGTAACGCGATTTTTTCGGTTTGGTTTGTAGTTAAGTTTTTTGGTAATTCAATTGCATCTACATCTAAGCAGCGCAGGTTTAATAATAATGTATTTGCGTCTTGGTTAAATAAGATTTCTGGTAATGTGTAAGTCCAATCGGGTTCGATTTCTATATTTGCTATGCTTTGGTAATCACAATATTGTTTGTAATTGATAAAACCAGATACTGCAACTTGGTTTTGTTCTTCGTCTACTTGCATCAATACGTAAAAATGTGCTGTCAATTCAGGAATATCGAAAACAGCAAATGGAAAGCTATGTTCGTTTGTAAATTTATTAGTTGTGATTAGACAAACTTGAAAATTACCAACTTGAATATTACAAGCTGCGGCAATTAAGCTTGCATATGCAGGTTGCCAAATTGAAGATTGATTAATATTAATTTGATTATTATTAAATCCACGTTCTTTTAACCATTCTTGAAAACCCAAAACACCTAATGCACAAAGGTAAACTTGCCAGCGTTGTTCGGGTTGGTTTATTGATTGACTCAAATATGCTGCTTTTTTCAAATCTTCTGGTTGCAGTTCGGTTCGGGTTTCATTCAAGTAATTCCAATCGATTAAGTCTAAATCTATTGATTCACCTGTTGGTGGAGGTTGATAAATCATTGTTATTTTTTCCTATTTAGTAAGTCAGGAATCAGGAATCAGGAATCAGTAGTTAGGAGTTAGGAGTTAGGAGTTAGGAGTTAGGAGTTAGGAGTTGGGAGTTTGGAATTAGGAGTTTGGAAGT